>JANLIB010000089.1 GCA_024653675.1 Gallionella sp. | reverse complement strand
GATGCGCTGATGGTCTCTTGTCAACAGCCCGCGGCGCTCGGCTTCCTCCAGTTCGCGTCGAATTCCATGCAATGGCAAACCGGTGCGCTCCCGGAACAGCACGCTGTCGAAACCTTCGTTCAGGCGCAACGCATTCATCATGAACTCGAACCCCAGTTCATCGCGGCTGACCTCGTGTCCGGTTTGTATCGGCGCGTCCTTGGCGGTTTGCTGCATATACGTTTGCGGCTGCTTGTGGCGCGCCTGGCGCATTACTTTATCGTGGAAGCTCAGCTTGCTGTGCGCGCCTGCGCCTATGCCCAGATAATCGCCGAACTGCCAGTAGTTGAGGTTGTGTCTGGATCGGCGCCCCGGCTGCGCGAATGCCGAAGTTTCATAGTGCTGATACCCGTTCGCTGCCAGCAATTCCTCGATGCCCTGCTGCATATCGCTGCTCGCATCATCGCCGGGCAAGGAGGGCGGGTTGCGATGGAACAGCGTGTTCGGCTCCAGCGTCAGGTGATAGCAGGACAGATGTTGCGGTGAAAACGACAGCGCGGTTTTCACATCCTGCAATGCCTGCTCCGCCGTCTGGCCGGGCAGGGCGTACATCAGGTCGAGATTGATGTTTTCGAAATACTGCTGCGCAATGCCGATCGCGCGCCTTGCTTCATCGGCTGAATGGATGCGCCCCAGCGCTTGCAGATGCGCATCGTTAAAACTCTGGACGCCCATCGACAGGCGATTCACGCCCGCCTCGCGATAGGCCGCAAAGCGCCCCGCTTCCACCGTGCCCGGGTTGGCCTCCAGCGTGATTTCGGCGTTGATGTCCAGCGGCAGCAACATGCGCACGTTGCGAATGATCTGCGCTATGCTTTCCCCGCCCAACAGGCTGGGCGTGCCGCCGCCGAAGAACACCGTATAGACCTTGCGCCCCCAGATCAGCGGCAAGGCAAGTTCCAGATCGCGGATCAGCGCCGCGATGTACTCCTTTTCCGGAAAGGCGCCGCGCGCTTCATGCGAATTGAAATCGCAATACGGGCATTTACGCACGCACCACGGGATGTGGATATACAGCGATAGCGGAGGCAAAGCCTGAAAATTCACGGCTTGCGATTCAAGTGCGATGGGTTGCAGCGGATAGGTGAGCATGGTTGCCGGTGTGGTGGACGTGGCGCGTGCAGTTTATCGTCTGCCGGCTTTGAAGCCCGATTCCGGTGGTTTCATATAATATGGGCGCAATATCCGGACAGATACCACACCGAATGTTTGTTGCCTTACAATAGGGCACCTCTATTAATCCAAACTCCGTCGCGATACGGCGTTGCTCAAGAAATCTTAACGCTTACATATCAAACATATGCGGCGCGCTAAAATTTCTTTCGCGCCTTGTCTCGCTTAGGATTTTGAATTAATAGAGGCGCCCAATAGTATCCTGATAAATCGCATTGCGCCAAGCGGCAAAGCAAACCCGATTATCCGGACGGATCAACTGCAAAGGGTCAATGACATGATTCACTCCCCAGGAGTTCTTGAAGTGCTGGAATCCGCCCCGCTATTCCGCGGGATACCCAGCGATTTGCTTATAGACAATTTGAGCAAGTCCAGACTGCGCACGCTGGATGCAGGTGAAGTGCTGCTGGTTCCGGGGCAAACCAATGACCTGATTTACATAATCCTTTCCGGGCGCCTGAACATTCAGTCCAAGATTTCCAGTGTCGAACCTCTTGCCATACTTGGTGAGGGTGAGTGTGTGGGAGAGATGTCCGTTCTGGGGGGCGCGCCTGTTTCAGCGTACGCCATTGCGGCGACAGACTGCAGGCTGCTTGCCATCGGCCATACCGCCCTATGGGAACTGATCAACAACTCCCATAAGGCGGCATACAACATGCTGAATATACTGACCGAGCGCATTCGCCACACCAATCAGGTCATGGCGGAAAGTCTTGAACATGAACAAGGATTTTCGGGTGATCCCAAGGTGGATGCGATAACCGGACTTTACAATCAACGCTGGACGCACGAAAGATTCGAACGCCTTTTGCTGCGCGGCATTAAAGACAAGAAAACAAACTGCATCCTGATGCTGGAGTTCGACCGGTTCAAGGAATTCTGCGACAAATACGGGCAACTGGGCTGCGACCAGGCGCTGCGGGATATTGCGCACACCTTGCTGTCCTGCCTGCGTCCTGATGACCACGCAGGGCGCCACTTCGGTGAGCGATTCGTGGCTATCCTGCCGAATACAACCCTGGCAGAGGCCTGCGTAGCGGCAGAGAGACTCAGGGCGGACGTCAAGGAATCCCTGGTGGTGCTGCCCAGCGGGGACGCGCTGCCGCCCATCAGCATTTCTCTGGGTCTCACCCAGGTGCGCCCGGATGATACTCTGGTCCGCTTGTTTGCCCGCACCGACAAGGCCCTGATGATGGCCAAGGAAAACGGCGGCAATTGCGTAAAGCTGGTGGAATAACGACATGAAGCCGGGGGTGCCATGCCCCTCAAGACATCCCCTTCAATTTCTCCAGCAGTTCCCGTAAAGCCTTGCCGCGATGACTGATGGCGTGTTTCTGCTCGCGCTCCAGTTGCGCGCTGGTCTTGCCGTACTCAGGCAGCCAGAACAGCGGGTCATAGCCGAAGCCGCCTTCGCCTGCGGGTTGCAGGGCGATCTCGCCGTGCCATTCGCCTTCGGCAAGCAAAGGTTGAGGGTCGCCGGCATGGCGCAACAGCACCAGCACGCAGTAATAATGCGCGCGGCGATCCGCCACACCGTCCATGACCTGCAATAATTTCTCGTTGTTGCGCTCGTCCGATTTGGGGTCATCCCCGGCATAGCGCGCCGAGAACACTCCGGGCGCGCCGTTCAGCGCTGCGACACAGATTCCCGAATCATCCGCCAGCGCGGGCAATCCGCTCAGACTGCTGACATGACGCGCTTTGGCAAGCGCGTTTTCGATGAAGGTGTGGTGCGGTTCCTCCGCTTCCTCGATACCGAGCTGCGCCTGCGTCAGCACTTCGATGCCAAGCGGCTGCAACAAAAACTGGAATTCGCGCAACTTACCGGGATTATTGGAAGCGATGACGAGTTTTTTCATGGCATAGGGGTGTGATGCGCCCTGACCTGTTCATATACCGGACAAAGGGGCGCGATGGCCCGCGCCGCTGCAAAATCATCAGTCATTCTCCAGCGCCGTCCGCTGCATGACGATCAGCCTGGCGATGCCGTTTTGCGCAAGGTCAAGTAATGCGCTCATTTCCGCGCGGCTGAAGGCGTGGCCTTCTGCGGTTCCCTGCACCTCGACAAAATGCCCGTTGCCCAGCATCACCACGTTCATATCGGTATCGCAGGCCGAATCCTCGGCATAATCCAGATCCAGCACCGGCGCGCCCTGGTATACACCGACGGAAATCGCTGCGACGAAATCCTTGAGCGGGGATTCCTGTATCTTGCCGACTCTCATCATGCTGCTCACCGCATCGTGCATCGCCACAAATGCTCCGGTAATGCTGGCTGTGCGCGTGCCGCCGTCGGCCTGGATCACGTCGCAATCTATCTGGATGGTGCGCTCGCCCAGCTTCCTCAAATCAACCACGGCGCGCAGGCTGCGCCCGATCAGCCGCTGGATCTCCTGGGTGCGCCCGGATTGTTTGCCCTTGGCGGCTTCGCGGCTCATGCGCTCATTGGTTGAGCGCGGCAGCATTCCGTATTCGGATGTCACCCAGCCTTCACCGCTGCCTTTTTTATGCGGCGGAACGCGCTCTTCGACACTGGCGGTGCAAATCACTTTGGTATCGCCGCACTCGATCAGCACCGAACCTTCGGCATGCTTGATGTAATGGCGCGTGATGCGTATTTCACGCAATTGATTGGGGGATCTTTGACTGGGGCGCATAGTAAATAGTAAGTGGTGAGTGGTGAGTGGTGAGTGGTGAGTGGTGAGTGGTGAGTGGTGAGTGGTAAGTGGTGAGTGGTAAGTGGTGAGTGGTGAGTGGTGAGTGGTAAGTGGTAAGTGGTAATTGGTAAGTGGTAAGTGGTAAGTGGTAAGTGGTAAGTGGTAAGTGGTAAG
>JANLIB010000002.1 GCA_024653675.1 Gallionella sp. | reverse complement strand
GTAGCGTTTCCACCAATGGATTGCCTCGGCGGATTGGTGGATACGCGCTGCGCGCTTTATCCACCCTACGTTTTTTGGTTCCGGCTTGTCCGGCTTAGGTTTAATGTGCATCACCCCACACCGCCCTGACGCGCGCATCGCGCCCGCAGCTGTTGCGGTAAAAGCCATAACGAATCGGATTCTTTTTGTAGTAATCCTGATGATATTCCTCGGCGGGATAGAACACGCCGGCAGCCACGATCTCGGTGTGAATCTGCGCAAATCGGCCGCTCTTTTCCAGCACCTGTCTGCTGGATAGCGCCAGCCTCTGCTCGTTGTCGTTTTGATAAAAGATCGCGCTGCGGTATTGTGAACCGGCATCGCAAAATTGCCGGTCCTTGACGGTGGGGTCGATGTGCCGCCAAAAATAGTCGAGCAGTTTTTGGTAACTGACACGCTGCGGATCGTATGCAACCCGCACCGCCTCGGCATGACCCGTTCCCCCCGCGCTGACCTGTTGATAGGTCGGGTTACGCAGCGTCCCTCCGGTGTAACCCGATTCCACCGCGATCACGCCGTCCAGCTTTTCAAGGTCTGCTTCGATGCACCAGAAGCAGCCGCCTGCAAACAAGGCAGTGGCGGGCTGCAGCGGAGACGCTTCGGCTGCCATGAGGTCATAGGCAAACAGCAGTGCGCATACCACCAGCAAGCTACGGCGATGCGTTTTCATGTGCGCAACGCCGGCAATGGCGCACCTTCCGCCACGAATTCCAATGCCAGACCGTTGTTGCAATAACGCAAACCGGTTGGCTCTGGACCGTCCTTGAACAGGTGCCCCTGATGCCCGCCGCAGCGGGCGCAGTGGTATTCGGTGCGCGGCCAGATCAGTTTGAAATCCTTTCTGGTCGCAATGGCATCGGGCAATGGCTGCCAGAAACTGGGCCATCCGGTGCCGCTATCGAATTTTTGTCTGGATGAAAACAGCGGCAGAAAACACGCCGCACAAATGAAGGTGCCGTTGCGCTTCTCATGGTCCAGCGCGCTGCTGCGCGGCGGCTCGGTGTCTTCCTCGAAAAGAATGGCGTAACGGCCGGGGGGAAGCAGCGCACGCCACGCAGCTTTGCTTTTGATCAATGGTTTCATGACTGCGCCTCCTTCTTTGGCAACAGCAGGGATGGCCGCGCACAGCGACAGAGCGGCGAGGTTATGGAGAAAATCTCTGCGATTCATAGTATTCTCCTGGTCAAAGCATAAGGTAATCCGCAGACAGTACGCCTGTAAGAATCATACCCGTGATCGCGACAGTATCAACTTTTATAAGGGAGTGGACATGGGAATGGCACTACATTGGCTCGGCGGGAATCTCGCGCGTTTTCTTTCGCGGGAACGGCATATACACAGTACGGCGGCGGCAACACCGCCGGAACGGCTGCGTGCAACTCTTAAAAGTAGGCGACGTGCTGCTGGTCGAAGGCGGCAGCCGTGCCAGCACTGCCATCAAATTTCTCACCCAGTCCACCTGGTCACATGCCGCGCTGTATGCCGGCCAACTTCCCGCAGCGGCGGGCGGCAATTCTGAACACTGCTTCGTCGAGTCCGACATGCTGGCGGGTGTGCGCAGCGTGGGCATCGAGGAATTTACCGGCTTGCATACCCGCATTTGCCGGCCTGCCGGGCTGGATGAACCGGGTTGCCTCCAGGTGGTTGCCTATCAGCCTGTCTGACTTAAAGGAAATCGGCTGCAAATCCGCCTGAGCGGTCCATATTTCACCACTTTTTTGGTCAATAGAACGACTATTGACCTGCAAAACCGGCAAAAGCTGTCCTCGCTCAGCCGAATTTTCGCTTCGATTCTTCAAGTCAGACAGGCTGCTAGGGGAAATCTGAAAATCCCGCTGCGCGCATCTTAATAGCTGCAACAAACCTGACTTATAAGCAAAGGCATCATGATCAGTACCGCAATGAAAATTTTTGACCGGGCAGTCAATCTGATATTTGGCGTCCTGCTGCTGTTTATTACCTCCGGGATTGTCATCGGCGTTGTCCATTTGTTCCTGAGACTAGGCGATCTGGCGAGACATACTGATATCACACGCCATTACGTTGAAATTGTTTCAGACGTATTAACCTTGTTCGTACTGATCGAGCTTTCGCGCTCCCTTGTCTCCCATTTCAACGAACATCGCCTGCGCATGACCTTTATTGTGGACGCGGGCATTGTGTTTGTCCTGCGCGAAATCATGATTAAATTGTTCGAGCATAAAATTTCACCGGATGAGATTTACGCCTTGAGCGCATTGCTGTTTGTGCTGGGCATCCTGCGCACCGCATCGGTGCTTGTCTTTCAGCGCGAAAAACAGCTCCTGTCGAATAAGCGCTCGCAAGGTTCGGGGCGCCCGCCACTGGATTCCATTCACAAAGCCAGTAATCCTGTTTCCATTATCCCGGATTAATCCGGCATTCCCGTCCCTCGGCAGGCTCAGTAATTTCACACTACATTCATATTCCCGTCATCGCACTGCAACAAGAAATCCCTATTCTGCATGCATCTTCAACCTGTCCAAAGGAGATGCAATGCTGGAACTCAACCGACAACGCCAACCCGCCGCCCAGCGGCACCTGATAACTTCCATCGCCCATAGCGAAGCAGAAATTCTGGAAGCGCAGCGCCTGCGCTTTAAAGTATTCGCCGAAGAAATGGGCGCCAGTCTGCCCAGCGCCAGAGAAAGGATCGACCGCGACATATTCGACAAATACTGCGAGCATTTATTGGTACGCGAGAGCATAGATAACAAAGTCGTGGGGACTTATCGCATACTCTCACCCGATCAGGCGGAAAAGATCGGCGGCTATTATTCCCAGACCGAATTCGATCTGACCCGTCTGCTGCACTTAAGTGACCGGATGGTGGAAGTCGGGCGTTCCTGTGTGCATTGGGATTATCGCGATGGCGCCACGATCACGCATCTGTGGAGCGGCCTGGCCCAATACATGCAGCAACACCGCCATGAATATCTGATCGGCTGCGCCAGCATCAGCATGGCGGACGGAGGGCACGTCGCGGCGAGCATCTATCGAAAATTGCACCGCATCTATTCCGCCCCTGCCGAATACAGCGTGTTCCCGCGCTGCCCGCTGCCGTTGCACGCGTTGAACCAATATCTCGATGCGCCGGTCCCGCCGTTACTCAAAGGCTATTTGCGGCTGGGTGCGTATATCTGCGGCGAACCCTCTTGGGATCCGGACTTCAACACCGCCGACCTGTTTATCCTGTTGCCGATGTCGCGCATGAGCAGCCGCTATGCCAAACACTTTCTTAAAACGGGATAATCCATTAAAGGAAATTGCCGTTGTAGGAGCCCGATTTATCGGGCGAATATTCTCGGTTAATCGCCCGATGAATCGGGCTCCTACACCGAACCGACAGGCTTTACAGCCAGAAAAATTGCTGGACATTTCTAATGAATTATTGGGTTAAAACATCAGAGCACTTCCTCCTCTGACAGAAAACCAGACAATCCAATATAATTTTCGTTTAGAGATGCGCCTTGCCCTGTTTGCCAATCCCATACCATTGTTGCGTGGCATTGACGATCTTCACCACCAGCAGCATCACCGGCACTTCGACCAGCACCCCGACCACGGTGGCCAGCGCCGCGCCGGACTGGAAACCAAACAGACTGATGGCGGAGGCCACCGCCAACTCGAAAAAATTGCTCGCGCCTATCAATGCCGAGGGTGCGGCGACGCAGTGCGCCACGCCCAGGCGGCGGTTCAACCAGTAGGCCAGGCCGGAATTGAACAACACCTGGATCAGGATCGGCACGGCCAGCATCGCGATCACCAGCGGCTGCGCGACGATGGCGTTGCCCTGCAAGGCGAACAGCAACACCAGAGTCAGCAATAGCGCACTCACAGACAGGGGTGCGATCCTTTCCATTGCATGCTTGAATGCTGCCTCGCCCTTCGCAGATAACCGGCGGCGCAGCAATTGCGCGATGATCACCGGGATCACGATGTAAAAAACCACCGAGACGAACAGCGTGTCCCACGGCACGGCGATGCTGGCGATGCCAAGCAGCAACGCCACCAAAGGCGCGAAGGCAAAGATCATGATGACATCATTGAGCGCCACTTGCGACAACGTGAAATACGGATCGCCTTTCACCAGATTGCTCCACACGAACACCATCGCGGTACAAGGCGCAGCGGCCAGCAGTATCAGCCCGGCGATATAGCTGTCGATCTGATCCTGCGGCAGATAACCGGCGAACACATGGCGGATGAACAGCCAGCCGAGAAAGGCCATCGAAAAAGGCTTCACGCCCCAGTTGATGAACAGCGTGACGGCAATGCCGCGGCCATGCGCCCTGACCTGATGCAGCGCGCCGAAATCGATCTTCAGCAACATCGGAATGATCATCACCCACACCAGCACGCCGACCGGAATGTTGACCCCGGCGATCTCCAGGCTGGCGATGGCCTGAAACACACCCGGCAGAAATTGCCCCAACAGCACGCCGGCGATGATGCACAGCCCGACCCAGACGGTCAGGTAACGTTCGAAAAGATTCATCCGGTTTTTCCATTTCGCATTGTAGGGGCGTGATTCATCACGCCCCTGTCTATTCATGTACCAAAGGGCGCGATGAATCGCGCCCTTACGGGGTTATTGGAATTAATCCTTTATGCGCCCGATTTCGGCAAGTTTTTCTTTCAGCGTAAGCTTGTCCAATTTTCCAACCGGTAAACTCATGAATAATTGAATGCGCCGCGCCAACTGTTCAGATGCCTTGCGAAAAGCTGCGCGCTTTGCTTTGTCATCACCTTCTACGCCAGCCGGGTCGGGAATGCCCCAATGCGCGGTAAAGGGTCTGCCCGGCCAGATCGGGCAGGCTTCACCTGCCGCGTTGTCGCATACGGTAAAGATGAAATCGATCTGCGGCGCGCCGGGCGCGGCGAACTCATCCCAGCTTTTGCTGCGCAGCCCTGCAATACTGTGCCCCTGCTTTTGCAGCAACTCCAGCGCGAACGGGTTGACCTTCCCGGCCGGCTTGCTGCCCGCGCTGTAGGCGATGTACTTTCCCTTGCCCAGCGTATTGAACAGCGCTTCGCCCAGAATGCTGCGCGCTGAATTGCCGGTGCACAGCACCAGCACGTTGTATTGCCTTCTATGTAAAACGAGTCCGTTCAAGTCTGGCTCTGTCATCGCGTTCTCAGTGTGAAGAAAGTTGCCACCAGCGCTTGCGGTTGCCCGGTACGGGCGCATGCGCCTCGATCGTCTCGGGGGGTGAGATGCTGAGTATCCAGCCCGGCGGCGTAGCGGTCGTGCTGCGACTGCAGGAAGAACCCATGCCGTTCGGGTCATATACCTTGATCAGCGAAGGCTGCTCCTCATCGTCGGCATAGACGATGCCGCAATAGTGGTAATCGTGTTCCTGCCGCAGCAGGGTATCCAGCACATCGACGCGCCGCGCCAGATCATCGCCGCTCAAAGGATAGTCAGGCAGGGTTTCACCGATCCGATAGAAATACCACTGGCCGCGCTTTACGCGCTTCCAGAGATCATCAAGCTGCTGCCATTGCAGCATGCCCTGGAACCTGCCATTCAATCTTGCATGGAACGATGCTTTCCTGCCGTTATCCATGATGATCCTTTATTCCGGGAAATTTGTCGCGACCCTTGCGATACTCGATGAGTTTCCCTGCGGTTTCGCAGTTGCGGCATCCGATGTATCTCATATCACGTCTCCTGTTGATGAACCTGCGCTGTTTCATGCCTGGCCGTTCCGGGTCAGGCGCGCTGCGATCCAGGTGATTCCAACTGCCGCCGTCATCAGGCCGAAGGCGATGCCGACCCGGCTGATCAACTCCGGAGCAAGCAGCAGCAAGCCACCCAGCTCCAGCATCATGACGCCTGACATCAGCTTGAGCAGACGGCCTTCCCGTTCGGTCAGCTTGCGCGTGCCCAGGGCGCGGGCGAAGACGACGACGATCAGCGCCAGCGGCGCCACATAAATCAGATTGTAGGCGGCGAGGTAACCGTAGCGGGCGGTGTTGCTGAGCTCAGCCAGCGTGAGCAGGCGCGTATAGACCATCGGGAAACCCGCCGTGCACAACAGTTCGTAAAAGTTGGCAGTGACGGCCAGAAAGATCGTTGCGGCGAGCATGGCCGGCAGGCTCCCGGCACTGAGGATGGCGCGGGCGCGGCGGAAGATGTCGGGTTTTTTCGATTCGGGTATCGACAACGTGACGCCCTTCTCGAACAGGAAGAAATCCTTTACGTTCACCACGCCCACGAACACCGCCAACGCACCGGCCACCAGCGTGACCCAGGCGAGATGACCGAAGAGCTGGAAGACGTTGAGCCATGCGGACATGAAGGCGAAATACATCAGCCCGGAAACCAGCACGAAGATGCCGCCGATGGACAGCATGCGCGTCCTGCTCTTCTGGTGCGCCATCATCGAGAGCAGGAACAGCAGCACGAAAAAGGCACAGGGATTGGTTCGTCAGTAAAATGAGTGGGTAAGTTTTGGCTCGGGTAATTTTCCAAGTACATGATATAGCGCAAGTTCCAGCATTTTGAATGTTCGAAAACCG
>JANLIB010000186.1 GCA_024653675.1 Gallionella sp. | reverse complement strand
GGCGCGAAAGAAATTTTAGCGCGCCGCATATGTTTGATATGTAAGCGTTAAAATTTGTTGAGCAACGCCGTATCGCGACGGAGTTTGGATTAATAGAGGCGCCCTTCATCCCTTTTGAATAACAACCACAGCATGGAGCCGTTAAACAGCACGAATATCACTTCCAGATAAAGCAACGACGTGACGATGGTGAGCATCGGCCCTGCCATGAAAATGAAGTAGAACCCCTGAAAGGTTGGCAATGGCGCCCTGGTGATCGCGTAAAAATACTCGAATGGGGGGAACAACAGGATCACCGTCAGGTTGACCGCGACGATCAGCAGTATCGCGTCCTGGAAATTAAGGCGCCACCTGGCGCCGGCAGGATATCTGCCATCGCTCAGCAGCAGCCAGGCAACACCCACATTCACCAGCAGCACCACGTTCTCGAGAAACAGCACATCGCCGTTGATCACTTCATTGGCGCTGAGCGTAAAGATTAAATGGAAACCCGCGAAGACCAGCGCCTTGGTATCGGTAAACGAAAAGGAATCGGTTGGCGGGAACAGCAATAGCACGGCGAAATTGAACGCCCCCACCCATAAGGAGATTTTTTGTTTGTAGTTCATCCTGTTTCTCAGACGACACACAAGGGTAATGCTATCAGCTAAATGGATTGCTGGGCAATGGCTAATAAGTTCATGGCTAATAAGTTCAGCCTGAGCCGCGCACGGTGTTAAAATCGCAATCCAGAAATCTTTTTCCCTTTTTTCATGCTTTCCACCGCCAACATCACCATGCAGTTCGGGGCCAAGCCCCTGTTTGAAAACGTCTCGGTAAAATTCGGCGGCGGCAACCGCTATGGCCTGATCGGCGCGAACGGTTGCGGCAAGACCACTTTTATGAAGATCCTCGGCGGCGATCTGGAGCAAAGTTCGGGCGAGGTGATGCTGGACAAGAATGAGCGCCTCGGCAAGCTGCGCCAGGATCAGTTCGCTTACGAGGACATGCGCGTGCTGAACGTGGTGATGATGGGCCATAGCGAGATGTGGGCGGCGATGGCGGAGCGCGATGCGATCTACGCCAATCCGGACGCGAGCGAAGAAGACTACATGCGCGCCGCCGATCTGGAAGCGCAGTTCGCCGAATACGACGGTTACACCGCCGAACCGCGCGCCGGGGAATTGCTGCTCGGCGTGGGCATCGCGCTGGAATTGCATCATGGACCGATGCGCGAAGTCGCGCCCGGCTTCAAGCTGCGCGTGCTGCTGGCGCAGGCATTGTTCTCCAATCCGGACATCCTGCTGCTGGACGAGCCGACCAACAACCTCGATATCAACACCATCCGCTGGCTGGAGAATATTCTCAACGCGCGCAATTGCACCATGGTCATCATCTCGCACGACCGCCATTTCCTGAACAGCGTGTGCACCCACATGGCCGATCTGGACTACGGCAGGATCACTGTTTACCCCGGCACCTACGACGAGTACATGCTGGCGTCCACTCAGGCGCGCGAGCAGCAGTCAGCCGACAATGCAAAAGCGAAAGAGAAAGTCGCCGAGCTGAAAGCCTTCGTGGCGCGCTTCTCGGCGAACGCCTCCAAGGCCAGGCAGGCCACTTCGCGCGCGCGCCAGATCGACAAGATCAAGATCGAGGACATCAAGCCCTCCAGCCGCCAGTATCCGTTCATCCGCTTCGACTATGACGAGCGCGAGAAACTGCACCGCGTCGCGGTCGAGGTGCAGAAGATGGCCAAGGGCTTCGACAAGATGCTTTTTTCAAACGTCAATTTCCGCATCGATGCCGGAGAGAGAGTCGCGATCATCGGCCCGAACGGCATCGGCAAGACCACGCTGCTGCGCTGTCTGGCCGGAGATCTCGCTCCCGACACCGGCACCATAAGGTGGGCGGACAAGGCCAAACTCGGTTACTACGCGCAGGACACCGCTCACGAGTTCGCCAGGGACGAGATCATGACCGACTGGATGACTTATTGGCGCGGCCCGAATGACGATGACCAGACCGTGCGCGCCACTTTGGGACGTTTGCTGTTCTCCGGCGATGATGCAAAGAAAAATGTAAGGGTGCTGTCCGGCGGCGAAAAGGGGCGCATGATGTTCGGCAAACTGATGCTGCAGCGCCCCAACGTGCTGCTGATGGATGAGCCGACCAATCACATGGACATGGAATCCATCGAGTCGCTCAACACCGCGCTGCTTGAATACAAGGGCACGCTGGTGTTCGTCAGCCACGATCGCGAGTTTGTCAGTTCGCTGGCGACGCGCATCATCGAGATATCCGCGAAGGGCGTTCATCTGGTTCATCCGCTGCTTCAAGGTCTGAAAGTGATTTTTCTGCTCGCTCTAAAGCACTCTTATCGCCACCTCTATACTCGAAAGTTGCAAGTCTT
>JANLIB010000302.1 GCA_024653675.1 Gallionella sp. | reverse complement strand
GAATTCGTCAAGGCGGGCGCGCCGGAAGAGATCTTGTATGTGAGCCATCCGCACATCGGCACGTTCCGTCTGGTGGGCATGGTGGAAAAGATGCGTGAGACGATAAAGTCGCTGGGCGGCGAGATACGTTTCGAGAGCCGCGTGGATGACATAACAATCACGGATGGGCAAGTCACTGGCGTGGTACTCGCCAGCGGCGAACATGTCGCGACGGATCATCTGGTGCTGGCAGTCGGCCACAGCGCGCGCGACACCTTCGAGATGATCCACAGGCGCGGCATCTATATCGAAGCCAAGCCGTTCTCGATCGGCTTGCGCATCGAGCATCCGCAGTCGCTGATCGACAGCGCCCGTTACGGAAAAAATGCCGGTAACCCGTTGCTGGGCGCGGCAGATTACAAGCTGGTGCATCACGCCAGCAATGGCCGCTCGGTGTACAGCTTCTGCATGTGCCCGGGCGGCACTGTGGTCGCCGCGACATCCGAACCGGGATGCGTGGTGACCAATGGCATGAGCCAGTATTCTCGCAACGAGCGCAACGCCAACAGCGGCATCGTGGTGGGCATTACGCCCGAGCAGGACTATCCCGGCGACCCGCTGGCGGGCATGGAATTACAGCGCCGCTGGGAGTCGCGCGCCTATGAGCTGGGCGGCGGCAACTATCAGGCGCCCGGGCAACTGGTCGGCGATTTTCTGGCGGGCAGACCCTCGACAAAATTCGGCGCGGTGCAGCCCTCCTACACACCCGGCGTTCATCTGTGCGATCTATCCTCCGCGCTGCCCGATTACGCGATCGCCGCGATCCGCGAAGCTTTGCCTGCATTCGCCAAACAGATCAAGGGGTACGACCTGGCCGATGCGGTGCTGACCGGTGTCGAGACGCGCACCTCCTCGCCGATACGCATCAAGCGCAACAAGGATGATTTGCAAAGCATCAATACCAGGGGTTTGTACCCGGCCGGTGAAGGCGCGGGCTATGCGGGCGGGATACTTTCGGCGGCGGTGGACGGGATCGAGGTTGCCGAAGCTGTGGCTTTGAGTATGATGCGAAAAATATAACTGCGGTAGGATGGGTGGAGCGCAGCGATACCCATCGTTCCACGGTAATAAATTGATGGGTATCGCTGCGCTCCACCCATCCTACGGAATGAAATAGGCACATAAAATTATGCTTTTAATGATCGACAATTACGACTCCTTCACCTACAACCTGGTGCAGTATTTCGCCGAGCTTGGCGAGGACGTGGTGGTGCATCGCAACGACGAGATCACCGTCGAGCAGATCGCAAAATTGAATCCGCAACATATCGTGATTTCGCCCGGCCCATGCACGCCGAACGAAGCCGGCGTATCGGTCGCCGCGATCAAGAATTTTGCCGGCAAGATTCCTGTCCTCGGCGTGTGTCTCGGCCACCAGAGCATAGGCCAGGCTTTCGGCGGACATATCATTCACGCCAGGCAATTGATGCACGGCAAGACTTCGCTGATCCATCACAATAACACCAGCGTATTCACCGGCCTGCCGAATCCGTTCACCGCGACGCGCTATCATTCGCTGGTGATCGAGCGCGAGACACTGCCGGATTGCCTGGAGATCACCGCGTGGACCGGCGATGGCGAGATCATGGGCGTGCGGCACAAGACCCTTGCGGTGCATGGCGTGCAGTTCCATCCGGAATCCATACTCACCGAACACGGGCATGATTTGCTGAAGAATTTTTTGAGAGGGAATGTGTAGGGGCGCGATTCATCGCGCCCTGATTTATCACCGTACCAAAAAGGGCGCGATGAATCGCGCCCCTACACCATATTTTTATAGAGGGCATCATGAACTATTCACAGACATTAACCAAGCTGATCGACCGCCACGACCTGCCGTTCGCCGAGATGCGCGAACTGATGGAGCACATCATGGGCGGGCAGCTCACGCCGGCGCAGATCGCGGCGGTGTTGATCGCGCTGCGCATGAAAGGCGAAACCGTTGACGAGATCGCAGCGTCGGCAGCGGTGATGCGCGAGTTGTCCACCAGGGTCAACGTAAAGCATACCGGGCACCTGGTCGATACCTGCGGCACCGGCGGCGACGGTGCGCAGACTTTCAACATCTCCACCGCCAGCGCATTCGTTGCGGCGGCAGCCGGGGCGCATGTCGCCAAGCATGGCGGACGCTCCGTCTCCAGCACCTGCGGCAGCGCTGACGTGCTGGAAAAACTCGGCGTGAACGTGAACCTTACGCCGGAACAAGTCGCGCAGTGCGTGGACAACATCGGGGTCGGCTTCATGTTCGCGCCCAATCATCACAGCGCGATGAAACACGCCGCTCCGGTGCGGCGTGAACTCGGCGTGCGCACGATGTTCAATCTGCTCGGTCCGCTGACCAATCCGGCCGGCGCGCAGAATCAGGTGATAGGCGTATTCCACCAGTCGCTCACCGCCAAACTCGCGCAGGTGCTGGCCTCGCTCGGCAGCCGGCATGTGCTGGTGGTGCATGGAGCGGACGGCATGGACGAAATTTCCATCAGCGAAGGCACTTACATCGCCGAACTCAAGGACGGCAAGATCAGCGAATACACCGTGCACCCCGATCTGTTCGGCATCGCCAGCGCGCCGGCCAATTTGCTGCGCGTCGCCAACGCCGGCGAGGCATGCGAAAAATTATTGAGCGTATTGAACAACGAAGTCGGCGCGCCGCGCGACATCGTGCAGATGAATGCAGGCGCGGCGATCTACGTGGCTGGGCTGGCGGACACACTGGAAGACGGCGTGGCAAAAGCCGATGAGGTGATCGCCAGCGGGGCGGCGAAAACCAGGCTGGATCAGCTTATCGCGCTGAGCAACAGCTTCATGACCTGATTTTTTCAGCGGATTTCCCCGGCAAAAAAAACCCCGCCAGAAGGGCGGGGCTATCCGGGGTATAACTGATTCAAACTGGATTCCGGTTTCTGCGGCGCAATACAAAGCCCAGCAAACCAAGTCCAGCCATCATCATTGCGTAGGTCTCGGGTTCGGGAACCTGGGTAAAGACCACGACATCCTGAGCATAACCCTTTCCGGACACCATGGACTGCACAGTCCAGATATTGGCGCTGTACGAGCTGGCAGAGGTTGTGCTCAGCTCACTCAGCCATGTACTGGCGATGCTGCTGCCAGTTCCGGTCGCCTTGAAATCGCCACCGGCAAGACTATAAGCGCCGGAGCGCTCATTTACGATTTCCCAGACAGCCAATTGAAAAGCTGCCTCATTGGCACCGCTGCTGCTGGTCGAGTCTATGGATGCATGGTGATTCGTGTACAGGCGGCCCAGGTCAGCCGCCGCGCTTGAGCTGATAACCGTAGGGACTGTCGCCGAGGAACCGGCCAAGGCCACATCGGCGGGTTTCAGCACATCGACAGAGCTGGTAATAAAGCTGAAACTGTGGAAAATATCCACGCAAAATGATTGAAAGGCGTTGTCTTTTCCGGGGTCTGTAGTCAGATTATAAGTTTCGAATCCTCCCGATCCGCCAGTTTCATGCAAACCAGGAACGGTGCTTCCGTCATGCCAGTTAATCCCGGTGAAATCTATGGTGACGGTGCCGCTGCCCGCCCAGAAACTGTTCAACTCTATCGTGTCCGCCGCTGCGGGCTGGGCTGCGAGCAGCGCCGACAAAGCCAACACAGATGTGGTCAACCCGCGAAACCTGATGTTACTGGTCATGGTCATCCCCTTTTTCATTTCCTCGTGTATCAACCTTCGAATTTATCCCATTTGCCTCTGGAGGCATTTAAGCGTGTTTACACAATAAATACCACTGTACTAAAGTACAGTCAGGATGGCGCCAGGACGCAGAAATGTGACATTTATCACACAAAATTCATTAAGGGCGCCTCTATTAATTCAAAATTCTAAGCGAGACAAGGCGCGAAAGAAATTTTAGCGCGCCGCATATGTTTGATATGTAAGCGTTAAAATTTCTTGAG
>JANLIB010000281.1 GCA_024653675.1 Gallionella sp. | reverse complement strand
ATCCGCCGCGCGCCTGGCCGATTTCATCTGCGGCGCGAACGTCAACGGCAAGCACCTTATTAATGTTAATTGGGGACGCGATGCCGCCGAGCCGGTGGTGGCCGATCTGCGCAAGGTGGTCGAGGGCGACCCCTGCCCCGATTCCGTCCAGGGCCAATGCGGCGGCACGCTCTCGATCCGCCGCGGCATCGAGGTCGGTCACATCTTCCAGCTCGGCACCAAGTACAGCGAGGCCATGCAGGCGACCGTGCTCGACGAGGCCGGCCAGTCCGTGGTCATGCCCATGGGCTGTTACGGCATCGGCGTCTCGCGCGTGGTCGCGGCCGCGATCGAGCAGAACCACGACGACAACGGCATCATCTGGCCCGACGCCATCGCGCCATTCCAGATAGCGCTGGTGCCCATCGGCTATGCCAAATCAGAGAAGGTCCGCGAAGCGATGGATAAACTTTACAGCGAGCTGGTGCAGGCCGGTTTCGATGTACTGCTCGATGACCGCGACGAGCGCCCCGGCGTGATCTTCGCCGACATGGACCTGATCGGCATCCCGCACCGTATCGTCCTCGGCGACAAAGGGCTCGCCAAGGGTGTGGCCGAATACAAAGGCCGGCGCGACAAGCAACCGCGCGAGGTACCGCTGGATCAGATCGCCAATACCCTGCGCGATATAATAAAACTCTAAAAATGTAGGTTGGGATGAACAAAGTGAATCCCAACGTATCCTGCTGGTTTGCGCCATCAGTCACGGAAACGCTGGACTGAGTTGCGAAAGCGGGAAATAATGCCTGCTATTCCCCTTGCCGAAAGAAGGTCATATGCCCAGCGCCAAACAGAAGATGACTGAAGTGATTCAGTCACAGCCCGAAGATGCGACCTATGAGGAAATCATGCGTGAGCTTGCGTTCGAGCGCATGGTCGCGCGTGGCCTTGAAGACTCCCGCGCGGGCCGCGTCGTGTCGAGTGAAGAAATGGAACGGCGCATGCGTACATGGCAGAAATAAGATGGGCCGAGGAAGCCCACCGCTGGTTGCGCGACATATTTGATTACATTGCTGTGGAAAATCCCGATGCAGCACGAAAGGTTGTAACGGGCATATATGAAAAGGCCCAACTGCTACATAGATTTCCCGAAATCGGCTACAAATACCGGACAGAGCCGGAAGGCGAGGTCCGTATTCTGACGATGGCTCACGGTAAGAGAGATGTTGGGGTTCGCGTTTCTCACCCTAACCTACGGGCTTCTCTTGCCGGAACGCGACGACATGCCGTAATCTTGGTAACCCACGACCCGCAAGAATAACAAGGGGCAATCATGCGCGTTGGCACCGTCCGCAAGCCGGGAGATACCGGCACCGAAAAACTTGTCGCCAAATACGGTGACCGCCTGGTCGCCGTTCGTTACCGCTATTCACACGAAAAACGCAGGCGCTACAAGACCGTTGAGCTGATCGTCGCCGAGGACGACTGGACACCCCCACCGGATCGCGAAGAGATCGTGGCCAATCTGCCGCCGCCCAAACTCACACCGCGTGTGCCGCTGCGGATTCGATACTTTGAGAAGGATTTGCAACGCAAAATCAAAGCCATTGGCGGTACCTGGGACCCAGATCGGAAATTGTGGTACGCCCCCGAGGAATACGCCCGGCGCGCCGGGCTCACGGATCGAATCGTGCGATGAGCCGTACTGCACGTACTATTCCTGTGACAAAGTACTACATTTGGTACTTCGTACTACGAATAGTACATCGTACTATGCCGTCTAATTTAAGTTATACGGATTCAATTCATGCCAAGCGCAACGATTAAAATCTTCCTTGTCCACGGAGACCCAAAGCGGCTCCGAACGGCAGAACTGTCAAACTGGACAGGCAAGGCCGTTGCCGGCCCAAGAAGCGAATTTGATAGCGTGCTTGCCCGTGAAGAATCACAGAAGTCAGGCGTCTACTTTCTTACAGGCATTGATCCAGAAACAGGAAAGAGCGCCGTGTATGTCGGCGAGGCGGAGTTCATAAAAGACAGAGTGAAAGGCCACCTCGATAAAGACTTCTGGAATCAGATCGCATTCTTTACCAGTAAAGATGAAAACCTTACTAAGGCTCACATCAGGTATCTCGAAGGTCGGTTAATAGAACAAGCAAAACAAGCAGGCCGCGCTGACGTCAAAAATAGTCAAGGTAGCGGCTCGCGCCTGCCTGAGTCAGACCGCGAGGAGATGGAAATATTCCTTGAGAAAATTCACCAATTGTTGCCTGTGCTCGGAGTGGAAGTGTTGGTCCCAACCGCAATAAATGCCGCAGGTAAATCTGAGCGTGAAACCCTGTCCTGCGAAATAAAGGGGCTTAAAGCCACAGGACATCTGACACCGAATGGCATGGTCGTGCTTGCTGGCTCGCAAGCCGTTTTGAACGAGCGCCCTTCCTCGCAAAAATATCCGTGGCCACTAAACATGCGGCAAAAGCTTAAAGACGAAGGCGCTCTCATGGTCAAAACAGATCATCTTATGTTTGCCCAAGATGTTGAGTTTTCTAGCCCAAGTGCGGCCGCAGCTGTGATACATGGCGGTCATGCAAATGGCCTTACCGCGTGGAAAAACAAAAATGGCAAGACTCTCAAAGAGCTCGAATCCGTATAACAACCGGTTCCACGGGACGGCGTCGCTAACGCGCCGCCGCTCGTGAACCGGGCCGTTAGAGCTCAACAAGGAGGTGCCATGGTTCTTTCCAGAGCGGCAATGATATTGGGGGTGCTATTTCTTGTTGCGTGTGCCCACTGGCAGGAGACGGCGGATGCTTGGAACGGGCGGAATCTTGACGAATTGATTTTGGATTGGGGTCCGCCCGAGTCCATCTATACTGCGGGCGACGGTCGAAAGGTCGCTTTATTCAGGCACTCTCGCATCCACGGAGGTACTCAGCTCTACTGTAACGTCAGTGTGAACACCAACACGTCGGGAGTGATCGTCTCGTCGAAAGTGGAAGGCAACATGGGCGGTTGTAACCGTTTTTTTGGAGATAAGGGCCCACCTCGGTAAGAAGCGATCCAGGAACTGTCGAGGGAACAAATTGAAACAATTTAAAGTATGGAAAGGAGTAACACAGACGCACGGTTTTAACGTCGATGTATTTCGTGACGATCAAACCGACGAGTTCCTTGCAAGAATTTTTACGTATTCACCACCAGACTGGGCGCAACACTTTCCGGGCAACGAGTCCTGGATGACAAATGATGAACCGGAGGAACTCAGAAATAAAGACCTCGATCAGCTTCGTGAGCTTACCAAACGGCAAATTACCGCCCGTTGCGGAAAGATAAAAGAGTTTGACAACGAAAAGCTCTAACACGCAGCTCAAGCCGACGCGCCAAACGACGGCGCGCGGCTTAGCAGCACGTTGGGCCTCAATCTCATCGGAGATGAAAATGAAAAAAGCGATATTTACTATGGTCTCTTTTTTAACCTTCTTATTAGCAGGTTGCGCATCCGGGCCCCAGCTTGAAAACTACGTCGGGCAAGACGCCGCGTGCATTGAAGGCGATGTTGCCAATTTTTTTAAATACGCTTCTGGGGAAGCACATGTACATATCCGGGAAATCGATAGTCTGCCTACAAGCGGTCGCTCTTGCGTAGCCCCAGGCATGCATCGTTACGGTGTCAGCGCCCACAATAATTATATGAACGCATACGAATATGTCGATTTGAAATTTGAATCGGGAAAACGCTACAAGATGCGAGCAAATTTGCAGGGCATAACATTTATTTTCCGTTTGCTGGATATCACTGACGGCAATGAAACGCAACTTAGCGAATTCCGTGCTAAAGTTTCGAATCAATCAAGTCCTCAAATGATCCCCATCATTATTCCAACAGGTAAATGAGCCTATCAAAGAAATGCCCAACAAGCGCTTCGAGAGGGACTCGCGGTGCTGGCGCACCGCTCGCCCCTCAAGCGCGGCGTTATACGCTCAAGGAAGTATGAAGATAACAATCTCGACTTGGTTAACGAGTCTGGCACTCGCAAGCTTTGGATGCTCCGCTCAGGCGGGGCTACTCGAGGAGGCCTGCGACCTAGCCTACAAGCAACTAAGCTCAGTTCCGAGCCTGAGTCTCAAGAAATCGACAGGCAACTTTACAGATGACGGTCATTCATACAATGGCTGCGTTGTTCGTCTTAAGGGAAATCGAGAAAAAATCAAGGATGTCCATTATCCTAGCCCTCTCTTTTATCCTTCTGAAAATTCTGTCCTGTACCGGCAGGGGTGGCGTGCTGACAGAGAGGCGGATGGACCGGATGGCACCGAATTCCGAATCTCAAGGCAAAACGTATTCTGCGTGGTCGAAGGTAATTGGGATGGAGGGGACGACAGCGATCCAAAATATGTCCCTTCGACTCGCTATGAGGTCATAGTGTCATGCGGCTATCAAGAACGGTGAGCGCGTATAACACGACGTTCGTGCCGACGCCGAGGGACAGCGCGCCGTTTCCTGTGGTCTCGGGGCGGCGCGGCACAACTCTGCGTTAGATGCCAGCATGCATACAACAATGAACAGGAAGAAATTAATATTCTGGGCGACAAAAGTCATTCTCCCTGCGGTTGGAGCTGCGATAACGGTTTGGACCGTCTTTTTTCTTGGCGACAACCGAGAACTTTCGTATGAAATTGTTTCAAGAACTGAGTTGAGTGCGCTAAAGGGCGAGAATTGGCCTGATATCGGGCTATGGTACGGAAAGAAGGTGATAGAAAACGGCGGCCTATTGACCGTGCGCCTTGGCAATACTGGGAACGTTCCTCTGTACGCGAATGAATTCGATGGGCCAATAACGATTCAGCTAAAAGCCCCTTCACGCTTTATAGCTGCAAAGGCCATCGAAGTTAAACCAAAGAATTTGGTTCCTAAGATCGGGATGTCGACCAATGTTTTGAAAATCGATCCGATGCTGCTCAATCCAAGCGATGAAATGCTAATTCAAACAATTGTTCAAGGCGAACTCTCAAGTATCGAAATCAGCGCCCGGATCGGCGGTGTAAGTGAGGCGACCGACTTGAAGGGAATCCGTGATAAGACATTTAAGAAGATTTCATGGATCTTGTTGGCCTACGGGTTCCTTAGTTTTGTTGGCTATTCCTTGATTGGGCCAGTCATTCTTCGAAGCAAGACTGATTCAAAACAGCATGACCTATCTCGGAGCGGTGCGATCCTTCTTGTAGCTCTTGTATTGCTTCCGGGAGTTTGGGCGCTAGTATACTTCTCCGAAGTGCAGGGAATGGAAATGGGGTGGAATCTGTTTTTCTATCTGTTCGGTTTGATAGTTCTGGCAGAAATATTTGCAATCCTATTTCGTCCAGCAGAACAGAAGACGGAAACGAAACGGGAGGGCATCTAACCACCGGTTCCACGCGACCGGCTGCGCCGGCGCGTGAATCGGGGCGTTAGAGAACGAATGAACATCGAGTATTTAGCAGACCACAAGGAAGTTATCCCTACGCTTGCTCGGTGGCTCTATGAAGAGTGGGCGTATTTGCACCCGGAACGAACGTATGCGGATGTAGAGCACCTTATTACTGAAAGAGCGCAAACAAATAAAATTCCGGTCGCTCTGGTCGCCTTCGAGGGAAACGAACTGCTTGGAACGGTGTGCCTCAAAGTTCACGATATGGACACACGTCCTGATTTAACGCCTTGGCTCGCTGGGCTCTATATTGCGGCTCCGAGGCGGAAGCAAGGTATAGGGGCAACGCTTGTCTCGGCCATAGAAAAAAAAGCTCATGAACTTGGAGTCCAAACGCTTTATTTGTACACGCCAGAATCAGAAATGTTTTATGCAAGGCTTGGATGGCACGTTAAAGAAAGAACCGAATATCATGGTTGTCCCGTTACAATCATGGAGAAACAAATTGTTCTCTAACAACGCCATCAACTCGGACTGAACCTACCCCGAAAAAGTAGACACCTCCCGTAACGGCGTTAAACGGAGGTGTTCCATGAAGAAGCGAGAGCAGCACACGTTCTACAATTATCAGTTCAAGCACACGGCGGTGAAGATCACCGACCACCCGAATATCCAGTCGGTGGATGTCGCCGAGGCCTTGGGGATCCACCCGATCATGCTGTACCGCTGGAGGCAGGAAATGCGCGACGGAAAGATCGAGGATAACGACCAGGAAGCCCGCTCCCGTACCGAGCTTCTGGAAGCCAAAGCGAAAATAAGACAGTTAGAACGGCAGCTCAAACAGCTCCGGGAAGAGAACGTTATATTGAAGAAAGCCGAGAGGTTCTTCCCCGAAAAAAAATCTCAGCGTTCCGGTTCATAGCGCAGCACCAGGACCGTTGTCCGGTGGCGGCGCTGTGCCGGAAGCTCGGCGTCTCCCGCGGTGGTTTTTACGCCTGGCGCAATCGGCAGGACAGCCAGCGACGGGTGGAGGACCGGCAGTTACTGGCGGAGATCCTTTCAGTCTTCAAGTCGAGCCGCGAGACCTACGGTTATCCGCGGGTCCATGCCGCCCTCAAGGCCCAAGGCATCGTCTGCGGCCGGCACCGGGTGGCGCGGATCATGCGGGAAAACAGTCTGAAAGCACGCATGGCCCGGCGCTTTAAATACCACCGGCACCGCGAGCACCTGTTTGCGGGGACGCCGAATCTCTTGCTGAACCGTCCGCCGGCCAACGCTCCGAACCAGGTCTGGGTCGGGGACGTGAGCTATATCCGGGTCCGCCGGAAGTGGTCCTATATCGGCATCGTCATGGATCACTACACCCGCAAGGTGATTGGCTGGAGCTTCTCGGAGCGCCACGACGCGGCCCTGGCACGCGAGGCACTGCTGATGGCCGTGCAGTCCAGCCCACCCAGCCATCAAACCATCTTCCATTCGGATCAGGGTTCAGAATATGCCAGCAAGGAATACCGGATGGCCCTCGAAGAAGCCGGACTGCGCGTCAGCATGAGCCGCAAGGGCCATTGCTGGGACAACGCCCACATGGAGTCCTTCTTCGGGAGCTTGAAGACCGAGATGGTGTACTTCCAGAAGTTCACCCGTCTGGAAGAGGCCGTGGCTTATATTACCGACTACATCCGGTTCTACAATTGCCAACGACTGCATTCCAGTTTAGGGTATCGCTCACCCACCGAGTTCGAGGTAATCGCAGCGTGACAGGTGTCTACCAAAGCCGGGTAAGGTCAGACAGCCAAAAGCGCCGCCCCGCTCTGCTTTTGGCTGCCGGTTATGGCGAACGTTAGGCAGCAAGAATAAATTAAGGAATGGAGTCACTATATGAGAAAAGTTTTTTTGTACATTGGCGGAGCAATCGCATTAAGCATCTTCGTGGCAGGGTTCATAGCGTACTTTGTTACTTCGTATAACGCGGAAACTCATACTTGGCTTGACGGTTTCGGTAGACCTCTTTCTGAGTCACCTTGGTTTATGCGCTTTATGTTTGGGCAAGATCGTCTTTGGGCGGGTTGGGGGTGGTTCCTTGCGGATATGGTAATTTTCTGGGGTGGCGTAGCAGTGGGCTTTGGCCTAGTTACCTATGGCTCTAAAGATGCAAAGGTCCGAGATGATGCTGCCTAACAATCAAATCAAGTTCGCCCGCAAAAAGCGCGGGCCAGACGCGCAAAAACCGCGCGCCGCTTATTTGAAACGTTAGGCATCAGAAGAACGAGGCGACATGAGTCGCATTAAGCACGCAATAGATGCTCCGTATTCAACCGCCTGGATCGCAAGGGTTGGGAAGCTAATTCTTAATTTTGGTGTCTTGGAGCTTGAGACTTATCTATGGTTAATTCAGCTATCCGAAGCCCCTGAGAAACTCCCAGAGTTCTCGAAATTGCGGTTCGCCCAGCGTGTTGAGAAACTTATGGGGTTAGCTAAGGATCGCGCGTATTCTCCTAGTTGGGAAGCAGAGGCACGGAAGTGTTGGAACGAAGCGCTCGATCAGGCTAAGTTTAGAAACCGCATCGCTCATAGCCCGCTGACGTTTGGTTGGAACAAAGAAGCAGAGGAAGGCGAACCGGATTTCATAGGCATAGTCGACTTGCAGCGACGCGACTCAAGTCAGAATGCGCTAGCCTCAAAAGCCGAGATGGATGGAGTTATCAATTCCATTGTGTCACTTGCAACTCGACTTGCGAACCTAAGAACAGATTGGTGTTCAATCCGTGATGCGAGACACGAGTCGAAAATAAATGCCTAACAAGTTGCTCGTGCCGACGCCGGGGACAGCGCACCGTGTTTCCTGTGGTTTCCGTGGCCGGCGCGGCACAGCAGCACGTTAGGGAGCCTAAATGTATCGATCAATAGCAATACTGCTGTTTTGTATCTGGCTACCTGCAAACGCATCTGATTTGGTCGAGTCTTTGCATGCAGCAGCAAAGAGCGGCGACATTGAGACCATTCGTAAACTGATCACTGCGGGGGTGGATGTAAATGCAGTAAAAGCTGGAGACGGAGGGACGCCACTTCTTACCGCCACCAACTGGAATAACTTCGAGGCGGTTAAAGTTTTAATCTCTCTTGGAGGAGACGTTAACTTCAAAGTTGGTCAGTGGACACCACTGATGCGGGCAGTAGGTCGGGATACTCGTATTGTTAAGCTTTTAATTGAAGCTGGTGCGGATGTTAATTATGCCGATCCAAAATTCCGCTATACACCACTGTCCTACGCGGCTGGCAATCGACCAGAAACCTTTGAACGATTAACAAAGAGTGGAGGCTACGTAGGACCGTTTCCGAATTCCACGGAGACCGTTAGACTTCTCATTAAGGCGGGTGCAATCCTCAATCATGTTGACACATTCTCAGAGTCACCATTGAGAATCGCAATACGCACAAATAATACCGAAATCGCCCGTCTACTCCTTCAGGAAGGCGCTGACGTTAATCAGCGAATCTCGGCGGAGTTCGGAGCGCAAAGGGGAGATACCGTATTGATGGAAGCTATCGCCTACTATTCCGTGTTCAAAGACGTCTCTGCAATTAAGCTACTTCTCGGTTTCAAAGCCAATCCAAATGATCGAAACGAACGAGATTACGACGAATACTCAGAGGGTCGCGGAGGTCAATGGCAAGGCTATTCGGTTCTCTGTTACGCCGCTAAGAACGGTTTCCTTGATGTTGTGAAGTTACTTTTAGAACATGGAGCAGACCCGAAACTTCCGAGGACAGATGGAAAAACCGCATATGAATTAGCCCTTCAGAATAAGCACGCCAAGACAGCAGAGCTTGTAAATACATATGCACAAAGAAAGACAAAGGCTCCCTAACCCGTCGCTCAACCTGACTCGCCACGTCGGCGCTTCGCGCCTCGTGGCTCGCAGGTTAGCTTCGCGTTATATGTTTGGAGGAGAATAACCTTCGCTGAGATCTAGGGGCGGAATTTAACGCTAGCATGGTTAAGGATAATGCAATCGCAATCTATACCGACGGAGCAATGGATCGGGACACAAAACAGACTGGCGGAACCGGCGACGTCACCCCCAATTTGAGTAGCACCCCGATGTAGAGTCCAATCCCAACCAGAGCAAGGAGATTGGACATGAAGAAGCGATTTACCGAAGAGCAGA
>JANLIB010000272.1 GCA_024653675.1 Gallionella sp. | reverse complement strand
GCTGCATGTAGGTCGGGTTTCAACCCGACATGTCGGGCTAAAGCCCGACCTACAAGGGTTTGCGCATAAGTGCCCCCAATAGCGGCGCACTACACTAGTATTACGACTGTTAATTACGAAACATGTGCAAATATGTAGGGCGGGTCACACCCGCCATTGCAACATTCGGCGTTGCGGCGGGTACGAAACACTTTTGTCCCGGCACCTGTGTGACCCGCCCTACAGCCTGATTTTTCATCATACTAAAGGTTGGGTTATGCAATAAAGCCGCTAGCCCAACCCATCTGACTGCAGGTAAGCGCCAAACAAAATGTTTCGTTATTTATGATTTACGATACCAGGTTGAAACTTTACCCGGCGGCAGAAGTCGCATAATGCGGATATGATGAGGATGGGCGCGAAGCACAGAAACCTGACTGCATGTGTGGGCTTATGAGGTTCTCAAGCGCCGCGCCAGCCCGTATCATATTCGCTCAGCAGAATTGTTTCGCTGCGCATGACCATCACCCGGGCAGTTTCTGCTGCTCTGGTTATCAGCGTTGGCGCGAAGCAGCTGAGTCTGGCAAATGGAGTTTCAAGCGCTGTCAAATATGAGGTTGATCTGATAGCGCCGGGGTATTTCCACAACCTCGTTTAAAGGAGACGATCATGTTGAAAAAAACTTTGACAATGTCTGCATTAACCGGAGTCCTGGTGTTTGGCGCAGGTTTGGCCTTGGCGGACGATCAGGATCGCACGCGTCTGCAGGATCGTGATCAAACCAAAACCAAAGCACAGGACCAGGACAGAGTGTTCGGCAGCCAACTGATGACAAAACAGGAGCGCAACGAATACCGGAACAGAATGCGCGCCGCAAAGACACCCCAGGAAAGGGAGCAGATCCGTGCGGAACATCATGAACGTATGCTGGTGCGCGCCAAGGAGCGTGGCGTGACCCTTCCGGATGATCCTCCGGCAAGAGGAGGCAGTTTCCGTTCCGGCGCCGGCATGGGGCCGGGCGGCGCCATGGCTCCGGGCGGAGGCATGGGACCGGGCGGCAAGCGTTGATTGGAATATAACGCGGCGACCGGGAAGGGCACGGATCGCACTTTCCTTGCATTCAGATAGCAGTTTGCGGCGAGTTGAGGCTCGCCGCTGCTGTTTTATCCAAAAGAATCCATTGGAAAACTTAATCCACATCTCTCTCAAGCTCCCCCTTTGAAAAAGGGGGATCAAGGGGGATTTTCGTATCCGCGCGCAGTTCAAATCCCCCCTCGCCCCCCTTTTACAAAGGGGGGAATGTTTCGTTATACCCCAACTCAGTTCTAATGAACGATTCGGGTTTATGCGGGTGATTTTCCGGAAACGGTTTCGCTTTGTGTTGACGCCGGCGTGCCTGTATTTCTAGAAGTCTGTTCGGTTCAAGATGGAACGCCACAGCATTTGATTTTTTTCGGCAAATTAAAAGAGGGCGCAGTATGAAAAATAAATTATCAATAATTTTTCTGGCAGGCGCTTTGGGCAATATAGCGGCATTTGCCGCTTCAGGCGCATGGGCTGCCGAGGCCGGCAATTTCGATCTGGCTGCCGGGTTCGACTACAGCTCCGGGAAATATGGTACGGCCAGCACTACCAGCATATTCTCCATCCCGGTTACCGTCAGGTACAGGACCGATCTTTGGGCTATTAAACTGACTGTCCCGTATACCCGTATTTCCGGCGCTACGGATGTGGTTTCCGGCGGCAAACGTTTCAGGGCTGTTACTGCTGCCTCTGCTACATCTGTCAGCACGACCCGGTCCGGCCTGGGTGATGTGGTCGCGGCGGCCACTTGCAATGTTTATTCGGGAAGTGAAGATGACTCTGGAATAGACCTGACCGGCAGGGTCAAATTCGGCACAGCGGCCACAAGTCTGGGCACAGGCCAGAATGACTATGCGGCCCAGGTTGATGCATACCGGGGCTTCGACAGTTTCACCGCCATGGGTGCGCTGGGCTACGAGGTTCTGGGCAGCCCCGCCGGAGTTGACATGAATAATGTGGTTTATGGAACCCTTGGCGGCGATTACCTGTTCACCGGCCAGACCAGCGGCGGCGCCGAAATGAGGCTGTCCCGGAAACCTTCAGCAACCGGAGCAGAACAACGGGAGCTTGTTGTCTATGCAAGCCACAGGATAGCCGAGAGTTTCAATGTCCGTGCTTATGTGCTCAAGGGATTTGCGGACGGAAGCCCGGATAGCGGTTTCGGGGTGATGGTCTCTTCCGGTTTTTAGCGAGTAGCGGCAACCGCTGATGAGGACAGACTGGGAGAATCGGGTCTATCCTTAAAACCTCTTTTCATCCACGAAAAACACGAAAGTCACGAAATCCAGCAAAAACATGGATTGCTTCAACAATTCACCGGATTAAAATCGCGATATACATTTGAATATTTTGCGAGCTTTCGCCTTACGGCGGAATACCTGCTTACCCCATTTCGTGTTCTTTCGTGACTTTCGTGGACAATTGAGTTGTTCAGGTTTATTAACGCAGTGCATCCCGGAATTCGTCATGGAAGTGGCGGAAGGCGCTGTCGAGCAGCTGCACGGCGCCGTTGATGAGATGGCAACGGCCGCTGCCGGGCAGCATGGCGCAGAGATTTTCCAGGGTGGCGAGGTCGGCGGCGGTGCCGCGCCCGGTGTCGATCCGGTCCAGCAGGCGGCTCATGGTGGCGGTGCCCACCTTGCACGAGTTGCACTGGCCGCATGATGAATGCGCAAAAAAGCGTTCGTATTCGGCCACGCGTTTGACGATACCGGTGCCCTCAGAGATGACGATCATCGCGCCGGTGCCGAGGTTGCTGCCGCGCGCGCGCAGGGATTCAAAATCCAGCGCCACGTCGAGGTCGGCGGGTGTCAGCAGGGTGCTCGAAGGCCCGCCTGTAAATACCGCCTTGAGCGGCTTGCCGGACAGCAGGCCGCCGCCATGCACGAAGATGAGTTCGCGCAACGGCGTGCCCATCGGCAGCTCGAATACGCCGGGATAGAGCACATCGCCGCTCAAGGAATACAGTTTGGTGCCGGTGCCCGGCGCTTTACCGAGGCTGCGGAACCAGGCGCCGCCACGCACCGCGATGTGCGATACGTGAGCCAGGGTTTCGACGTTGTTGATCAGGGTCGGGCAGCCATGCACGCCGGCTTGCGCCGGATAGGGCGGCTTGCCGCGCGGGAATGGGAAGCGGTTCTCGACCCATTCCATCGATGCTGTTTCTTCGCCGCCGATGTAATGCCCGGAACCGGACAGCAGGTCAAGCTGCAACGGTCTGCCAAGCGCGGTCGAACCTGCCGGCAGCAGATCCGAGGTTTGCCATTGTTCGAGCGCCGCTTTCATCGCCGCCAGTGAACGTGTCATGTCGGGGTTGATGTAGAACACGACGCGATTGGCGCCGACTGCCAGCGCCGCAACTACCGCGCCTTCGATCACCTGATGCGGTGTTTCTTCCAGCAGCATGCGATCCTTGAAGGTGCCGGGCTCGTCTTCGTTGCCGTTCACGATCAGGTATTTATCCGGCTTCGGCGTTTCGGCGGCGACCGCATCCCACTTGCGCCAGGCCGGAAAGCCGCTGCCGCCCAGGCCGCGCAGATCGGCAAGGCGCACTTCCTCGCGCACGGCAGCCGGGTCCTGCGCGGCGCGAGCCAGCGCTTCGCCGCCGCCCGACTGGCGCCAGCGCGCCATGTCGGCGCCGACGCGGCGGTCCGGATGGAGCAGCATAAGATGCGGTTCGATATTGTTCATTTCATTCCGGTTGCTGCAGGAGCCCGATTTATCGGGCGATGGCGTTTCGGACCTGAAGAGCGATCATGATTCATTTCATATTTCAGCGTTTCCACACGCCTCCCGCAGCATAATCCGGCAATATCCGCGGCGCCCGCTGTGTCAGCGGCATGCCGGCGAGAGTGAGTGCGCGGCGCAACCGGTTCACATGTTCGAGGGTGACTTTCTTGGGGCCGCGGTCGCGGCTGGCGGTGGCTGCGATACCGGCGCGACGCCCGAAGCTGATGATCTCGAGCAGGGCGTTGCCCATGATGCGGTTGCGTCCGTGGATGCCTCCCGCTACTTCGCCCACCGCATACAGGCCGGGCACAGTGGTGGCGCCATTGGTGTCGATCACCGCGCCGCCGTTCTGGTAGTGCAGGGTCGGATGAACCAGCAAGGGTTCGATACGCGGGTCGATGCCCGAGACGCGGGTGCGCGTCATCAGGTTGGGGAATTGTTTTTCCAGCAAACCCGGCTGGGCGCGTTCAAGGCGCGGCGTGTCGAGCCATACCCCGACGCGTTGGCCGTCGATGCGTATGCCGCGCCCCTCGCTGCATTCGCGCAGGATCGCGGCGCATACCACATCGCGCGGCTGGAGTTCGTCGATGAAACGTCGCCCGAGGCCATTCACCAGCAGGGCGCCCGCCGCGCGCACGCCCTCGGTGACCAGTTTGCCTGCCAGATGGGATGGGTGCAGCAAGCCGGTGGGGTGGTACTGAAAAGAATCCAGCTCACGCAACCGTGCGCCGATACGGTATGCCAGAACCAGCCCGTCGCCCGTTGCGCCCAGGTGATTGGAGGTCGGGAAGCCGTTCAGGTGCAGCCGTCCCAGTCCGCCGGTTGCGAGGATCACGGAGCGGGTGCGCACGATGCGCAACTGGTCGTCGAGCAGCGAGGTGAGCACTGCGCCGACGCATTTCTGCCCGTGTTCGTTGGATAGCAGTTCGACGGCGGGACTTTGCTCCCAGACTTCGATGCTGCGATGCTGGATGACGGCTTCGCGCAGCACACGCATCATTTCCAGGCCGGTGTAGTCGCGGCAATGGACGAGGCGCGCGGCGCTCATTCCGCCGGCGCGCCGCGTGTGCAGGTCGCCGCTGGGAGTTTGTTCGAACTGCATGCCCTGGCGTATCAGCCAGCGCAACACTTCCGGGCCGTCTTCGGCCATGGCTGCTACCAGTGCCGGGTCGCCGGCATGGTGGCCACCGCGCAGGGTATCCTGAACATGCCGCTGCACCGAATCATCCGGCTCGATGGCGGCCTGGATGCCTCCTTCGGCCATGACTGTGTTGCTGTCTCCCAGGCGCAGCTTGGTGACCAGCAGCACGCGCGCGCCTTTTTCGGCTGCCGCCAGTGCCGCTGCGCAGCCCGCGCCGCCGCCCCCAATCACCAGCACGTCGGCGTCTGTCACCGGAGTGCCGGCCAGGTCGGCCTCATCTATGAATGCTTCTGACTGCAACAGTCCGGCCAGCTCGTGCTGGCAATGATCGCCCGTGTTGGCTCCCACCGCCAGTTTGACTACGCTGTCGCGCAAGTGATCCGGATGGTAGGTGTTGAGCAACGTGTCCGTGTCGGCCAGTTCCGGCAGCGACCCGATATCCGAATCGGGCCGGTAGCGCGCGAGGGCTTCTGCCAGGGGAATGCCATTGCTCATCTTGAGTCGGCCTTCATTATTTTTCCTCATCACTCTCTATCAGGGCGACACTCTGGCGCTCCTGGCGCAATTCTTCCAGCCGATAGATGAGGTTGGGCGGGCGCAAATGGAAATGAGCCGTCACGCGGCGGCAAAACAGACCCACATGAGCAGGCGCGATCAGCTCGGGGCAGGCAACGTCGCACAGTTCGCACATGACGCATTCGAAGAAAGCCTCTCCCGCATCGCGGTAACGGCCTGCAGCAGCCAGTGCAACACCATTTTCGACGGTTATGCCTTTGGGGCAGGCGCTATCGCAGCCGTGACAATGACGGCAGCGCGACGCCTCGGGAAAAATATCCTGAAAACGCGCATGGATGTCCCACGCATCTTTGAAATCGCCAATCTCGTAGTGATGCCGCGGCGCCGATGCGGGCGGCATGAACACCACTTCGATGCCTTCCTCGGCGAAGGTCTGGCAGGCAAGCCCCACGGTCACATCCTTGCCGCGCCTGAGCATCACCCGGCAGGAGCCGCACACACCCTCCATGCAGCCGACACTCGTGACGCGCGGCACTCCGGCATGCCATGCAGCCTCGACCAGTGTCATGCCGGTATGCGCGTTGACGGCAAGTCCGTTGATGGTCAGAGCGACGTCTGGCTGCTGTGCGTTTTCGTTTTCTTTAGACAATATGGCACTCATCAAATAAGCGGAATACTGAAAAACGTAGCGAGAGGCGATCAGGCAAGGCGGAAAACGGCAAGGAAGCGGAGTTTACATGAAGTAAATGAGCATTCTGAGCCGTTTTCCAACGCAGCATCATCGCCTCGCAGTAGTTTTTCTACGGGCGTGCGAGATCGATGATCTTGCGCAGATCATAGTCCTTGTGCCCGCCGACACGCTCCACCAGTTCGGCCATGCGCTGGTCGAGGGTGGGACGCTCGGTTTTATACAGCAGTCCGGTGGGTATGCGCCCCGCCTGTTTTGCGGCGTTGACTGCGTTCATCGCCGCGCTCAGATCGCTTGTGTCGTGGCTGTCAGGCACCTGGTCGCATGCATCCTTGAAGGCATGTGCGGTGTCGATATCGTTGAAAGACGGGCATTGGGAAAGCAGGTTGACGAAGGCGAACCCTTTGTGTTCCATGCCATCCTTGATCAGTTGCGATGCCAGTTTGACGTTGCCGGCAAAGGCCTGACCGACATAAGTGGCGCCATAGGTGAGCATATACAGCACCGGATCCAGGGGTTCCTCCACGCCGCCATAAGGGGTGGTGGTGGTCTTCATCTCTGGCCGGGAAGTGGGCGAACATTGACCCTTGGTCAAACCGTAAACATGGTTATCCATCAGGATATAAATCATGTTGACGTTCTTGCGCGCCAGGTGCGGCATGTGCCCGCCGCCGATGGAAAAACCGTCGCCGTCGCCGCCGGTCACGACCACGGAAAGATCGGGGCGTGCCAGCTGGACACCGGTTGCCACCGGGCCCGCGCGGCCATGCAGGGTATGCATCTTGTAGGAATTGACGAAGTAGGGCAGGCGCGAGGAACAGCCGATGCCGGAAATGTTCACCAGGTGGTTCGGGTCGACGCCGATTTCGGAAAGCGCGCGCAATAACCCGGTCAGTACACCGAAATGGCCGCAGCCGGCACACCAGAATGATGGCGTGTCGGTCTTGTAATCTTTGGGTTTAAGATCAACTTTATGCAAATGCATTTGTGGGTGAGCAGGTGCGTTCATGCCAGTACCTCCCGGACTTTATTGACGATCATTTCAGGCGTGAAGGGCATCCCGCCGCAAATGGTGTAGGACTCCGGGCGCAACGAAGTCTCCGCGCGCACGAAGTGGGCCAGTTGGCCCTGGAAATTGACTTCGGGTAACAACAACCGTTTACACGATGCGCCGAAGTCCTCGAACTGTTGCACCGGCAAGGGGTTCAGCAGCTTGGGGTAAAAGCCCTTGACCTTGTAGCCCTCGGCGCGCAGGCGTTGCAATGCTTCGCGCACCACGCCGATGGTGCTGCCCCAGGCGATCACGCCGAGGTCTGCCGTACCTTCGCCATCCACTTCAGTCGGCGCGACATCGTTCACCACATTCTTGAGTTTGCGGAAACGTTTGGCCTGCATCGCCTCGTGGTTGGCCGAAGTGTAACTGGGCAGTCCGGCTTCGTTATGTTCCAGGCCGGTGGCAATGTGTACGCCACCGGGTGTGCCCGGATCAACCATCGGCGAAATGCCGTCCTCGGTCAGCGTATAGCGCCGGTATTCGCCTTCGCCGTTCCAGCGCGTGCGTTCCACCACATGATAATCGTCCGGATTCGGGTAAGGCACGTTCTGGGTCGAGAACGCCAGCGAGCCGTCGGAAAGCAGCAGCACAGGGCACTGATATTTTTCGGCAAGGTTGAATGCCACCACGGTCAGGTCGATGCAATCATGGATGCTTTCCACGGACAGCACGATGCGTCCGGCATCGCCGTGGCCGCCATGTATCGCCAGAAACAGATCGGATTGTTCATGCTTGGTCGGTAAGCCGGTGGAAGGGCCGCCGCGCTGCACGTCAACCACCACGCAAGGCAGTTCGCTCATGAACGCCATGCCCAGCATCTCGCTCATCAGCGACAGGCCCGGTCCAGAGGTGGAGGTCATCGCCTTCTTGCCGGCGTAGGAAGCGCCGAGCACCTGGGAAATGGAAGCGATTTCGTCTTCGGCCTGGATCAGGGTGCCGCCGCGCTTGGGCAGATGTTTGGCCACATAGATGGCGACTTCGGTCGCCGGTGTGATCGGATAGGCGGCAAAGAAATCCAGCCCCGCGATCAGCGCGCCGAGGCCGATGGCGTTGTTGCCCGACATCACGATGACATCTTGTTTTGCCTTGGCTGTCCCGATGGTCCACGGATCATTCTTTTTCAGTGCCATTGCCAGTTCGCGACCGCGCTCCAATGCGGCGAGGTTCCCCTGCACCACTTCATCACCCTTGCGCGAGAACTTGGCGGTGATCACTTCGCGCAAGGATTCCACCGGGATATTGAACAGGACAGACATCGCTCCCAGCGCCACCATGTTCTTGGCGCGCAGGTTGTGCATGTCCTTTGCAGTCTGGGTCATCGGGATGGGGTAAGCGAATACGCCGGGCGGAATATCCGGCGTGAAATCGCCCGGGCTGTCGTAAACGATGGCGGTGCCCGGCCTGAGGCTGGCGAGATTCATGTTGTAGGCCTCGCCGTTGAACGCGCAAAGGACATCGAAGGTGTCGCCCTGGTTGTACAGACGTTCGGTGCAGACACGCACCTGGTACATGGCGTACCCGCCTTTTATTTCGGCGGGAAAGGTCTTGAAAGTGTAAACATCGAGCCCGGCGTGCGCGCAGGCCTGAGTGATGAAATCGCCGACGGAAATAACGCCTTCTCCGCCTTCTCCGCCGATGCGGATGATCAAATCGTTCTTGGGTATGCCTTGCATCTACTGATCCTTAGTATTTAATACTGCATTGAGGGAAATAAAGTCATCCGCAGATATTTCCTTGCGGCCACGGGGATGTGAGCGATTATACCAAAAAAAGTTGCGAACACCGTGCATGTTTTGGAGGATGGGGAAGGTAAAAGCCTTACCAGACCTCGTTCCTGGAAGGGGTATGCGCTTTTTGGAATGCCGGTTTTCTCAAGGCAAGGCGGCAGTGAATAGCCGGTACCAGAATTATACAAAGCCTGGCATTGCCGATTTAACCCAAATAATCCGTTAGAAATGTCCAGCAATTTTTCTGGCTGTAGAGCCTGCCGGTTTGGTGTAGGAGCCCGATTCATCGGGCGATTAACCGTGAATATTCGCCCGATAAATCGGGCTCCTACAACGGCATTTCCCCCTGATGGATTATCCCGGTTCAACAGGTCTGCAATGCAGCCAGCGCCGCATCGTAATCCGGCTCGTTCTTGATCTCGCTGACCAGTTCGGTATAACGCACCACGTTGTTGCCGTCCAGCACGATCACGGCGCGGGCTGCAAGCCCGGCCAGCACGCCGCTGGCGATCTCCACGCCGTAGTTGCGCAGAAACTCGCGTCCGCGCATGGTGGACAGATTGACCACATTATTCAACCCTTCGCTGGAACAGAAACGCGCCATGGCAAACGGCAGATCGGCGGAGATGGTTATCACCACGGCATTGGACAGGCTGCCGGCAACCTGATTGAAGCGCCGCTCGGAAGCCTGGCAGGTCGGCGTGTCCAGGCTGGGGACGATGTTCAATACTTTGCGCTTGTTGCCGAAACTGTCCAGCGTAATATCCTGCAAATCCTTGTTCACCAGCGTAAAGGCCGGTGCGGCTTGTCCTGCTTTGGGGAAGTTGCCAAGCAGTTCCACGGGTTTTCCGCCGAGTGCTGTGTGTGCCATGTCGTTCTCCTTAAGTTAAGTGCGTGGCGCAGCGCCGCCACATAGCGTTTTGAATCTTTCGATGTTTCGCAGTTTAAAGGAGATCAATTAAGGAAACCCTGATGCAGGTCAACTGAGTTAGCTTTATTAACCAGAGGCGCGGTGCAATGCTCACATTCAATTTCCGCAAAACAAGGTATAAGCCGGGAGAGATTGATATTCAGGCGCAACAGGAAAGGCGGCCAGCCTGTTTCATACGCGAACTAAGTTTTGGGTGCTGCCGGCTTCAGATAAGGGCACCTCTAAAAATTCGTCACACCGGCGAAGGCCGGTGTCCAGCCTTTTGAAAATACTGGATTCCGGCCTTCGCCGGAATGACGAAATCTGAAT
>JANLIB010000267.1 GCA_024653675.1 Gallionella sp. | reverse complement strand
CGGCGCTCCCGGTTGAATCGGGCGATCAACCTATTCTGCGTAATTACTATATTGATCTGGCAAGCAGCATAAGTTCCACATCAGTTTGAATCGCACCCGTGTCAATGCCCTGTTCGTCCCATCGAACTCGGCGATTCCCAGGCCGGCGATTACACGCTGTGGACACTCGCGGCAATAGATGCCCACGCCGCTGTAGCCTTTCTTTTCCGCATAATGGAAGTAGCCGTGATAACCGTGTGGCGCGGTCATGTCCTGCACCTGCGCCTTGAGCTCCTGCAGGCAAACGATGTCGGCATCCTGCTGCGCGAGCCATTCGTAAAAGCCTTTGCCGGCAGCGGAACGAATGTCGTTCAAATTGACGGTAGGGCGCCTCTATTAATTCAAAATCCTAAGCGAGACAAGGCGCGAAAGAAATTTTAGCGCGCCGCATATGTTTGATATGTAAGCGTTAATATTTCTTGAGCAACGCCGTATCGCGACGGAGTTTGGATTAATAGAGGTGCCCGGTAATGATGCGCATAAAATCCCCGTGGGTTGTCCTGCGTACCATTATAATGGCTCAACATCGGCTAAACCTGTCGCAACCACCATGTCCAGTTTCAGACAAGACTTTATCCGCTTTGCCGTACAGAAAAAGGTATTGTGCTTCGGTGAATTTGTAACCAAAGCCGGGCGTTTATCGCCGTATTTTTTCAACGCCGGATTGTTTAACGATGGCGCATCCCTGAGAAACCTGTCGCAGTTTTTCGCCCAGGCGATTCTCGCTTCGGAAGTACCTTTCGACATGTTGTTCGGCCCGGCCTACAAAGGCATCCCGCTGGCTGCCGGAACCGTGATCGCGCTGGCCGAACAGGGTCGCAACGTGCCCTATTGCTTCAATCGCAAGGAGGCCAAAGACCACGGGGAGGGCGGCACAACCGTGGGCGCGAAACTTCACGGACGGGTGCTGATCATTGATGATGTGATTTCCGCCGGCACTTCGGTAAGGGCATCCATTGAATTGATCCGCGCAGCCGGTGCGCAACCCTGTGGCGTGGTCATCGCGCTGGATCGTATGGAACGCGGGCAGGGTGATCTTTCCGCAGTACAGGAAGTTCAACGCGCCTTTGGCATTCCGGTCATTGCCATCGCCACACTGGATGACTTGCTCGGTTATTTGCAGGGGGAGGCCGAAATGATGCAGAATCTGCTTGCCGTTCGATCATATCGAGACCAGTACGGGGTGAAAAATGAATAGTTCCAGATTGCTTGTCACGCTCATCGTCGGCCTTGCGTTCAGCGCGCCCGTCGCGGCAAAGCTGTATAAATGGGTGGACGATCAGGGCGTCACACACTACGGCGAAACTGTCCCGCCGGAATACGCCGACAAGGATCGTGCCGAGTTGAACAAGGCCGGGCGCGTGATTAAGAAAGAATCGCCGCCGACCCCGGAAGAGCGTCGCGCCAGAAAAGAGGCCGATGAAAAAAAGCGTGAAGAAGAAAAGGCTGCGACCGAGAAACGACGCTATGACCAGACTCTGACCAACACTTACAGCAACGTGAAGGAAATCGACCTGGCGCGCGGACGCAGTCTGCAACAGGTCGATGCGCGCATCGACAGCATCAATTCTCAACTCAGGATGTCCGGCGGCAATCTGACCGGGTTGCAGGACGAGGCCGATGGCTACACCAAGGCAAACAAGCCCATCCCTGCCTCCTTGCAGGAAGACTTGCAGGAAACGCAGTCGAGGCTGGACAGATTGCAACAAACCATGGAAAAACTGAAAGAGGAAAGAACATCGGTTGAAGCCCGTTACGATTCCGACAAGGCGCGCTACAAGGAACTGACCGGGAAATAACTGCGGGATACCGCAACCACCCCTGCAAATAATCCTGCTACTTCAGGGCGCCTATAGTTCAGGGTTCGCGCAAATGCAAGGCGCGGGATCGACGCGCAAATCGCAACATGCCGCCACCAACGACATGGGAGTCTGTCCGAATTTTGCCAAATCCTGGAACTGCGCTGTATCTGTGGCGAAATGAAGTTTGCGGAAGCGTTAAAAACCTTCGATGAGTCGTTCTGGCAACCTCATGCGCCGGTCAACCTGACCTGCGCCTCGCGGTACTTGTCAGCGGTTTTTTGCAATACGTCGTGCGGGATGAGCGGCGCGGGGGGGCGCTTGTTCCAGCCCGAAGCTTCCAGCCAGTCGCGCACGAATTGCTTGTCGAAGCTGGGTGGATTGCTGCCGGCGCGATATTGATCGGCAGGCCAGAAGCGCGAAGAATCGGGCGTGAGCGCCTCGTCAATCAGATACAGCTTGCCCGCTTCATCCACACCGAATTCAAACTTGGTATCGGCGATGATGATGCCCCTGGTTGCCGCATAGTCGGCCGCCTCGATGTAAAGCCGCAGCGTCGCATCGCGCACCTCGACGGCGCGCGCCTCGCCAAGCAGTTCGACCGCCTGTGCATAAGAGATGTTCTCGTCGTGCTCGCCAGCCGCCGCCTTGGTGGATGGCGTGAACAAAGGTTGCGGCAGTTTTTCCGCCTCGCGCAGCCCGGCCGGTAATTTTATCCCGCACACGGCGCCGGTCTTCTGATAATCCTTCCAGCCGGACCCGGCCAGATAACCGCGCACGATAGCTTCTATCGGCAACGGCTTGAGCTTTTTCACCACGAACGCGCGTCCGCGCACCTGCGCCCGCTCGGCTTCGGTTTTGACCACCGATTCCGGCGCGATGCCGGTCAGATGATTGGGAATGACATGGGAGAGTTTATCGAACCAGAAATTCGAAACGGTGGTGAGCACTTCGCCCTTGCCCGGAATCGGGTCGGGCAAAATCACATCAAACGCAGACAAGCGATCTGTCTGCACGACGAGCAACTTGTCGTCACCCACCGCATAAATGTCGCGCACCTTGCCGCGATGCAGCAGCGGCAGACTGGCCAGATTAGATTCATGCATGACGGACATGTGTTCCTCAAATTTATTTCGTTATCCACCCTTGCAGCGGACGCAAGGCGGGCCACACACGCCACTGTACCCGCCCTGTTGCACTGCGGATATCCACCCTGCAGATCAGCCAAGCGCAGGCAAAGTTATTGCCGCAATCGCCTCAGCCTGTTTCCTGCGGTAATCGGCAAGTTTCTGCGCCAGCGGCGCATCGTTCATCGCCAGCATGGCCACCGCGAACAAGCCGGCATTGGCTGCGCCCGCTTCGCCGATGGCAAACGTAGCCACAGGAATCCCCTTGGGCATCTGCACGATGGACAGCAATGAATCAAGCCCCTGCAAATGCTTCGACGGCATCGGCACGCCCAGCACCGGCAGCGTGGTCTTGCCGGCGATCACACCGGCCAGATGCGCCGCGCCACCGGCGCCGGCGATGAAACAGCGCACGCCCTGCGCGACGGCTTCCTTGATGTAGTCGAACAGCAGATCGGGTGATCGGTGCGCGGAAATCACGCGCGCATCGCAGGCCACGCCGAAATCCTTCAATTGCTGCGCGGCCTGTTTCATTACTTCCCAGTCGCTGGCGCTGCCCATTACTATCGAAACAAGCGGCTTGCTCATCGAAACCTCCAATAACTTCAACCAGACCAAACGTGCATTTGGGCGGGCTCTGCCCGCCGATTTAGGTTGCCGGGCGAAGCTCGACCTGCGGATTGTTTTAATGCGTCTTCAATACAAACGACAACAATTCTTGTAGGGTGCGCTTGCGCACCATTTGGGGATAATGGTGCGCAAGCGCACCCTACATTTACTCCTTGTGATAGCGGACGATGCGTTCGACTTCGTTCTTCGAGCCGAGGATCACCGGCACGCGCTGATGCAGGCCGGAGGGCTTGATGTCCATGATGCGTTCATATCCGGTAGAGGACATACCGCCCGCCTGCTCCACGATGAAGGACATCGGATTGGCTTCGTACAGCAAACGCAGCTTGCCGGCCCTGGCGGCATCCTTGGTGTCCCTGGGATACATGAACACGCCGCCGCGTGTCAGGATGCGATGCACCTCGGCCACCATCGAGGCCACCCAGCGCATGTTGAAATTGATGCCGCGCGGGCCGGTTTTTCCCGCGATACATTCTTCCACATAACGCTGCACCGGCTTTTCCCAGAAACGCTCATTGGAAGAGTTGATGGCAAATTCCAGCGTATCCGCAGGAATGGTCATGTTTGGGTGGGTCAGCATGAATTCGCCGATGTCGCCATCCAGCGTAAAGCCGTTCACGCCATGCCCGGTGGTAATCACCAGCATGGTTGACGGGCCGTACAACGCGTAGCCTGCGCAAACCTGGGTGGCGCCGGGCTGCAGAAAGTCCGCAGCGGCCGGGTTTGCTATTCCCTTCGGAGCGCGCAGTATCGAAAAAATCGTGCCGACGGAAATGTTCACATCGATGTTGGAAGAACCGTCAAGCGGATCGAACACCAGCAGATATTTGCCTTTGGGATATTTCGCCGGAATGGGATAGACATCATCCATTTCTTCGGAAGCCATCGCCGCCAGATGGCCACCCCATTCGGTGGACTTGATGAATACCTCGTTGGTTATGACATCGAGTTTCTTCTGTGTCTCGCCCTGCACATTCTCGCTGCCCGCACTGCCCAGCACGCCGATCAGCGCGCCCTTGTTCACATCATGCGCGATCTGTTTGCATGCCACGATGATATCGCTGATCAGGCCGGTGAAATCTCCGGTCGCACCCGGTATCGCGCGTTGTTCTTCGATGATGAACTGAACCAGACTCTTGCTCATGCTTCTTTTTCCTCACATCTCAATTTTCAAGGTGCGGGATTTTACCGCTTTTCCGCGCCACCCTCCACGGCTTTATTAACCGGGTAATGGACATTTGATTGAGTCCTCCATGAGCCGATGCACGCCGTGACACGTTACTGCGGAAGTAGCGTCCACTCTCAAGCGATCAGGTATTCTGGACCACGATTTTCGGGAACACCGCGCTGTGGTCCTGCGCCATTTCCGCGACCTTGACTGCTATGCGGCGCGCGATTTGTTTGTATGTTCTGGCGATGTTGCCGTCAGGGTCGGCAATTACCGTCGGATTGCCTGAATCCGTCTGCTCGCGGATACGAATATCCAGCGGCAGGCCGCCCAGGAATTCCACGTTGTAATCGGCGCACATTTTTTCTCCGCCGCCCGCGCCGAAGATGTGTTCTTCGTGCCCGCACTTGGAACAAATATGTGTGCTCATGTTTTCCACGATGCCGACGATCTTGATGCCGACCTTCTCGAACATCTTGAGTCCCTTGCGCGCGTCCATCAGTGCGATGTCCTGTGGCGTGGTGACGATCACCGCGCCTGTCACCGGCACTTTTTGCGCAAGCGTAAGCTGGATGTCGCCGGTGCCCGGTGGCAGATCTACCACCAGATAATCCAGATTATCCCAGCGCGTCTGGTGCAACAACTGGTCGAGAGCCTGTGTCACCATCGGGCCGCGCCAGACCATAGGAGTGTCATCGCCATCAATCATGAAACCGATGGACATGGCTTGCAGGCCATGATTGGTCATCGGCTCCAGTGATTTTCCGTCCTTGGATTTGGGCTGGCCGGAAATGCCCAGCATTGTCGGTTGCGAAGGGCCGTAAATATCGGCGTCCAGCACGCCGACGCGCGCGCCTTCAGCAGCCAGGGCCAGCGCCAGGTTAACCGCCGTGGTGGATTTTCCAACACCACCTTTTCCGCTTGCCACTGCGATGATGTTTTTCACCCCATCCACCAGCTTCACGCCGCGCTGTACCGCGTGCGGTACGACTTTACTCGATACATTGACGCTGATCTTGCCCGCGCCGGGTAATGCCGCACTGAGATGTGTTTCGACCATCGCGCGTATCTCATCCCAGACACTCCTGGCCGGATAGCCGAGCAGGATATCGAGCGAAATATCCGACCCCGATATTTTGATGTTCCTTGCTGATTTGCTGCTGCTGAAATCTTTTTTTGTATTGGGGTCGATCAGATTTTTCAGCGCGTTTTGTATGTCTGTTTCATTAAAACTCATTGCATGCTCCTGGATAGGGTTAAAAAGCGTTTCGAAACCAGTATTTTAAACCAGTTGAGTAGATTTGTCGGGTATTTGAGGGGTAATACTGGGTTTTACAAGTGCATCAGCAAAATATTCTTTTCGATTCTTATTCTATATTTTCATCAATTCAATGGCTTGCCCTGTGCAGCGCCATCGTTGAGACTTGCCATCCATTTACTTTCGGGTAGTCCGTCCAGCGTCCGGATTTCTAATCGTCGCCCGGTCCGGGGGTTGCTGCCCGCACCTGGCTGAGCAAATCATCGGCGTGTAATTCCGTCTCGGCGAAAATCACCTTGATAATGTATTGCGCATCCCCGGCAAGTTCGGCGCGTAGTTGTTTGGCACGATTCGACGCTTCACGAAACGACTCATGCTGCTCCAGTTTTTCCAAACGCTGGATCGGCATTGTAAATATTTTGTAGATAAAATAAGGCATGACAAACTTTCACAGGGAATTGCTAACGGGCATCTCTAAAAATCCACATTTTAGTTCCGGCATAACCTGAAGGTTAGCCTACACAGCAACTTCGTTGTATCCCAACTGATGGAACAACCAGCCATTCCACTAAGTTGCCAAAAAACGCCAACCAAGTGGCTGGTTATGCTGCGTTGCGCGAAAAATTTCTTGCTTACATATCATCCATATGCGGCGCTGCAAAATTTTTTGCGCGCCTTGCATTTGGGCGAACTCTGAATTTTTAGAGGTGCCCTAAGAGTTAACCGGCGATCCGCCACGCTTTTTGGCAGAGCGCCCGAGTTGAACGTCCGGTTCGGCTTTAACCTCACGCTCTACGTGAATGGCGCGTGACGTAGTTGCGCAGCACACCGTCCATGCGTGACTGCCAACCTTCACCGGTGGATTTAAAAAACGCCAAAACCTCCGGGCTGTAGCGGACTGATACGAGCTGCTTTGGGCTCTCTGACTTGGGCCGTCCGCGCAGTGCCAGCATTGGAACCATTGACTTCAACTGCTTCGGCGTGAGCGGCTGAGCGTCTGGATCAGCCTTTGCCGCAGCAGAAATAACCCTGTCTTCTTGCAAAGTAGGCATCACGACGGATGGGCGTTTAGATATTTTTGACATAGTGTGTTACCTCGCGACGATTGGCTTTGCGAAGGCTGATAATTCTTCGCATCTTGCCACGTTCCACAAATGCCACGTAGTAAAGGATGCCCGTCTTCGGTGCGAGTGCGATCATGCGCAACTCACCGTACTCGAAGCGGTCATCGACCCAAACCAGCGCAGCTTCCCAATCGAGCTCGTCTGCCAATGCAAGAGAGAAGCCATGTTTCGTCTGGTTTGCTGCATCTTTGGCTGGATCGAACTCGATCTTCATGCTTTACTGTAGCTACAACAAAGGCATTTGTCAATCGAGATGCTTGGCGTGTTTTTACGGGGCCGAACGTGTTCGAGTTAAGCGGCATCACGCATAACAGACTGGTGCGCTTCAACGCTATTCATTGCGTGATGTCCGCTTGAACGAGCGGTTCGGCGTGAAAGGCGGCGGCATGAATGTGGCAAGAGCTGCAAAGCGTGCGTCTCCTTTCCTTTTTCAAATGCAATCGCAATGGTTTTATTCAAAACCGCGAAGTGTTGTCTCGACTGTCCGGCATCAAAGCTCGCTTTATGCGGCAGTGCGAACAGCGCTTCGCACGCTTTTTTGGAAAAGCACCAGTTTGCGGAGTTGACCAAAGAAGGAAACATCGGATTTTGTTGGTGCGGATTCTGTAGGACAAAGCGCATGGTCAAGCTATCTAACAGTAATCATATTTGAAAACAATCAGGCTCCGCATCATGGTGCGCTCTCATCAGAGGTACCTAACCGCGCCTACCGTTGCTTTTACTTCCGCTCCGCGTTCTCTGATGTTCAGTTGTTTTTGGCGCCTTGTTGCACCCATTTTTTAATAAGTTCGATTTTATCTTTGGACAAACCGCCGCTCATCCCGTATGGCATCTTGATGGAGGGATGTACCCGGCCCTCAACTACCTGGATAATGACGCTGGTAAAACTGTCCCCCGGTTTTATAACGGTGCCGAACCGGGTGCCTTTCATCAGGCTCTTGTAGCTGCGCAAATCCAATCCGCTTTTCTCATACCCCTTGCCTCCCGGCTTGTGACAATTCAAACAATAGTCATGAATGATTGGAAGGACATCATTCCTGTAACTGGCCTCCCCCTGCGCAGGGATTGCCAGCGCAGGCAAAGAAAGCGCCGCAAGAACAATTGCAGCCGGTAACGCTGTGTTTTTCATAAGTCGCTCCTCAAGTAATGCCTGGCCGGAAAATATTTCGTCATATAGTCCTCAATTGGTCACACAGTAAACATCTCTAATTCGATTGTGTAGTTCGTTATTTCAACCGCGACCAGATTTGATTCTTCAAGAAAAAAAGCAGAGTCGTCAAAAAGAGCAAATAGCCAATCACGTAATAGCCCAGTCTGTGCCGTTCCTCTCTATGCGGGTCGGCTGCCCAGGCAAGAAACGACACCAGCTCACGCGCTTTAACCTGTATTTCTGTGCGCTGG
>JANLIB010000253.1 GCA_024653675.1 Gallionella sp. | reverse complement strand
CATCGGAAGCTGAGCATAACGGTAAAATGGGGGAGTGGGAAGTGGGGAGTGGGGAGTGGGTTTCCCACTGAGGTGCGCAGCACCGCTCCACTTACCACTTCCCACTTCCCACTTACCACTCCCCACTTCCCACTCCCCCATTTTACCGTTATGCTCAGCTTCCGATGCCTACCCACATGAGCGCAAATTGAAAACCTTGCCGGCACTTCCCAGCCTGCTGATCGTCGATGACGACCCGCTGATTCGCGAAGGGCTGGCAGTCGCTTTCAGCAATGCCTTTGCCATCCATCAGGCCGAGACGCGCGCGGCAGCGATCGAATTGTTGCGAAAACTGGACACTCCCCCGCAACTGGCGCTGATTGATCTGGGTCTGCCGCCCTTCCCGCACCGCCCCGACGAGGGCTTTCAACTCATTGCCGAATTGCTGGCGCACTCGCCTGAAATCAGGATTTTTGTCCTGTCCGGGCAGGATGAGCAGAGCAACGCGCGCCACGCGCGCGCATTGGGCGCGATCGATTTCATCGCCAAACCCTGTGCGCCGGAAAAGATCAGGCAATACCTGGACGATGCGCTGGCGGTCCGGAGCGGCGAGCTCCGCACTGAAGACCGGGACGAGCAGACGCTTGGCCTGGTCGGAAACAGCCCCGCGATAAAGTCCCTGCGCAGCCAGATATTAATGTATGCCACCATGCCTTTCCCGGTGCTCATCGAGGGAGAATCGGGTTGCGGCAAGGAGCTGGTTGCCACTGCGCTGCAAAAACTGGGAAAAAATCCGCAAGCGCCGTTCAAGGTGCTCAACTGCGCCGCAATCTCCCCCACGCTGATCGAACCCGCCCTGTTCGGCTACTGCAAGGGAGCCTTTACCGGCGCGGCCGGCGCGCAACCCGGTTTTTTTGAAGACGCCGCCGACGGCACGCTATTCCTCGACGAGATATCCGAGCTTCCGCTGGAACTCCAGGCCAAGCTGCTGCGAGTGCTGGAAAACGGCGAATATCAGCGGGTCGGCGAAACCACGACACGCAAAAGCCTCGCTCGCATCATTGCCGCAACCAATCGCAACATGCGCGATGCGGTCAGGGCGGGAACATTTCGCAGCGACCTGTACCACCGCCTGAACGTATTCTCCATCACTGTTCCTCCGTTAAGAGAATTGGGCCAGGACAAGCTGGCTCTGCTCAAGCATTTCCGCGCTTATTACGCCCGGCAGATCAATCAGGCGCCTTTTGAACTGAACCCTGAGGCTTTACAACTCTGGGAACAATATGGATTCCCCGGCAACACGCGCGAATTGCGCAACATCGTCATACGGCTTGCCACAAAATATCCCGGCCAGACGATCGACGCCCGGCAATTACAGGATGAGTTTGATCCGTTCGAAGAGCCGGCAGAAACAGGGGGCATAGCCCCCGGCCACCCGTCCCAGGGGATTTCCGGGCCAATTCAAGCGCCCCGGCCTTCCGCATTTCCGGCGGATATGTCAACTGCGGCACTGCGGCAGGACAGCCCGGAAGATTCGCTCCGGCAAGCACGGGACAGGCTCATGCTCGGCAACTTCAGCATGGATCAACACCTGCGCCAGCTTGAAGGTTACTATATCGCCGCCGCCCTGGAGCTTGCCGACGGCAACATCAGCGAAGCAGCCAGACGTCTTGGCATCAACCGCGCCACTCTGCACAGCCGCATGGCAGCACACGAGAAACTCAACGCCTAGTAGATGTAGGGTGGGCGAAGCCCACGGTTATTTGACTATCCGCGTGGGCTTCGCCCACCCTACGAAGTCCGCTACGAAGCCAAAATCTGGATTTTTAAAGGACACCATATGTACTTAGAGCATTTCGGGCTCACCGAGCCGCCATTCAGGATCACACCCGTCACGGAATTCTTTTTTTCCGGCGCCAATCGCGGCGATATCCTTGACGCGCTAATCTACTCACTGAGCGAAGCCGAAGGCATCATCAAGGTCAGCGGCGAGGTAGGCAGCGGCAAAACCATGTTGTGCCGGATGCTGCTTGAACGGCTGCCCGATCATGTAGAAACCATCTATCTCGCCAATCCCAGCCTGTCGCGTGAAGAAATGCTGTATGCGATCGCCGACGGGCTCGGTCTGGATATCGACGGCGAGCGCGTCGGCGTCATCATGCGCAACATCCAGAACAAACTCGAAGAAAAAGCCCGCGAAGGCAAGCGCATCGTCGTGCTGGTGGATGAAGCGCACGCCATGCCGCCGGACACGCTGGAAGAATTGCGCCTGCTGTATAACCTGCAAGTCGGCAACTTCAAACTGCTGCAAATAGTCCTGTTCGGACAGCCGGAACTGGATACCAAACTGAACCAGCCCAACATGCGCCAGCTCAAGGATCGCATCGTGCACCACTTCAACATGCAACCGCTGTCGCGCAATATACTGGAAAGCTATTTGATGTTCCGGATGCGCGCGGCCGGCTATCACGGCCCGAACGTTTTCTCGCCGTCCGCCCTCAAACTCATCGCTGACACGTCAAACGGATTGTTGCGCCGCGTCAATATCCTCGCGGACAAATCGCTGTTGGCCGCATTTGTGGAAGACACCCACAACATCGAAACCCGCCATGTCCAGGCGGCGATGCGCGACAGCGAACTCAAACCTGTCCGCTCAATGCCCGTAAAAACACTGCTGTTCGGTAGCGCGCTTGCCATGTTGCTTATAGCGGGACTTGCGGTGTGGTTAATGGCAGATGAACCGCAAACTCCACCGGCGCAAGCGTCAGCGCCGCTAACTCTTTCGCCGCCGATTGAAGCGCAACCTGACAACACCGTTGCCCCGGCAGCCGATGCCGGCGCCAGCCCGGAGCCGCAACCCGCACCGAACCAGGCGCCGGAACCGGAAAAGGCTGCGGCAACACCCGCTCCTCCCGCACCGTCCGGCACGGGCACGTCCACGCCCAAAGATGACGGGCTGCACACGGGTTCAGCCCAATCTGTGGTCGCGACGGCTGTGGACAGCAGTGCTGCGAGCGCCAAAACAAGCCTGTTTGAACAACGTCTGGAGGCAGGCAGGCAATTGCTCGAACAAGCCGCTTCGGCGAACCCGGGACAGGAACAAACCACCGCCAGCATCCAGCTGTTCTACAAGGAAGAATTCAAGCGGGAAAGTATCGAAGGTTTTCTGAGGCGCGCAAATGGACTGGGCGTGCTCTCCGAGATATATCTGGTGCCTGTCAAATCCGGCGACAAAAACGGGCTGCGCATACTCTATGGCGCATACCCGTCGATCAGTGCGGCACGCAACGCGACCGGGGACTTGCCGGCACGCTATCAGGAAGCCTTCGCCACATCCATCTACATCTGGTAGGGGCGCGATTCACCCTCCGGGTGCGATAACCAATGACTTACTGGCGTTGTTTGCCAGTTTAGGGCACCTCTAAAAATTCAGAGTTCGCCCAAATGCAAGGCGCGCAAAAAATTTTGCAGCGCCGCATATGGATGATATGTAAGCAAGAAATTTTTTGCGCAACGCCGCAGTTGGGATGAAATGTGGATTTTTAGAGGCGCCCTTTAGTCAGCTGGCTATGCAAAGCTAACCTCTGGGAGGCATCGCGCCCACACCATTATTGAGCAATGCCCGCAAAGCAAGCGTAGGGCGGGTTACACCCGCCATTGCAACATTCGGTGTTGCGGCGGGTACGAAAAACTTTTGGCCGGGCACCCGTGTAACCCGCCCGTTTGCTACACCATTATTGAGCAATACCCGCAAAGCTGTTAGGCTACAAGCAAAATCAAGCGAGGGAGAATAAAGAATGCGCCTACGCAACCTGTTTTATCTCTGTGTTACCGGGGTGCTGCTCGCCGGCTGCGGAACCAAACCGATCAAGCCTTCAGACCAGCATATGCAGCGCCCGGCCACCGAAACAGCAAGCAGCGCCCAGCAACCGATCCCGGAGCCAGTCAAGGGCAGCGTCATACTGCCTCCGCCAAAACCGGCAGCCAAAGTCGCAACCTACAGCGTGGTGGTCACCAATGTGCCCGCACAGGAAATCCTGTTCGCGCTGGCACGCGACTCCAGGATTAATCTGGACATCCACCCCGGCATTCAGGGCACGGTCACGGTGAACGCCATCAACCAGACCCTGCCGCAAATCCTCGCGCGCATCGCGAAGCAAATAGATATGCGCTATGAGATGAACAACGGCACCCTGACCGTAATGCCGGATTCTCCCTACCTGCATAACTACAGGGTCGACTACGTAAACATGGCGCGCGACTCGGACGGCTCGATCTCCAACTCGTCACTGGTCGGCTCCGTCGCCGGCAGCTCGGCAGGAGGAGCAAGCGGCGGGAACAGCGCATCTCTCGCAATCAAGAATACCTCCAGGAACCATTTCTGGGAGACCTTGACCCAGAACATCAAGGATATCCTGCATGAGACCGACAAAATATTACCGGAGGGCTCCAGCGAGATTTCGGTGGAGCAGATCAGGGCTGCCAGCAGCACCGGAACCGGTGTCCAACCCGCCAGCAGCGGGAAGAAATCCGCGCCCAGAAGCGGCTTTGAAAACAGCCCCAATCCTGTCAGCGTAGAAGAAGGCGGCACGACCGTCACGCGGCGCAACACTTTCCGCGAGGCGGCATCGGTCATCGCCAATCCGGAAAACGGCATCATCACGGTGCGCGCCACTGGAAAGCAGCATGAAAAAATCCAGGAGTTCATTGACCAGATCATGACCAGC
>JANLIB010000239.1 GCA_024653675.1 Gallionella sp. | reverse complement strand
CGGGAGAGGGGTTGGGGTGAGGGGTGTCGAGCAGAAATAAGGTTTTTATGTGCTCACAGCCCATCATCCCCTGCCCTCCCGCCCGCAGGAGAAGGGAGTGTTCGCATGTCGCCGTTCAGCAGTATATTTGTCGCAAATTATGGAAAGCTCAATAATAGAGGCACCCACAATCAGGGATTACTTTTCGTCTAGCTTGATCGCCACATACATGGCGCTATCGCCGCGGCGCACAAGCAAAGCCACGTTGCGTCCCTTTGGAACCAGCTTGAGAATTTCGTTGAACTGCGTCAACGAGCGGATCTGCACATTGCCCACCGACAGCAACACATCGCCCTGGCGCAATCCGGCGGCGCGCGCAGCCGAACCTTTGACATCCTCCACCAGCAATCCGCCGCTGGCCTGCAACTCCTGCAGTTGCTCCGCGCTCAACTCGCTTACGGCAATACCCAAACGTGAAACCAGCTCGCCAGCCTCGTCGGCCGGTTTCCTGGCAGACTGGGCAAGCTTGCCGTCTTCGGGCATCTCTGCAACCACGACGGTGACTTGTTTGGATTCACCCTTGCGCCACAACTCAACTGTCACCTTGGTGCCCGGCTTGATCGCCGCGACCAAGCGCGGCAAATCGATGGAACTATTCACAGGCTTGCCGTCAAATTTCAGGATTACATCACTTGCTTCTATGCCCGCCTTGTCCGCCGGAGCGTTCTTCTCCACACTGCTGATCAGCGCGCCATTGGGTTTGCTCAGGCCAAATGACTCAGCCAGCTCCCGCGTCAATTCCTGTATCGTCACCCCGATGCGCCCGCGCGTCACCTTGCCGGTGCTGCGCAATTGATCGGCCACCTGCATCGCTACATCGATAGGGATGGCGAAGGACAGCCCCATCGAACCGCCGGAGCGGGTGTAGATTTGCGAGTTGATGCCAACCACCTCTTCATTCATATTGAACAGCGGGCCGCCGGAATTGCCTGGGTTGATAGCCACATCGGTCTGAATGAACGGAACAAAATTGTCCTGCGGCAGGGAACGCCCCTTGGCGCTGACGATACCCGCCGTCACGCTGCTGTCAAAGCCGAACGGTGAACCGATCGCAACCACCCACTCCCCCACCTTCAGCTTGTTCGGATCGCCCACATTGATTTTCGGCAGGCCGGTCGCTTCTATTTTCAGCAAAGCCACATCGGTACGCCTGTCTGCACCGATAACCTTGGCGCGAAATTCGCGTTTGTCGGTCAGGCGGACGGTAATCTTGTCGGCGCTGTCCACCACATGCGCATTGGTCATGATGTAGCCGTCGGCACTGATGACGAACCCAGAACCGAGTGATTGCGATTCATGCTCGCGCGGCATTTGCGGCGCAAAGCGGCGGAAAAAATCATAGAACGGGTCTCCCTCCGGCACATTGGGAAGGCCTTGTGGCGTATTGCGAATGATCTGGGTGGTGCTGATATTGACAACCGCCGCACCATGCTTCTCAACCAGGCCGGTGAAGTCCGGCAATTCTATTGCTTGAGCCGATACGGCCAGAATTAATCCCATGACCGGCACAAACAGACTAACAAGCTTTCTTGGCATGTCTTTCACCTCATAAATTAAAAATGCATAGACGCGATTTATCGCGCCCAGTTCCATTTCCAGCAAAGGGCGCGATAAATCGCGCCCCTGTTAATCTTCACGCCACAGGCGCGAGACATAGCGCATATTGCCCATCGATACGCACGACAATGGCACGCGTATCCAGCATGGTCAATTGGCGTTGTAGCGGACCGAATCGAGTACCTGCATGACCGTTCGCGGCGGGACTTCACCTACCACGGTAAACAGGTTGCCATCCACGACCTTGTGATACAAATTCACTGCGCCACGGCAGGACAATCCTTCAACATCGTCTTCATCTCCATCGGATGGCTCGATAAATACCGATATCGCACTCAATCCATCTGAAAACACCAGCTGCGTCACAGGGGCATGTCTGCCGCGCATCGGGCGCTGGACCTCCATGGTCTTTTTGAAACCAGCCGGTAATGCACTCACCATCCAGCCGCTGTTTACAGGCATTCCGCCTTTTGGAATTTCCACAGGCATGGGTACGCCAGACAATCCCACTGAAGCACCCTGCTCTGATTTTGGCAAAGCTGGCAAGGAATTCACACTTGATGCGATCAACTTGACCCACAAACGATCAATATCTCCGCCGATTATTAATTGAGTAAAGGCATATTGTTCAACCAGCTGGTTCCTGTCCCCCAACACTGCAGCCTTCAACAGCAACCCGGAATCGGTATGCACCCATATTTTATGGGTATAGCGCAAATTATCCATGGGCTGAAACAAGATGATTTGAGCGTTATAGCCGGCTACACGTTCTACCCCGGTTTCCTTGATCCGATAATTCGCCCTCAGTGCGGACAACTGTTCCGGCAGCAAAGCCGGAAACCTGTTCCGGCCCTGTATACTATCCACCTGCTCCAATTGTTGATTGCTATAACGCCAGATTTGCCCATGGTGGCGTATGATTTCATGTTTTGGGCCATCCAGACTCTCCAGTTTTTCATATTCACTGTCAGGCTCGACAATATGAGTGATGCGTGAAATCTCAACGCGATTGCCATATTGGTATACGAACACTCCGCTGTAGTCAGTCTGGTGGGATGCAAAAACAGCTACCCTGAGCCAATCAAGACTGTCCTGATCCTCGCCTGCGAAGGCGTTAACGGCAATAAGCAGCAATCCGCTCAACAGCGTTTCACAGAGCGTAGGGCGCAGCCTCATTGCCGTCTTTTCCCGATATTATTGCGCATTTGAATTATTTTTCTCTCAGGCTGTAAGAAACCGTGCGGATATAGGACGCGCCGCCATTCATGTCGGTACTGGGGGAGAATTCCTGATGTGCCATCAAATAATCACTGGAATTGGACCGGATTTGTAAATTGACCGGGCGGATGGCGGTTTGCTGCATCGCCATTTGTGGCGCCGGCTCAGGACTGATCTGCAACGACATCCATGCCACCACTCCGACTGCCAGCAATGAGGCCGCAGCCGATAATGCGAAAGCGCGCACTCGTTGTTTCACCGCATGGCCGCGCGGCGCCAGGACGGTCGGCTCATCCTGAATGCGTTTGCGCACTCGCTCGCACAAGCCGCAGTGTATGTGCTCTGGTTGGCGCAGCACATCACCTACCAGGTGGTACATCTCCCAGTCCTTGCGGGCGGCGGGATCACGTTTTATCCGGTCGAGCAAAACATCCGCTTCATCCTCAAATAATTCGCCGTCCATCAGAACAGAAATTTCTTTTTTCATATCTACCACCTCTTGTCTTTACCGGTTCCCAGCAGCGGCCGCAGATTCTCCGCCACCGCCTCGCGTGCCCTGAAGATTCTCGATCGAACCGTGCCAATAGGGCAATTCATGATATTGGCTATTTCCTCATAACTCAAACCCTCGATTTCGCGCAGGGTCAGCGCGCTGCGCAAATCTTCCGGCAATTGCTGCAATGAAGCTTGCACGACATCGACAACCTGTTTGCTCATCAGTTCATTTTCCGGGGTGCTGACTTCATGCAATAAACCGGCATCCTCGTATGATTCAGCTTCCTCGGCATCATAAGGCGTGCTGGTCGGCGGGCGCCTCTTGCTCGCAAGTAGATGATTTTTTGCCGTATTGATGCCGATGCGATAAAGCCATGTATAAAACGCGCTTTCCCCGCGAAATCCGGGCAGCGCCCGGTATGCCTTGATAAAAGCATCCTGAGTGACATCCTCGGCCTCTGCAGGGTCACGCACAAAGCGGGAAATTAGCCGCCCGAGTCTGCGCTGGTACTTCGATACCAGCAAATCAAAGGCGAGCTTGTCACCGCGCTGGACGCGCTCCACCAACTGCTGATCCACTTCCCGGTCTGCCATTCCCAAGTATAAACTAGGAAGTGGGGAGTAGTGAGTGGGATGTGTTGGCAGGGAGTGGGAAGTGGAGCGGTGCTACGCACCTCAGTGGGAAGTGGGAAAACCACTCCCCACTCCCCACTCCCCACTCCCCACTCCCCACTCCCCACTCCCCACTCCCCACTCC
>JANLIB010000222.1 GCA_024653675.1 Gallionella sp. | reverse complement strand
TTCAGCACGCCCTGCCGCCACAGTCCGAAAGTGTCCTTGGTGCGCTCGCGCACTTCCTTGCCGCGCTCCAGGATCAGCGGACGGAAACCCATCTGCGCGAGGATCAGCCCGGCGAACAGGCCGGCCGGTCCCATGCCGATAACGACTGGTCTTGAGGTCAGGCTCTGCGGAGCCTGTGCGACAAAATGGTAGCTGGTATCCGGCGTAATACTTACATGAGGGTCGATATTCAAGCGCGCCAGAATCGCCGCTTCATCGCGCAGCGCCACATCCAATGTGTAAGTGAACAGGATGGCGTTAGGCTTGCGCGCATCCACGCCGCGCTTGAAAACGGCGTAGCTGATCAGATCATCGTCAGCGATACCCAGACGCCTGAATATGGCGGCCTTGATTTCGCCTTCGGCATGAGCCAGCGGCAGTTTGAGTTCGGTTAAGCGCAACATGATTATTTTGTAGGGCGGGTCACACCCGCCATTCCAAGACCATTTGCAAAATTTTGCCCTGATTGATTCGTGAAACGGCGGGTGTAACCCGCCCTACCGATGCGCTACCTCATCCAGCCCCGCCAGCACCATCTCTGCTGCGCGCAGCACGGCGCGCGCCTTGTTCTGCGTCTCGGTCCATTCGTTGTCCGGCACCGAATCTGCGACGATGCCGGCGCCGGCTTGGGCGTACAGCATGTTGTCCTTCACCACAGCGGTGCGCAGCGCGATCGCCAGGTCCATGTCGCCGTTGAAGCCGAGATAGCCGACCGCACCCGCATAGATGCCGCGCTTGCTGGGTTCCAGCTCGGCGATGATTTCCATCGCGCGGACTTTTGGCGCGCCGCTCACCGTGCCGGCGGGGAAGGTGGCCTTGAGCACGTCCATCGCGTTGAGGCCGGGTTTGAGCGTGGCCTCGACGTTGGAGACGATGTGCATCACGTGCGAGTAGCGCTCGATGATCATCTTTTCGGTGAGCTTCACCGTGCCGTTCTGCGCGACGCGGCCGATATCATTGCGGCCCAGGTCGATCAGCATCAGGTGCTCCGCCAGTTCTTTCGGATCGGCCAGCAGCTCCTGTGCGAGTTCGGCATCCTGCTGCGGTGTCTTCCCGCGCGGGCGGGTGCCGGCGATCGGGCGCACCGTGACGGTGTCCTGCTCCAGCCGCACCAGTATCTCCGGCGACGCGCCGACCACATGATGATCGCCCATGTCGTAATAGAACATGTACGGCGAAGGGTTGACGCTGCGCAGCGCGCGGTACAGCGACAGCGGCGATGCGGGGAACGGCTGCGCCATGCGTTGCGACAGCACCACCTGCATGATGTCGCCGTCGAATATGTATTGCTTGGCTTTGACCACTGCCTGTTTGAAAGCCGCTTCGCCGGATTCCGAGCGCGCTTCGCCGCCGTGCATGGGCGGCGCGTGCGGAATGTCCACCGGCTGTCGCAGGCGAGTCGTCAGCTCAAGCAGGCGTTGCCGCGCCAGCGCATAGGCATCGGCCTGTTCCGGGTTGGCATAGACGATGAAGGTAAGTTTGCCGGTGAGGTTGTCCACCACTGCCAATTGCTCGGTGAGCATCAGCAGGATGTCCGGCGTGCCGATTGCGTCGGGTTTCTGAAACCTGGTTAAACGCGGCTCGATGTAACGTATCGTCTCATAGCCGAAGTAGCCGGCCAATCCGCCACAGAAGCGCGGCAGACCGGGCAGGGATGCAACCTTGAAACGCGTCTGGTAATCGCGGATGAAATCCAGCGGATTCTCGACCTCGTGCGTGGTCTCGCTGTTCATGTGGGTCAATGTGACTTGTCTGTCGCGCACCGTGATGCGAGTGCCGGCGGGCAGGCCGATGAAGGAATAACGCCCGAAGCGCTCTCCGCCCTGCACCGATTCCAGCAGGTAAGAGTAAGGCTGGTTGGCGAGCTTGAGATACAGCGATAGCGGCGTGTCCAGATCGGCAAAGGTTTCGCATACCAGCGGGATGCGGTTGTAGCCTTGCTGTGCAAGCGCGTTGAATTCCTGTTCGGTGATGGGGTGAGACATTGAAAACCTCCTAAAGCCTTTATTTCGATAGTCATGTAGCGTGCGCTGTGCGCACGACATTGCTTAGAACGTGCGCACAGCGCACGCTACAGTTCACCATCGCCAACTGGCAGTGTCTTTCGGATTCAGGAGGTTGTTCGATTTCATGTTCATACGCGCTTGATAAGCGGCAAAGCAGCCGGCAGATTGGCGATCACCGCATCCAGGAACAGGCTGTCAACCGGTTCGCCGTGATTGTAGCCATAAGGCACGCAGAACACCGGGCAACCGGCGGCGCGCGCGGCGACGGTGTCGCTGAGCGAATCTCCGATCAGCAGCAATTTCCCGATCGGTACGCCAAAAAATTTCGCGGCATGCAACAGCGGCAGCGGATGCGGCTTCTTTTCCGCCAGGGTGTCGCCGGACAACACGATCTCGAAATATTTTCCCATATCGAGCCCTTTCAGCAACGGCTCGGTGAACCGCGCCAGCTTGTTGGTGACGCAGCCCAGGCGGAAACCGGTAGAACGCATGAGATTCAAACCGGCGATCACCCCGTCAAATGGTTTGCTGTTCAACAGCAAACCGGTGTAATGTTTTTCGAAGATCGGCAGGGCATGTTCATACAGCGCGGCATCCGGGGTGGCGTGCATGTCGCCGGTCAGCGCGCGCTTCACCAGCCAGCTGATGCCGTTGCCGATGTAGCTCATCAGCAACTCCGGCGCCACCGGCGCGTAATCCATTTCGCGCAACATGAGGTTGGCCGCTTCCGTCAGTTCCGGTGCGGTATGCAGCAGCGTGCCATCGAGGTCGATGACGATGGCGGAAATGCTGAGCGGAAAATGCACCGGCTGAGACATGTTTCAGGTTGGTTTTATTGCTTTGGCGAGTTCGGCGCGCATTTCGGCGATGACCGTGTCATAACGGTTCTTGTCCTTTTCGTTGCGCTTGCTGAATATTGCGGAGCCTGCCACGAAAGTATCCACCCCTGCTTCAGCCACTTCACGGATGTTCGCGGGGCCTACGCCGCCGTCGATCTCCAGGCGGCAGTTGTAACCGCCTGCGGCTATCATCTTGCGCACCTTGCGCGCCTTGTCCAGCACATGAGGGATGAATTTCTGGCCGCCGAAGCCGGGGTTCACCGACATCAGCAACACCATGTCCAGTTTGGGCAGCGTGTATTCCAGTATCTCCAGCGGAGTGGCGGGATTGAACACCAGTCCGGCCTTGCAACCGCTTTCCTTGATCAGGCCGATGGTGCGGTCGATGTGCTCGGAGGCCTCGGGGTGAAAGGTGATGTAGGTCGCGCCCGCATTGGCGAAATCGGGAATGATGCGGTCCACCGGCTTGACCATCAGGTGCGCATCGATCGGCGCGGTCACGCCATGCTTGCGCAACGCTTCGCAGACCAGCGGGCCTATAGTCAGGTTCGGCACATAATGGTTATCCATCACGTCGAAGTGCACGATGTCCGCGCCGGCGGCGAGAACATTGTCAACTTCCTCGCCCAGTTTGGCGAAATTGGCGGAAAGAATACTGGGAGCGATCTGGTACATGATGAGTCCTTAAACACAAGTTGAAATTCGATGTGCGTATTCTATCCGATACTCAAGACGAGTGAATAACCACAGAGACAGAATGATGTGGTGGAGGTGATCAGGATCGAACTGACGGCCTTCTGATTGCGAACCAGACGCTCTCCCAACTGAGCTACACCCCCACGGCTTGGCAGATGCTAAACAGAAATCTGCCGTTTGGGAAGTGGCAAGCCGGTCTTTCGCGGAATTCCGTAGCGCGAGGCGCCGCAGCGGATAGATATTTTCAAAAGAATTCTTTATGTGCGATAGCGCACTGAACGTCATGGACGAAAGTGGGATATTGCGATCAAGTGTGACAAGTGCCTTGGTTCAGGATGATCAGATTTTGAATCGGAACAGACCAAATCGAGGCTCGCATGATCGAGAAGCATGTGACCAGCAGTTAATGACGTGGCACACCACGACAACTATCAGCCAGGAGTAAATCGATTGTACCGATGCTCTTCTGGATCAAATAAAGGAGAAACAAATGAACAGATTCGACAGTATTTCAAAACCACTGATGTGGTCCACGACCATCCTGCTGGCCGCTATTGTGGCCGGATGTGGTGGTAATGGCGACGGAGTCCTCGGTACAACCATAAGCCAGCCAGGGACAGTCTGCACGGGAGCGAGCTGCGTAAATCTAGGAACGGCTGGCAATTATGCGATCTTAGCAAACACGGGAATCGACACTGCGCCGGGTGCTTCGGTGATTACGGGAAATATCGCAACCGGCCCAGGCGTCACCTCGACCGCTATCACCGGATTTGCGCTGAACCTGCCCGCAGCAAGCCCATATGCAACCTCAACTCAAGTAAGCGGAAAGGTCTACGCATTCGACTATGCGCCCCCTACTCCGGCTGAGGTGAACACCGCCTCACTCGATATGGGAACCGCATACACCGCCGCTGTTAATATGGCGCCAGCAGGAGGTGGACTTACTACTGCTTGTCCCGGAGTCGGAGCTCTGGGCGGGCTGACCATTTCACCTGGCGTATATAACTGTAGTGTCGCAATTTCAATAGCAACTGATGTCACTCTCAGCGGCTCAGCAACAGATGTCTGGGTCATACGGACTACGCAAGGCCTTGATCAGGCTACCGCTACGACGGTGCACTTGATCGGTGGCGCACTGCCCCAGAACGTTTTCTGGCAGGCCGCAGGCGCTGTGACCGTTGGATCGACCGCGCATTTTGAGGGAATCATACTGGGCCAGACAGCGATCACGTTTGGTAATGCCTCATCCATCAATGGCAGGGTGCTGGCGCAGACTGCGGTCAATCTTGATATGACTACGGTTACACAGCCGTGATTCGTGCAGTAAGGATATGAAGCAGTAAACAAAAGGCCGTCGCAAGACGGCCTTTTTCATTGTGAACGTTATGCGCAGAGACTGGAACTACCATGCCCCGTTGGATAGACCTATACCTGAGGTTTTCTGGTCAGGAATCCCGACAAGAATAATGCCAACAGTGCGAATGTCATGAACAGGTAAAACCCCGGCTGAAGGGAAGTGCCATTCGTGGTCAGGATCACCAATTCCTGGCTTGCCGAGCTTAATTTACCCAGTTGACTGGTAATGATCCCGTTAAATCCGATATAGGCCATGAATATCGCAATCACCATCACATCGGCCATCGACCACTTCCCGGATTTAAATACAAAATACTTGATCACCGGGTTATTTCTCGCGTGGCGATAATTGTAATAATATCCCAGCGATGAAGCCAATTTTAACAGAGGGAATACGATACTGAAGGTGATCAGCAAGCCGCCGACAAACTTCATCAGAAAATCTTTATGAGTGATCATGATCCAGAATACATCCAGGATGCTTTTGCTTTGGAAATACAGTACCTGGTTCTCAAAATTGATGAGATGCCCCATCAGCACAAAATTCATCTGCGAGATGGTTGCTTCCATATCGATCATGGGCGTGGTCACGCCGGCTGACAGCAGCAGCATCAGGGCCAAAACGAGGTGTATGTACCGGGAGGGAGCCAGGGGTTGTTTGCTAAAGCCAAACAAGGCAAAAGGGACGAGCGACAGCATGATCAGCAGCATGGCTTCCTTATAGATCAGGCTATCCTTAACTGAAATTTCCTCATTGAGCTTGATCCTCGCAGTTTCGATGTCTTTAGGGCGCCTCTATTTATTCAAAATCCTAAGCGAGACAAGGCGCGAAAGAAATTTTAGCGCGCCGCATATGTTTGATATGTAAGCGTTGAAATTTCTTGAGCAACGCCGTATCGCGACGGAGTTTGAATTAATAGAGGCGCCCATAATGACCTGGCAGAGAATGTCCCGCCCCTGCAGTTTTTTTCAGAATCAAAGATCATCCCCGGTCTTGCGCTCCTCCGGGTGCCCGGCCAGAATTTCCCCGGCGCCTGGAGAGCGAATACCAAAAAAAAGATATTCCAAACCGAGGGAAAGGGCGGCGGGATAGAGGTACAACAAGCGCCACCACTTCTGTACCGTGTTGACAGTGTCTCCGCGTCGCCATGCCAGAAGCGCCGCTACGCCGCCGGCCACCAATCCGGGATGGCTGCGCATGAAATGCGCAGCTTTCAGCCCTGCGTCAACCAGTACCAATGGCTTTTGCCATTGCCGGGTGATACAGGCCACTTCCATACGCTGCGCCTCGATTGTTTCCGATAGCGCGCGGCGCCGGTGAGCAATGGCGGCAAGTCGTTTTTTCATAGCCGGGGATCAAGCCGATCGCGATCATCGTCCAATTCGGACAGGCTGGCAGAAAACAGTCTGGTTTTTTCCCGGGACACCCGGCGCAATGCGTTCCACACCAGCAGCCCAGCGACGAAATACAGCATGACAAAACCACCCAACACCGGCAGACGGTAACTGTCCCAGAACACCGCCACGATAAATACCGTCATAAGCAAGATGGCCAAACCAAAGAAGAACAAGGCGACGCTGCCATAGAGCAACATCTGCCCGATGCGCAAGCGCTCCTCTTCCAGCTCGTTGGACAACAGTTCAATACGTGTCTGGATGATGACGAGCGAGGTGCACGCCAGCCGTTTCAGCGACTCCATCAACCCACGCGATTCAGACATGGCTTAGCGGCGTGCAATCAGAATGCCGACCAGCACACCCGCGAGAGCGGAGATGCCGACAGCTTGCCAGGGATTGTCGTGGACATACTGGTCAGTGTCTTTTACGGCCTGCTGGCTGCGCTCGATCACGGCTGTTTCGGCTGCGGACAAACGCCCCTTGACGGTTTGCAGGCTATCCTGGATGCGCGCGCGGGCGGCGGCTGCACCTTCGCCCGCCTGGTTGGCGGTGGCGCGCAGCAATTCCTCGGCATCCGCCACCACCAGGCGCAAATCTTCCATGAGCTTATCCTTGGGTACAGCGATGTTTGTATTTTTAGAATGCATTGTTCTTGTGTTCATGACTTGGCTCCTTAAGTTAAAAAAAGATGACGCTTTGATACTGTGGCACCTATATTAATCCAAACTCCGTCGCGATACGTCGTTGCTCAAGAAATTTTAACGCTTACATATCAAACATATGCGGCGCGCTAAAATTTCTTTGCGAGCAGCCGCTATGCGGCTTGCCTGCTTACCCCACTTCGCGCCTTGCCTCGCTTAGGATTTTGAATTAATAAAGGCGCCCACTGGTTATTTGCCTTCCGGCGAATTTATCGGGCACGTCACAATCGTCCCGTCAGCAACAGCACTAACAGGATGATCAATATCAGGCCGATCCCCCCGCTCGGGCCATATCCCCACGTCCTGCTGTGCGGCCAGCCCGGAATCGCACCGATCAGCATCAGCGCTACAACGATCAATAGAATGGTTCCCACTGACATTTCATTTCTCCTTGTGAGATCACCCGGAATAGATGCCCGAAACAGGCTGCTAGCAGCCTGTCTGACTTAAAGGAAATCGGCTGCAAATCCGCCTGAGCGGTCCATATTTCACCACTTTTTTGGTCAATAGAACGACTATTGACCTGC
>JANLIB010000212.1 GCA_024653675.1 Gallionella sp. | reverse complement strand
AAATTCAGATTTCGTCATTCCGGCGAAGGCCGGAATCCAGTATTTTCAATAGGCTGGACACCGGCCTTCGCCGGTGTGACGAATTTTTAGAGGTGCCCTATAGCGCAAACAGCCCGACCAGCACGCCCAGCGCGATCGCGCAAAAGCCGGTCGCGACGTGCCGGGCAAGACTCCAGCCGCCGATGAACACCACCATGCCGAACTTGAACGCGAGGTTGGAAAGGAAGGCGATGGTTATCGCGGTGACGGTCTGCTGCTCGCTCAATTGGCCGAGATTGAACAGGCGCAGGCTGGACAGGGTGATGGCATCCACATCGGTCAGTCCCGAGACCAAAGCAACGGCATACAGGCCCTGGCTGCCGGCGATGTCTTTCATCCATGCCGAGCCCAGCAACACAGCCACATACAGCAAGCCAAAGCCGATGGCGGTATGCAGTTCGGCGGGGTTGGTAGTTTCCGGGATGTAGAGTTCGTCCGTACTGGTCATCTTGCGCCAGTTGTACAGCGCGACGATCAAGCCGGACAGCAAGCCGCCCGCGAGCATCGGGAACAAGCCGGGCAGCGTGCCATAGGCGACAGCGGCGCTGACGACCAGCAGACGCAGCAACACCACCATGCTGGCGATTACGATCACCGAAGCGGCAAGGTATGACATGGCCTGGTTGCTCTTGCTATGCTTCGCATAGATCAGCGTGGTCGCGGTGCTGGAAACGAAGCCGCCGAAAAAACCCAGCAGCGGCGCGCCGTAGCGGGTCCCGACCAGATGCAGCGCGGTATAACCCGCCAGGCTGATGCCGGAGATCAGCACCACCATCAGCCAGGCCTGATGCGGATTGAAGGCGTTGTACGGGCCGTAATCCTGATTCGGCAGGATCGGCAGCACGATAAAAGTCAGCACCGAAAATTGCAGCACGGCGACCAGGTCGCGGCGCGTGAGGCGCTGCGATATTCCGCGCAGTTCCGGTTTGAAATAGAGCAGGGCGGTGATCCCTATCGCCAGCATTACGGCCAGCGTGGCAAGGCCATACCAGATCATCGCCCCCAGCCCGTAACACAGCAGCAAGGCGATGACAGTGGTGGTGCCGGGATCGTTTTCCCTGTCCTGAGCCTGTCGAAGCGGCTCGACGGGTTTGTTGATGTAGGCGGCGATGATCATTCCGGCCACGGCAAGCAGGCCGGCGATCAGCAGCCAGGGTGAGTCGAGTTTTGTGGAAAGCAGCGCGGACAGCGTGCCGAACAGGGCGACCAGCGCAAAGGTGCGCAGCCCCGCCTTGGCAGATGGCGTGCGCTCGCGCTCCAGGCCGATCAGCAGGCCGATGGCCAGGCTGGTGAGAAACTGCGGCAATGCTTCGATGCCGTTGCCTTGCAGGAAGCTGGTTTCCATGGTGACCTTTGCTTTGGGTAGGTTGGGTTAGCGCAGCGTAACCCAACATCATCAAAAAAGGCTGTCGGGTTACGCTGCGCTAACCCAACCTACAAAACTTATGAGAAAATCAGGGCGCGATAAATCTCGCCCCTACATTGCATCCCGCCAATGCCGGACGATGAGTTGCACACTCTGCGTGCCATTGTATTCATTGACGCTCAGGCTGTACACGGCATGTATCTGTCCGGGCAGCATCTCGTTGTGTCCGAACAGTATCGCTTCGATGATTTTTCCTTTCCTGCCCAAACGAAGTTTAAGATGTTTCTCTCCGACCACACGCTGGTTCTGCACGACGAAATCGTCATTGAACTGCGGCGCGGGAAAGCCCTGCCCCCACACTTGCGCGTCCAATGATCTCGCCACGTCCAGGCTCATCTCGGCATTGTCCAGCGCGCCGTCGGTTTCGATGCGCTGCGCCAGATCGTTGCTGCTGAGCAGTTCGCTGCATACTTGTTCGAAGGCAGCGACAAAGTTACTGAAGTCATTCTCGGCAATGCTCAATCCCGCCGCTGCGGCATGCCCGCCGAATTTTCCGATCAGCGCTGGATAGCGTTTGCTGACCAGATCCAGCGCGTCACGCAGATGCAATCCGGCGATGGAACGCCCCGAGCCTTTGATTTCGCCGTTACTGGAACGGGCGAAGGCGATGGCCGGGCGATGGAATTTGTCCTTGAGACGCGAGGCGAGGATGCCGATCACGCCCTGATGCCATGTTTCATCGAACAGCACCAGTGAAGCAGGGGCTAGGGGCTGGGGACTGGGGACTGGAAAAGTCTGCATGGGTTTATTGGCTCCTGGCCCCTGACCCCTAGTCCCCAACCCCTTGATTTGTTCCAGTGCTGCCAATGCGCTGTCCTGCATCTCTGTTTCGATGCTGCGCCGCTCGCGGTTGAGCGTATCCAGTTTTGCGGCCATCTGCAGCGCGATTGATGCATCGTCAGTCAACAAACAATTGATGCCCAGGCTCATATCATCCAGCCTGCCCGCCGCATTCAGGCGTGGCCCGACGGTGAAACCCAAATCCAGGCTGGAGACTTTAGCCTGATTTTTTTTCGCCACTTGCAACAGCGCATTGATACCGGCGCAAGCGCGTCCGGCGCGTATGCGTTGCAATCCCTGTTGCACCAGGATGCGATTGTTCTGATCCAGTTTCACCACATCGGCGATCGTCCCCAGTGCGACCAGGTCGAGCAGTTCAACGAGCCTCAGTCCTCTATCCTCAGTCCTCAGTCCTCTGGAACGCAGCTCCGCCCGCAATGCCAGCAGCACATAAAACATCACACCCACGCCAGCCAGATTTTTACTGGGGAACGCGCAGCCGGGCTGGTTGGGATTGACGATGCAGGCCGCATCCGGCAGCGTGTCGCCGGGCAAATGGTGGTCGGTGATGAATACCTGCATGCCCAGCCGGTTGGCTTCGGCCACGCCTTCGACGCTGGCGATGCCGTTGTCCACGGTGATCAGGATGTCGGGCCCGCTCTTTGCTGCAAGATGAACGATCTCGGGCGTCAGTCCATAACCGTATTCAAAGCGATTTGGCACGATGAAGTCGATTTGCGCACCGAACGCGCGCAGGCCGCGCACGGCTACCGCACAGGCGGTCGCGCCGTCGGCATCGTAGTCGGCGATGACCATCAACTTCTTCTGCGCGGCGATCGCATCAGCCAGCAGGCGCGCCATCTCGCCGGCGTTTTTCAGGTTGTCGAACGGCAGCAACTCGGCAAGGGTGGTGTCCAGTTGTCTGCTATCGGTGATGCCGCGTGCCGCGAAGATCTTCGCCATGGCTGGCGAATAGCCGCTGTCGCGCAAGTGCTGCACGGCTGCTGCGGGAATGTTGCGCGGAGTGATCTCTGTCATGCGGGTAGTATAGCTTGTAGCTTGTAGCGGGTAGCCGATAAGGCGATTGTTTTACTTGCGGTCTCTAAGCTACCCGCTACCGGCTACCAGTTTTTTCTCGCCTCGTTTTTTTCGGCCAGTTGCGCTAGAATCGCTCACACTTTTTAAGTCAGGCATATAAAAATCGTGGCATTGATAGTCCAGAAGTACGGCGGCACATCGGTCGGCAGTCCGGAGCGCATCAAGAACGTGGCGCATCGCGTTGCGAAGTTCAAAGCCAAAGGGCATCAGGTGGTGGTGGTGGTCTCCGCGATGAGCGGCGAGACCAATCGCCTGATCGCGCTTGCCCATGAGATACAGAAGCATCCCGATCCGCGCGAACTGGATGTAATCATCTCCACCGGCGAGCAGGTCACCATCGGGCTGCTGGCGATGGCGCTCAAGGATATGGGGCTGAAAGCCAGGAGCTACACCGGTGCGCAGGTCAGGATACTCACCGACAGCGCCTTTACCAAGGCGCGCATCGTCAGCATAGACGAACAGAATATCCGCGCCGACCTGGAGAATGACTGCGTGGTCGTGGTGGCGGGTTTCCAGGGCGTGGACGAGGCAGGCAACATCACCACACTGGGGCGCGGCGGCTCGGATACGACCGGTGTCGCGATCGCAGCTGCGCTGCGTGCCGACGAATGCCAGATCTACACCGATGTGGACGGCGTTTACACCACCGACCCGCGTCTGGTCCCGGAAGCGCGCCGGCTGAAGACCATCACCTTCGAGGAGATGCTGGAAATGGCCAGCCTGGGTTCCAAGGTGTTGCAGATACGCTCGGTGGAGTTTGCCGGGAAATACAAGGTCAAGCTGCGCGTGCTGTCCAGTTTCGAGGAAGAGGGCGAGGGCACGCTGATAACTTTTGAGGACAACGACAAAATGGAACAAGCAATCATTTCCGGGATCGCGTTCAATCGCGACGAAGCCAAGATCACCGTGCTGGGCGTGCCCGACAAACCCGGCATCGCCTACCAGATACTGGGGCCGGTCAGCGACGCCAATATCGACGTGGATATCATCATCCAGAACGTCGGCGTGGACGGCACGACTGATTTTTCCTTTACCGTGCATCGCAATGAATTCGCCAAGGCGATGGATATCCTGAAGAACAAAGTGCAACCGCACATCGGCGCGCGCGACGTGGTCGGCGACAACAAGGCCGCCAAGGTCTCGGTGGTCGGTGTCGGGATGCGCTCGCACGTCGGCATTGCCAGCAAGATGTTCCGCACTTTGGCGGAAGAGGGCATCAACATCCAGATGATCTCCACTTCGGAGATCAAGATTTCCGTCGTCATCGATGAAAAATATCTGGAGCTGGCGGTGCGCGTGTTGCACAAGGCGTTTAATCTCGATCAGGAAGACGCGTAGGGTTGCCCTGATGCCTTTTTGTTTGACCTTTCAGGCCGGTTACATTACTATGCGCGGCCTTCGGAGAGGTGGCCGAGAGGTCGAAGGCACGCCCCTGCTAAGGGCGCATACGAGCTTAAACTTGTATCGAGGGTTCGAATCCCTCCTTCTCCGCCAAGGTAACTTCAAGTGCGCGCCCGTAGCTCAGCTGGATAGAGTACTTGGCTACGAACCAAGGGGTCGGGCGTTCGAATCGCTCCGGGCGCACCAATCAGGTATAAAACTGGGCACTTGAGTATTCAAGGTGCCCATTTTATTTGCTGCATCGCTTCCGCCAAAGCCGCATAGCTGCCTTTGATAGTCGCGGTTTTGTCTTCAACTACGATCTCATCCACCAAGATATTCAGATAGCTCTTCGCCAAGGGCGAACCCTTCACCAGCAGTTTTTGCCATAGCACCTTGCCGAACAAGTCCACCTGACAAGCATCTCGCTCAGAGACTACCAAAATCATCAATCAAAGCGGCTAGTCCAGTGGTCTCAGCTCATAACTGGTGCTTCTGCCACCGGCGTCGGATTTCATCAGCACTCCGCTGCCGATCAGGTCAGTGATGTCACGCAGCGCTGTATCCGGCGAACACTTGGCGATTGCTGCCCACTTGCTGCTGGTCAGCTTGCCCTCAAAGCCATCAAGCAGCCGGTTGATAAGCTTGACCTGCCGCTCATTCAAGGGTGCTCCCGCCCAGCGTTGCCAGAACCGAGCTTTGGTCAGTACCGCAGAGAGTGTTGCTTCTGTACCCTGCATGGCGCGCAATAGACAGCCAAGAAACCATTCCAGCCAATCGGTGACGTCGAGTGTGCCTTTTTGCGTGCGCTCAAGCATGTCGTAGTAGTTTTTGCGTTCCCGCTGTATTTGCGCGGACAGACTGTAGAACCGTTGCGCCGATTGTTCGGTGCGTGCCAGTGCCATGTCACCTATTGCACGCGCGATACGGCCATTGCCATCGTCAAACGGGTGGATGGTCACAAACCACAGATGAGCCAGGCCAGCCTTTACCATCGGATCGGGTTCCTGGTACGTATTGAACCAGAGTAGAAATTCCGACATCTCGGCTTTCAGCAGGCGCGCGGGCGGCGCTTCGTAATGTACTTTTTGCCGACCGACCGGCCCGGAAACGACTTGCATCGGTCCCGAAGCATCATTACGCCAGCCACCGGTCTGAATCGCCGCCATGCCGCTGTAGCCGGTGGGAAACAGCGCTGCTTGCCAGCCGAATAAACGTTTAGCGGTCAGCGGTTGGTCAAAATGACCGGTCGCATCCAGCACCATATCAACCACGCCATCCACATGCCGGTCCGCTGGAGCCAATGCGCCGACATCAACTCCCAGGCGGCGTGCGATGGAAGAACGAACCGTGTCCGGATTCAGATGCTCGCCTTCTATTTCGCTGGTCTTGAGCACGTCATCGGTCAACACTTGCAAAGTGGCCTGGTCACGCAGCCCGAGTCCCAAGCCGTGCATTCGACCCAGCAAATGGCCTTGGGTGTGATGCACCTGGGCCAGCAGACCGGACAGGCGTTGCAGGTCATAGTGCCAGTGTGGCCAGTCGGATTGTTGCCAGATATAGGTTTTATTTCCGCGTTTCATGCGGAGATTGTGAGGTTTATTCGCCGCACGGTCAAGCTATTCCCAGCTTTAGTCAGCGTGTGACCCTACCGCACAACCTCGGCTTGGGCAAAACGGCAGGTTCCACATCAGATCGAAACGATGAACCTGAAATCTCGCTCAACAAGTTCGGGAGGGGCTAATGAAAAATCCGGGTTGAAAGCAAGGCTAAATCATACCTGTACTTTAGTACACCTGTACTTCAGTACAATAGTTTTTGTTGACAATATCTCACTCTTGTCCAAAACAAATAATGACGTTGGATCATCCGCAGGTGTAGGGTATAGGTGAATCAGCAAACCCGCCTTAACCCGACCCGAGGAGACCCAACGTGAGCACATCATGCAGCATGTTCAGCCAAATACTCAAGCTCATTCCGCGCGCCGACTTCGCGCGCATCGTCAAGGAGACGCAAGCCGAGCATCGCAGCAAAGGGCTGTCGAGTTGGAGCCGGACTAAAGTAACGCCTTGCACTATTTTAGTTTTTACGTAAAATCTAAAATTCAGTAGGGCGTTATTTTAAGAGGTGATCCAATGAAAAATTTTCAGTCAGGCCGTTTCGTCCAGCAGGCGCACTACAAGAGCTTCCAGCCCAATAACATTAATCGCGAATGGGTGGTGGACGATATGGGTCTGCTCCAGTTGCTCGGTCAAGCGGATCGCGAGTTGGGCAGGCTGGATATGTATTCGGAGTACATCCCCAACATCGACCTGTTCATCCGCATGCACGTGTTGAAGGAGGCGAGCCAGTCAAGCAAGATCGAGGGAACGCAGACGACCATGGAGGAGGCGCTGCTGGACAAGGAGGATGTGGCGTTGGATAAACGCGACGATTGGGAAGAGGTGCAGAACTATGTGGCTGCGATGAATGAGGCGGT
>JANLIB010000204.1 GCA_024653675.1 Gallionella sp. | reverse complement strand
GCTGTGTGCTTTCGCGTAATCCGGATCAAGTGCAATCGCGTGCCGGTAGCATGCTTCAGCCTCTTCCAGATCGCCTTTCAGCATATGCGCATCGCCTTGTCCTTTGTAAGCTGCGCTTTTGTCGGCAGGGTCAGGATGCGTCGGGATATTCTTGTCCGGGCGATGGGAGCCATCACCGGGTGCCGATTGCTCAGGGGGAGAAACCAGGTCTTTGAGCCAGTTGATCATATTCATTATTTTGCGGGCAAATAATTCGCCGGCGATGTCAGCATTTCAGCATCAGCACTTTTGTCAAATCATCGACGAGGGCGGGATCGTAATCTGCGTCGAGCAATTTCCACTTAAAAGCATTTCCCAATTTCGCTTTCTTGTAGATGTTCAGCTTGTGTTTTATTTTGAAGACCTCGATTTGCAAAAACATTTTGTCCAGAACCTCCTGTTTTCTTGCCAACGACTTGATCTTTTTGTCAGGCATTTCCAGAGGTATCCTTTCCATAAAAAATTCAGCGAGAGTAATGCCAAATTTCTGTGCGTCGCGCGCATCAAGCCAACTGATCATAATTCCTCCAAATATGAGATTTCCGCAGTACTACTGATGATATCCGTCGTGATATATGAACCATCATAGCCCAATTCAATATCCCCACGCACCCATCTTCATCCCGGATAATTATTAGGCTTGCAATGCCCATCATTACACCGTAGGAGCCCGATTCATCGGGCGATTGATTTATACAATTATCGCGCAATAAATTGCGCTCCTACAGGGTGTTCGCGTTCTATTGAGTACTCCTTAATTCATTACAGAGTTTTCGGTTGAGCGCGTCGTAGCGGTATTGGGCGGTGACGTTTCTCGCATCGGTGACGGTCTTGACGTTGCCGGCCTCGTCGGCGGTGTAAGTCAATGTGCCCCGGTCGGCGCTGTGCTCGGTGAGCAGGTTGCCGAGGTCGTCCGTTGCATAGCCGGTCACGGCGCCGTTGGGCGCGGTGAGCCGGGTGAGCCGGTCGTTTTGGTCATGGCGGTAAGAGGTGATCCCGGCAAGCGCATCCACCGTCTGCAGCAGCCGGTTGAGGGAGTCGTATTGATGGCCGGTGGAATTCCTGTTGGGATCCTGGGTGGTGGTGAGGTTCAAAAGCGGGTGCAACAACAGCGTGTCGGCTCCGGTCAATCGATCAGAAAATCGCAGTGGGGCGCACATGAGAATATTTATTTTGTGGTTGTTTCCATTTTGCATTCGGCGTAATGCGCTTCGCTTATTAACGCCCTACGGAGTGCGCCGCCTTACCTCGTTCAAGCGACCGCTTAAGGCTGTGATTGCCATCGTGGCGAGAGCGGCAATGTGCAGGAGTCTTATCGCTACAACGTGCCATTCGATTCCATATGATGCACCGAGATCGTCTGCTACCAAGACAAGCCCAGCTCCGATTCCGACGACACACAACGTAATCAGAGTTCGTCGAGTTACACCGCTCGACAGTTTATGCTGCGGTACAAACGCAGCTGCGAGACTGCTAAACCCCATGAGAACACCGGCAATGATAAATTTTCTGCCGAGCGAATCGGCGAACCAGAGGACGCCGAGAAGCACGGCAAGTCCAAAAAAGGCAACAAGCACTCGCGACAACATATATAGTCCATTCATCGTGTTCCCCCTATTTACCCTGGCTACAACTACATTCCTTCTGGGCCTCCTCGAAAGACCGCCGTCCACCTGTTAATACGCCGACGAAGTAAGCGGGATTCCCGGAGTCTGACAAAAAGTCAATGTCGCACTGGAGGCGGCTTGCACCACACTTCGAGTAGCAGTCATCGTGTTTTTGGCAAGCACCTTTCCAAGGACCATCAGGAATCCAACTTGCAGAGGAACCCGACCCACATACAGGTCCAAACGGGCCATTCGGATTTCTGTATGGGGGAGCCAAACCACCCATCAGCCCCATCGGATCGGTATATTTCAAAGGATTCTGATTTGCGTATCCGTATCCGTATCCGTATCCGTTGAGACCTCCGGCGAGCCCAATCGGATCACTCTCGATGTACCGTCCTATGGAGGGATCATAATCCCTGAAGTAGTTGTAATGAAGCTTCGTCTCCCTGTCGAAGTATTGCCCCGGGAAGCGGAGATCGACGGTGAGTTTGTATTCGTCGTCGTGGCCGTCATCGTCTTCGTGCGCGTCCTCGCGGGCATCCGGCCTCTTCGCCCCGAAGGCGTCGCTGTCCCAGCGCCACACGACTTGCCGGCTGGCGTCGGTCGCTATCCTGGGCGTGCCGAGATGGTCGGTGTGCAGCCAGGCGATGGTTTCTTTGGCTGGCTTGGTTTTCTTGCCCTTGTCATGCTCTTTGTCGTGTCCCTTGGCATTGCTGTCGATCTGCGCCAGCGGCAGATCGTCCAGCCACACATACGCCCGCTGTAGTTCGCCGCCTTGCCCGGTCTCGGCGATCAGGTGTCCATCGAGATCATAGTGATAGACCGTGGTGCCGTGTCTGGTTTGTTTCTGCGTGCGCTGGCCCTGGGCGTTGTAGGCATAGGTCGCCACCCATTTGCCGTTCCGGTAGACTTTGAACAGGCGTCCGGATGGGCCGTACTCGAAGGTCCATTTGCCGCTGGCTGTGGTGTTGCCCGCTGCGTCCAGGGTGATGTCCTGATTTTCGATTTGGGTCAAACGATTCGTGTTCGGGCTATAGGCATAGCTCCTGGTCTCGTTGTCGTCTGTCAGTATGAGCCGGTTGCCGTTGGCATCGTAGCTGTAGCCCAGTTGGCCGATGCGGAAGCTGGTCTCGCCGGTCAGCCGGTCGAGGGGGTCGTAGGCGTACAGGCTGCCGCTGCTGACACCAGGAATGCGCGCGGCCACAAGATTGCTGCCGGGGTCGTAGAGGTAGCTGCCCGTCTCGCCGCCCAGCAGTTGGTCGACCAGTTCTCCTTTGAGGCTGTAAGCGCGGGTTTCGGTGAGGCCGTTGCCGTAGACGATGCGCGTGGGCAGGCTGTCTGCGCGGCGGGCGATGGCACTGGCCAATATCGTGGTGGCCAGCGCGGTGGTTGTG
>JANLIB010000176.1 GCA_024653675.1 Gallionella sp. | reverse complement strand
AGCGCCGACGTCCCCGTCGGCAACAAACGGTAAAGCACACAAGAATGCCGACGCGGACGTCGGCGCTCCCGGTGCTGTTCCAAAGGGTCGGCTGGTGATCTCTCTGATCTCTGGATACTTCCACATCAGTTTGAATCGCACCCCATCAGCACTATCTTCTTGAATTCCCGCCGGTTTACCTATACTGTGCGCGATTGAAGGTCTTTTCTGCGGCTTGCTTTTCCTGAAATATGGAGATGTCTGATGCGCAAAAGTTTCGATGAGCAGAATACGGGCACGTTTCCTTCCGCCCTTCCCGAACCTGCGGAGAAGATTGCCGCCCCCCACCTGAGCTTGCTTCCGGCATGAACACCCTGGCCAAGCTGCGCGGCGCCCTGGCATCGTTCATCGAACATTCGCCGTTCCGCTGGGCCGTGCTGTCGCTCGCCGTCGCGGCAGTCATCGCAACAGCGGCATACAGCTATCGCGAGATTGACCGTGAGCTCACCGCCCTGACACTGTCGCGCCGGGAGGCCGTCGCGCAGCTTATGGCCGCAACGTTGGCAGAAAAATTCGGGCGGGTCATGGATATCGGCATTTCTCTTTCCACCCGCGTCCATTTCCGGGAACTGGTTGCGGCGGGCAAGTGGGATGAAGCGTTCCAGGTAATGCAATCCGTGCCGCAGGAACTGCCGCATATCGACCGCCTGTTCCTGACCGACCTCAAAGGGACGCTGAAGGCGGACGTGCCGGCGCTGCCCGGCACGCGCGGAATCAATCTTGCCTCCCTTGACTGGTTCCGGGAAGTAAGCCGCAACTGGCAGCCCTATGTCTCGGCGGCACATACCCGTGTGGCAACCCCGCCAATCCGGATTTTTGCGGTCGCCGTGCCGGTCAAAAGCGCGGCAGGGAAAATTGCGGGCATCCTGGTTCTGCACATCCGTGTCGAGAAACTGCTTGAATGGATCTCCGGGATCAAGGCAGGCAACGAGGAGCTTTTCTATACCATCGTGGATTCGAAGGGGCAGATGGCATTTCATTCCGGGCACCTGGATAACAAGGGAAATACCGACTTGACGGCAACCCCGGTTTTTCAAAAGCTGCAACGCGGTGAGCAAGGGGTGGAAATCGGGTTCGACTCGATGGAACAGGAGGAATCCATCGTCGCCTACGCGCCTGTGCCCGGCTTTGGGTGGGGCGTGATCGTGCAACAACCGGCCAGATCGTCCCTGGGCCTGGCGGCGAGGGACACGCAGCTCCGGCGTTTATTGGCGGGATATGGCTTGATCCTGCTGCTCGGCGTCATGACGGCGATTTTGACCTTGCGTATCGTCGGCGCGCGCCAGAGAGAGGAAAGCGATCGCCGGATGAAAGCCGAGCTTGAACGCCAAGTAGCCGAGCGCACCAGCGAACTGCAAGTCGCCAACCGCGAACTTCAATCGTTCAGCTATGCGGTGTCGCACGATCTGCGCTCGCCGCTGCGCTCCATCGACGGCTTCAGCAAGGCGATCATCGAGGATTATGCCGGCCAGCTGGACGATCAGGGCAGGGATTACCTCGACCGCGTGCGCGCCGCCACCCAGCGCATGGGGCACCTGATCGACGACATGCTCGCACTGTCGCGAGTGACGCTCGCCGAGATGCAGCGCGGAACAGTTGACCTCAGCGCGCTTGCCGCCGAAGTATTTGCGGAACTTCATAAAAGCGAACCGATGCGTAACGTGGACTGGCGCATCGACCCCGGTCTGGTCGCAACGGGCGACGCCCACCTGCTGCGTGTGCTGCTGGTCAACCTGCTCAGCAATGCCTGGAAGTTCACCGGCAAAACGGCAAACGCGATGATCGAATTCGGCGCGATGCGCAACACCCCCGTACCGGACACCCGGGGCGTGACGGAATTCTTCGTGCGCGACAACGGTGCCGGCTTCAACATGACTTACGCCGGCAAGCTGTTCGGCGCCTTCCGGCGCCTGCACACCACCGCCGAGTTCCCCGGCACCGGGATCGGACTGGCCACGGTGCAGCGCATCGTGCGTCGGCACGGCGGGCAAGTCCGCGGTACAGGCATAACCGGCCGGGGCGCCACATTTTATTTCACACTACCCGGCTAGAATTGTTTATATTGCGCGTTTTAAATGAAACCGGGGGCTGACCATATGAACCGCAAGACCATACTGCTCGTCGAGGACAATCCCGACGATGAGGCGCTGACGCTTCGGGCGCTCAGGAACAACAATATCCTGAACGATGTGACGGTGGCGCACGACGGCCAGGAAGCGTTCGATTATTTTTTCGGCAATGGCGCGCCGCCAAGCCCCGCTCCGGCGCTGGTGCTGCTGGATCTGAAGCTGCCCAAGATCGACGGCCTGGAGGTGCTGCGGCTCATCCGCGCCGACCAGCGAACCTGCCTGCAGCCTGTCGTGATCCTCACCTCTTCGCGCGAGGAACAGGACGTTGTCAGCGGCTACAGCCTCGGCGCCAACAGCTATATACGCAAACCGGTGGACTTTGCCCAGTTCATGGATGCGGTCAAACAGCTCGGTCTGTACTGGCTGGTGCTGAATGAACCCGCTCCCGCCTTGCGAAATTAAATGTAATCAGCCGTAATGATTCCTCTGCGCGTGCTGATCATCGAGGACTCGGAAGCCGATGCCGAGTTGCTGCTGCATGATCTGCGGCACGGCGGTTACGCGCCCGCATACGAACGGGTGGAGACGCCCGATGGACTGAGTGACGCACTGTCCCGGCAATCCTGGGACCTGATCATCTCCGACTACGCCATGCCGTGTTTCAACGGCCTGCAAGCGCTGAAGCTGGTCCAGGAAAAAGGCTACGACATCCCGTTCATCATCGTCTCCGGATCGATCGGCGAGGATGTCGCGGTCGAGGCGATGAGAGCCGGCGCTCACGACTACCTGATGAAAGGCCACACCGCGCGCCTGCTGCCCGCCATCGCGCGCGAGCTGCGCGAGGTAGACATGCGGCAGGGGCGGCGGCAGGCGGACGAAACCATCCATCGCCTCGCCTACACCGATCCGGTCACCAACCTGCCGAACCGCATCCGTTTCCGCGAACTGGTGCAGAATGCGATCGAAACCGGGCAACGCGAACAGCGCCCCATCGCCCTGTTGCTGATGGACCTTGACCGCTTCAAGGAGGTCAACGACACGCTCGGCCATAGACGCGGCGACAACCTGTTGCAGCAAGTCGGCCTGCGCCTGCGCAGCGCGCTGTTCGCGCCCGACGTGGTCGCGCGGCTAGGCGGCGACGAGTTCGGCATACTGCTGCCGCGGTTGGCGGCAACCGGCGATGTGGAACACGTCATCAAAAAGCTGCATAAATGCCTGGAAGCGCCGTTCATGGTCGACGGGATCCAGATCGCCGTCGAGACCAGCATCGGCGTGGCGACCATGCCCGAACACGCCAATGATGCGGATACGCTGCTGCAGCGGGCTGACATTGCGATGTACCGCGCCAAGAAAATGGCGAGCGACTATGCGGTCTACGCGCCGGAATTCAATCCCCACAGCCCGGAGCGGCTCGGGCTGATGGCGGAATTGCGCGACGCCATCGAGCAAAACCAGCTCGTGCTGCATTTCCAGCCCAAGGTGAATCTCAAAACCGGACGCATCATCGGCAACGAAGCGCTGGTGCGCTGGCAGCACCCGCGGCTCGGCCTGCTTTTTCCCGACAAGTTTATCCTGGCCGCAGAGCAAACCGGATCCATCGGCCCGTTGACCCGCTGGGTGCTGATCGACGCGCTGACCCACTGCCAGGGCGCGCGCTGCGAGGGTATCCGGCTGCGGATGAGCGTGAATCTCTCGGCACGCTCGCTGCACGACCCGCAGTTGCTGAAAATGATCGCGGATACGATCCAGGCAACCGGCGCCGAACCGGGGCAGTTGATGCTGGAAATAACCGAAAGCGCCATCGTGCTCGACCCGAAACGCGCCGAGGAAAATCTTTCGGCGCTGAGCCGCATGGGCATATATCTCTCCATTGACGATTTCGGCACCGGCTACACCTCGCTCGCCAGCATCAAACGCCTTCCCATCAACGAGATCAAGATAGACAGATCGTTCGTCACCAACATGCTGACCGATAAAAACGATGCAATGATCGTGCGCACGATAATAGAGCTTGGTCATAACTTCGGCCTCACGGTGGTCGCGGAAGGCGTGGAAACGAAAGAAGTACAGGACGCGCTTGTCACCCTCGGCTGCGACGAGGTGCAGGGCTATTTCATCAGCAAGCCGCAGTCCTGCGAACTGCTGAAAAAATGGTTCTCGACATCCCCCTATAAAGTCGGGCCGACCGACGAACTCTGTTGAACCTATTGATCCGGCAAACAAACACTATGAACCTCGTCATTCCGGACTTGAGCCGGAATCCAGCAGAAATAAATATCGGCGCGCCTTGCGCGCCACTGGATACCGGCCTGACCGCAGTTAATGTAGGGTGGAAAAAGCGTAGCGTTTCCACCAATGGATTGCCTCGGCGGATTGGTGGATACGCGCTGCGCGCTTTATCCACCCTACGTTTTTTGGT
>JANLIB010000139.1 GCA_024653675.1 Gallionella sp. | reverse complement strand
GAAAGAAATTTTAGCGCGCCGCATATGTCTGATATGTAAGCGTTAAAATTTCTTGAGCAACGCCGTATCGCGACGGAGTTTGGATTAATAGAGGTGCCCCAATGACGAAACTGCTGCTGTTCGGATATGGCAACCCAGGCCGCGGAGATGACGGGCTGGGTCCCGAATTGATTGAGCGCATCGCACAATTGCAACTTGCCGGTGTCGAGTGCCGGAACGATATGCAACTGCAAATCGAACATGTCACCGACCTGGCCGGATGTGAACAGGCGCTGTTTGTTGACGCGGACATGTCCTGCGCCGAGCCCTTCGATTTCTCGGAGATCAGCGCCGGCAAGGATGACAGCTATAGCAGTCATGCAATGAGCCCGGCTGCCTTGCTGCACGCCTACCTGCAGGTGTATGGGAATGATGCACCACCGGCTTTCCTGTTGCGTATCCGCGGTTACGATTTCGAACTGGGCAACCCGTTGAGCGATAAGGCAGCGGCCAATCTGGAGGTTGCTGCGAAGCTGGTTCGTGAATTGTTTGCCGAAACGAGTTTGCGCCGCTGGCGTGTATGCCTGCCGGACAGATGACACTGTGTGCGCATAACATGGATGCTCAACATGCATGAGATGTCGCTGGCTGAAAGCGTCCTGCAAATCATCGAAGATGCGGCGCGCGCTGAAAAATTCACACGGGTCAAAACAGTGTGGCTGGAAATCGGCCAACTGGCCTGCGTGGAAAAAGAGTCCATGCGTTTCTGTTTCGACGCGGTGACGCGCGACAGTATCGCCCAGCATGCCAGGCTGGAAATAATCGAAATAGCGGGGCAGGGCTGGTGTGATGAGTGCGATTGTGCCGTTCCGCTGGCTGCGTTGTATGAACTCTGCCCGAAGTGCGGGAATCATGCGCTTGGAGTTACCGGCGGCGATGCGATGCGGGTCAAGGAGCTTGAGGTTGAGTAGAGAGGGCCGGACATGTGTACGACATGCGGATGTGGAACAGGTCAGACGCTGATTGCAGGCCATGCGCTGCAGAAACCGCGCAAGCAAGGCGGGTCAATGCGCTTTCGTGCGCTTGAGGAAAATGCGGCGCACTCACGGGACTCTGAAGCTGGCGCGGCAGGCGCGCATGCGCCGGGAATCAGCCAGTCCAGGATGATAAAGATCGAGCGTGACATCCTCGCCAGGAACAACGACTACGCTGCTGAAAACCGCCATTACTTTTCCGCGCACGGCATCTTTGCGCTCAATCTAGTTTCCAGTCCCGGTTCCGGCAAGACTGCATTGCTGGTCAGAACCATAGCGGCTTTGCATGGCGCACAGCCGCTTGCGGTGATCGAGGGCGATCAACAGACCGATAACGATGCGGCGCGCATCCGCGCTGCCGGCGCGCCTGCCGTGCAAATCAACACCGGAAAAGGCTGCCATCTGGATGCGCATATGGTCGGCCAGGCCATGCGGCAACTTCGCTTGCAGGATGGCAGCCTGCTGTTGATAGAAAATGTCGGCAATCTGGTTTGTCCGGCGGGTTTCGATCTGGGCGAGGCGCACAAGGTAGTGATCCTGTCAGTCACCGAGGGCGAAGACAAGCCGCTCAAGTATCCCGACATGTTCCGCGCGGCAGATTTGATGCTGCTGAACAAATGCGACCTGCTGCCGCATCTTGATTTCGCTCCTGATCTCGCCATCGAATATGCGCGCCGCATCAATCCTGAATTGAAAGTGATCCGCATCTCGGCAACCAGCGGCGAGGGGATGCAGGAATGGCTGGACTGGATCAAGGGCGGCTGCCGCAATGCCGTTGCAGCGAGGCTGCGCGTTGCCTCGCAAATTCCCTCTCCCGTAAGCGGGAGAGGGTTAGGGTGAGGGACGTCGAGCAGAAATCACGTCTATTTTGATCGCATAGATACTCATCTTCTATCCACTTCTGCTTGCGGTCGAGGCGAGCGATTCGCGAGGCCGATCGGCCATGCATCATCTTCGGCCTTTCAAAACAATTCTACAGCGCTGGCGCGCAAATATGCTGCTGGTATCCAGGTATCCTCCAGTATCGCGGTGCGACAATATGCCGCATTCCAATTTCAAAATGCGCGATGAATAATGCGCCCCGCCAAAGGAACGCATTGCTTTTCTGCATTCACGAACCTGTAATTCACGTGCTCCTGGCACGTGGACGACGCGCATTGCGGTTTTGACTTTAACCTTCTGGCACATAAAAGAATCTCGACAAATTTAAATCAGGGGGTTTGCATTCATGATCTTATTGAGGAAATTGGCGGTTAAACGAACAGTTATCGGGCTTGCTGCGGCAGGCCTGGTGTCCGGGTTGCTGTTGGCAGGTTGTGGCGGAGGTTCGTCATCGAGTTCTCCTTCTGCGGAGATTCCTGCCGGAACCAGCCTGACATTGGCGGCGGGTCTGAAAGGCTCGTCCGGCGGCTTTGTGCCTGCCAGCACGGGCAGCACCAGCTATGATCTGCTGGTCGGCGCGCCCGGCGCGACAAACAGAAAGGGCGCGCTGCTGGTCGTCAAGGATGGTGATGTGAACTTCTCGTCCTATATCGAGGGCGAAGCTGCGGGCGACTATTTCGGCAGTTCATTCGCCAAACTTGGCGACGTGACGGGCGCCTGGAAACAATACTTTGCCGTCGGCGCGATGTATGCCACCGGCAACGCATCCCTGTCCGGCGCGGTGTATGTCTATGAACGCACCGCTACCAGCGAGAATCTGCTGGTCAAGCTCAAGGGCGACAATGCGATGGATCGCTTCGGCTGGGACATTGCCTCAGGCGACCTCAACGCGGACGGGATCAAGGACATCATTGTTGCCGCCCCCTATACGTTCACGGATGAAGCCGGCTACCAGTCGGGCGCCGTGTATGTTTATTTTGGCGGCAGCACGCTGTCGGCAACGCCCAATGTGAAGATCACCGGTGTTTCCCTTAATTCAGGAATTGGTCTGGCGCTGGAGACCGGCGATATCAATGGCGACGGTGTTGCGGACCTGTTCTTTTCGGGTGGCGGCAAGCTCGGCACCAGGGTGATGGTGTTTTACGGCGGCACTGACTTCGCGACTCGCGTATCCAGCGCCACGACGCCCGATGTTGCGATCACAACCGGCAAGAGCGGGTTCGGCAATGCGCTGGCGTATCTCGGAGACGTGAATGGAGACGGGATCGGGGACATCGCCATAGGCAGCCCGAGGTATTCCACCTACGGCAGCACGGCGTCTTACGACAACAAGGGCGCGGTGTATATCTTCAAGGGCGGCGCGGCGCTGCCAGCCACAATTACCTATGCCGACGCAACTTTTGCAACCTATCTGCTGGCGCACATCAAAGGCGAGAACAACGGAGACCAATTCGGCTCCTCGATCGCCTGGGTAGGCGGGGCGACCAACGACATCCTGATCGGAGCGCGTTGGGCCACGGGCGGAACCGCCACGCTGCCGCTGACTGATTCGGGCAACGTCTACCGTTTTTCACTGACCGCGCTGCTGGGCGATCCTCCCGTTCCGAACACAACAGCCACTATCGCCGATGCCGTCCAGACTTATCCGGCGCCTCTGGCGAGCGGCGACTATGGGCGCAATCTGGATATCGGCAACGGCGTATTCTTTACCGGCGCTCACCTGCTGCATACCGAGGAGGGTGTTGCTTACCGCAAATATCTGAACCCCGCCGATCCCGCAGCCGATGAAGGTTCGTGCTGTCTGTAATCTTCCTTATCCATATTAAATTTATGGTTCGTCAGTAAAATGAGTGGGTAAGTTTTGGCTCGGGTAATTTTCCAAGTACATGATATAGCGCAAGTTCCAGCATTTTGAATGTTCGAAAACCGT
>JANLIB010000137.1 GCA_024653675.1 Gallionella sp. | reverse complement strand
GGCCGGTATCCGGATGATTAACAAATTCCCACGTCAGTGGGACAACATCACGGCTTTGTCCGCTTCGCGGAGTGTTTTTTATTGCTGGATTCCGGCCTGTGCCGGTATGACGGCCTAATGAATTTATTGAAATAAACCCGTTTCAGAATCTGCTCATGCGCGGATTATACTCTCGGGCGCGACGCTGCTGCATTGCACCAGAACCACTTTCTGGCGGGATTTCCCGCCGCTTTGAATCGTCACCTGGCGCAACGGCACTTCAAAAAGTCCGGCGATGAACTTCAAAAGAACCTCGTTGGCGCGGCCTTCCACGGGCGGCGCGGCCAGCCTTATCTTGAGCGCTTCGCCGTGCAATCCGGCGATCTCGCTGTGTTTTGCGCCAGGCTGGACATGCAAAGTCAGCGTGACGTCATCACCGTTGCGGCGATACCAGCCTGGCATCAAGCACGCCTCAAAATAATCGATTGGCCATGTTTTCCAGCATGGCCAATGGCACAGACATGGCGATCTGGCAGATTACCAGAAGAAACAGCGGGGACAGGTCCACATTGCCGGCCAGCGGCAGGATGCGCTGCAACGGCCGCAAAAAGCGCTGGGTGATCGCCGAAAGCAAAGGGGCCAGCGGAGTATAGGGATTGACCCAGGACAGGATCGCCTGCGCCACCAGCGCCCCCATCAGAAAATACAGGCTTAACCTGACCAGAGACACTGCGCTCAAGGCCAGCAAGCCGGGCAGGGGGAAGCGCTCGAACGGGTAGCCCTGCAACGCCAGGGTCAGGGTCAAATAGATCAGCTCGAAAAAGAAAGCCAGCAGCAAAGTCGAGCTATCCAGGCGCCGGACAGAAGGAATGTAGCGGCGGGCGCGCAATACCAGAAAATCGGTGAGCGCCATGATGAACTCGCCGGCAGGATTGCGCAGCGGGGCGCGCAGCCATTGCAGCAGAAAACGGAACAACAGCACAGCGGCAAATCCTTGCAGGAAAACATCGAGTAATAGTTGCATCATGCTTCCAAGCATCATTTGTCACCCAGTTCGTCGCCCATTTCGCGCGACCGTGTTGCGGCTGCCTGCGCTGCCTGGGCGATATGTTCGGCAACATGATTGGCAGCCATGCTGAGCAGGGCGCGCTCTGTCGTTCCGTTTTTAGAGGTAACGCGGGCGCGCAACACGCTGGCGTCCTCCTCGCTGGAGGACGCCAATTTGCTGGCTCCCAGGAATGTAGCCAGGCTCAAGCGGCGCGCCTCCCCGGCGCTGAATCCCAGTTCGCGGGCTGCCTGTTGCAGCGCCTCGATGAAATAGAACACATAGGCCGGGCCGCTGCCGGAAATCGCCGTGACGGCATCCAGCATCGCTTCATCCTGCAGCCACAAGGTTTCGCCCACTGCCGCCAGAATGCTCTGTGCCTGTTCGCGCTGCGCCGCGCTCACCGCCGGCATGGTATACAAACCTGTCATGCCGCTCTGGATCAATGCCGGCGTATTGGGCATGGCGCGCACTATTGTCTGGCTGCCCGTCCAGCGCGCCAGATCCGCCGCGCGTATGCCGGCTGCGATGGAGATCAGCAGTTGCCCCTTCAACAGGGTTGCAAGCTGTTGCGCCACGGCGTGCAACTGCTGCGGTTTGACCGCGAAGACGATGATATCGCTGCCTGCGATTCCATCGGCGATACTTTCCGCCGTGCGTACCGGAAAATCACGTTGCAGCCGGGTGCGATTTTCCGCGTTGATTTCCACCACGCTGATTTGTTGCGCGGAAAACCCCTTGCCGAGCAGTCCGCCGATCAGGGCAGTTGCCATGTTGCCGCCGCCGATGAAACAGATATTCATCTAATCTTTCTCCGTATATGTAGATCGAGTTATACCCGGCTTTGGAGTGCGGCGACGTGTCGCCGCTTTCTGAAAAAGCGCAGTCATGCCTGCGCACTCCATATTAACCACGCCCGCCAAAAATTGCCGTGCCGATGCGCACTATGGTCGCTCCTTCCGCAATCGCGGCGGCAAAATCGTGCGACATGCCCATCGACAAAGTATCCAGCCGCAAGCCTTGCTGGTTCAGTTGGTCGCGCAATTCCCGCAATTGCGCAAAGGGCATCCGCTGTACGGCAAAATCGTCACCGGGCGCGGGAATCGCCATCAACCCGCGCAATTGCAGCCTGGGCAGCTTTGCTACGGCATGAGCCAGATCGCTCGCCTCAGCCGGAGATATGCCTCCCTTGCTGGCTTCGCCGCTGATATTCACCTGCAAGCATACCTGGAGCGCAGGCAGATTCGCGGGGCGCTGTTCTGACAGCCGTTCGGCGATCTTCAGTCTGTCCACGCTGTGCACCCAGGCGAAATTGCTTGCGATGGCGCGCGTCTTGTTGCTCTGGACCGGGCCGATGTAATGCCACTCGACCGGCAAGTCATGCAGCGCGGCGATCTTGTCCAATCCTTCCTGCACATAGCTCTCGGCAAAGCAGGTCTGTCCGGCGCGAAATGCTTCGCGCAGCGCATCGGACGCAAAGTTCTTGCTGACCGCCAGCAGGCGTATGTCTTCTGCGCGCCTGCCGGCTTTGGCAGCCGCTGCCATCATCGCGTCGCGCACGGCTTGCAAGTTGGAAGCGATTGTTGTCATAATCCCATACGCTACAGACCCTGATTCGCGCGGCTCCTGATTCCGGGTCCTGTGCCACAGAATCAGGGACGCCTCATCAAACCGGGACGATTATAATGGATATCACTGAACTGCTTGCCTTTGGCGTCAAGAACAAAGCCTCCGACCTGCATCTTTCCGCCGGGCTGCCGCCGATGATACGCGTGCATGGCGACATACGCAGGATCAACCTGCCGGCGATGGAACACAAGGAAGTGCACGCGCTGGTGTATGACATCATGAATGACGGGCAGCGCAAGTTCTACGAGGAGAACAAGGAGCTGGATTTCTCCTTTGAGGTTCCCGGACTCGCGCGTTTTCGCGTCAATGCCTTCGTGCATAATCGCGGCGCCGGCGCGGTCATGCGCACCATCCCGTCCAAGATATTGTCTCTGGAGGAATTGAAGGCGCCGAAGATATTCGAGTCCATTTCCGATTTCCCGCGCGGCATGGTGCTGGTGACCGGGCCTACCGGATCCGGAAAATCCACTACGCTGGCCGGAATGGTCAACCACCGCAACGAAAACGAGATGGGCCACATCCTGACCGTGGAAGATCCGATCGAATTCGTGCATGAAAGCAAAAAATGCCTGATCAACCAGCGCGAAGTCGGCCCGCATACGCTGTCTTTCCAGAATGCGTTGCGCAGCGCCCTGCGCGAGGATCCGGACGTGATCCTGGTGGGCGAAATGCGCGATCTGGAAACCATCCGCCTGGCGATGTCTGCGGCGGAAACCGGCCACCTGGTGTTCGGCACGCTGCACACCAGCTCGGCAGCCAAGACCATTGACCGTATCATCGACGTGTTCCCCGCCGACGAAAAGGAAATGGTGCGCGCGATGCTGTCGGAATCGCTGCGCGCAGTGATCTCGCAAGCCCTGCTCAAGACCAAGGATGGCTCAGGCCGGGTGGCCGCGCACGAAATCATGATCTGCACTCCGGCGATCCGCAACCTGATCCGCGAAGCCAAAGTGCCGCAAATGTATTCTGCCATTCAGACCGGCCAGAACATCGGGATGCAGACACTGGATCAGTGCCTGACCAACCTCATCAAGGAAAACAAGATCACGGCTGCGGAAGCGCGCACCAAGGCTGCAAACAAGGACGCGTTTCCAGGCTGATTCAGAAGACAGAGGACGGAAGTGTTGTCGCGGCGAAGCCGCGTAATTTTTAAGGCCTGCCGCTACGCGGTACACAATCATCTGTCTTCTGACATCTGAAAAGGAGTTTTGATTATGGAAAGAAGCCAGGCCACCGAATTGGTGCACAACTTGCTGCGGGGGATGATCAGCAAGAAAGCATCCGATTTATTCATCACAACGGGATTTCCGCCTGCATTCAAGGTGGATGGGCAGATGACGCCGGTCTCAAACCAGTCCCTGACTTCACAGCATACTCAGGAACTGGCGCGCAGCATCATGAACGACCGCCAGGCTGCGGAGTTTGAAGCCAGCCACGAATGCAATTTTGCGATCAGCCCTCACGGTATTGGACGCTTCCGCGTCAACGTGTTCATGCAACAGCAGCGCGTCGGCATGGTGCTGCGCACCATCACCACCAAGATTCCCGATCTCGACGAGCTGGGCATGCCGCAGACGCTCAAGGACATCGTGATGACCAAACGCGGCCTGGTGATCGTGGTCGGCGCAACCGGTTCCGGAAAATCCACCACACTGGCTGCGATGATCGGCCATCGCAACAAGAACAGCCGCGGGCACATCATCACCATCGAAGACCCGGTGGAATATGTGCATGAGCATGCGAGCTGCATCGTTACCCACCGCGAAGTGGGCGTGGATACCGAGTCCTGGGAGGCCGCGCTGAAGAACACGCTGCGCCAGGCGCCGGATGTGATCCTGATCGGTGAGATACGCGATCGCGAAACCATGGAATATGCGGTTGCCTTTGCCGAGACCGGCCATCTGTGCATGGCCACGCTGCATGCCAACAGCGCCAACCAGGCGCTGGATCGCATCATCAATTTTTTCCCGGAAGACCGCCGCGAGCAGTTGCTGATGGATCTGTCGCTGAATATCAAGGCGCTTATTTCGCAACGGCTGATTCCGAAGAGGGACGGGATTGGCCGGGCGCCCGCCATGGAAATCATGCTCAACTCGCCGTTGATTTCCGATCTCATCTTCAAGGGCGAAGTGCATGCCATCAAGGAGGTCATGGCCAAGTCCCGTGAATTGGGCATGGAAACCTTCGACGGGGCGCTGTTCGCGTTATATGAAGATGAAAAGATATCTTACGAAGAAGCCCTGAAAAATGCCGATTCGGTGAATGACCTGCGTCTGCGCATCAAGCTGGAAGGCAAGGGCTCCAAGGATAGGGATGTGATGAGTAATACGCAGAACCTGAAAATGACTTAGGGTTAAGTGCTTCGTGCCGATAATGTATTAAATAACGGGCGTTCACGTTGGTAACGTATTTTTGTTATTTTGCCGCCCGACAGCAGACGCTCGCCAAGTAGCACTCCCGATACAAAGCAGAATCTCAGGCAGGGCACCCCGACCGCCTCCTCCTCGGCCATACCGGAAATCAAGGGCGGACTGCCGAGATGTCTGCTCCACGCAGATAAGCAGACGTTACGGGCACGGTTTCTTGTTAAGAAAAGAGCTTGGGTCTCGAATCGGAATCGACGGCATAATTTTCCCCAACCGTTCTTAGCTTGGTTTTGTCCACATTCGGGATTGGCACGGTATTAATTAAGAAATGGTTATTAATTGAAAATAAATGTATTATTTACCGAATTATTGACTAATCCGTTCCAACATTCCTTCATAACTGATGATACAAAATAAATCACAGCCACCTGAAGTTCTTGGCGAAGTGCTAAGTATTGTCTTCATTGGGGACTTTAATCCAGCGATCTATCAGCCTTCTTGGTTTGCTGCAAAAGGTTTAATGCGCGAAGCAGAAGCTGAAAGTGCACAGGTATCCATGATTCATCCTGAGTACGCTGGTTTTTCGACTGATTGGTTTAAGCTTGAGGTTACTCGCGAGAAATTCACAATAACAACCACGTCGGCTGCATTCAAGACTAGGCTTCGTGATCTGGTGATAAGCGCGTTCAATATCCTCTCCCAGACTCCAATAAGACAGATGGGAATAAACTTCGACGAGAGATTAAGATTCAGGAGCGAGCGTGATTGGCATTGCTTTGGACATTTCCTCGTGCCGAAAACTGCGTGGGGCAAACTCCTAGATAAGCCAGGAATGCGTTCGGTCGCTATTGAGGGTAAGAGGAATGATGAAATTCCGGGTTTGATAGTCATTCTAGCGAACCCGGAACTTGGTGCGCCTTGTGAAGCGACCCTACGCGCAAACAATCATTTCGAAAATCCGAATACGAATCAAAATGGGACGCCTTATTTTCTTCAGCTAATCGGAGAAAATTACGATCGTATAATGGAAGAATCTACTGACTTGCTTGGGAAACTCATTGGCAATTTTGTTGAGCAGGCCACCTTTGATGATGGGAGTGCCACATGACGCCAGTAGTTGTTGAAATTGCAGCGAGTAACGATGATGACAAGGCGCAAAGGTCTCGGGTTGAAGCGGCTTCTCCTCGCCTGCGAGGTCGCCAGTTAGATGACGATGATTCTAGCGTATTGGTAAAGGGAACAGTTGTGCGGTCAGGCGCGTATTCGGACTTTTTGATCAAACTACCCAATTCGCCTCAGACCAAAGTTGACAGTTTCAAGGCTGAGCAACTTTTTGAAGGTGTGGTCACTTCGGTTGACTATGACAATAAGTCGTTTTGGGTTCGCTTGAGGGATTTGTCGCGTAAGTCTGGTGATGAGGAAGCGGAAATTTTGATGGCGGAGGTGCCCGGAGATGATTGGCCATTGATCATTCCGGGAGCAATATTCGAATGGAATATCGGGAGAGAGGTTCGTGATAGGCAGGTTCGGCGCGTATCTGATATTCGGTTTCGTCGATATTTCAGTTTTTCTCAAGAAACCGTTAAAGCTGCCGAGAAGAAAGCACATGAGTTTGCAGCGCTCTTGTCAGAAGTAAATGACTACCCCACTGAATATTCCTCCTAGCCATGACCAACTTGAAATTTCCCTATTTGGGCATGGCTTTGGGGAAAGCATTGTTGCGCATCTTGGAAATGGTAATTGGATCATTGTCGATTCCTGTGTTTCTGCGAAGGACAATATTCCGAAAGCACTCGGATATCTGAATCAAATAAGTGTTGACTCGTCAACGTCTGTCCGTCTTGTAGTTGCGTCACATTGGCATGACGACCACGTTGCCGGACTTTCAGATACGTTGGAAGCGTGCACTAATGCTGCATTTTGTTGTCCGGTCGCGCTCGGCCGAACGGAATTCCTAGAACTTGCTGAATTATATAGCAAAGCTCCCACTGCGATTCCACCCGGTCCCTCCGAAATATATTCTGCACTTCAGATCGCAGCAAGGCGTAGTAAGAAATACAAGCGCTCTTTACTCAGCTATGCCAAATCTGATTCTATGATCTGGGCTAGTCAGGATCGCTCTGCAATTGTTTATGCGCTCTCACCATCAGATGAAATGGTTCATAGGTCATTGAACTTCATGACGCGTTCTTATGCCATTGCTAAGCTTGGATCCAAGATTCTTGATCGGCTAACTCCAAATGATCCCAATGACGTAGCAACTGCTTTGCGTTTGGATATAAACGGTCGATCCATATTGCTCGGTTCCGATCTTGAAAGTGGGGGAAATTCTTTGGTTGGGTGGAGGGCTGTATTGACGTCTGTTGTAGGACCAAGCGCGAAGTCAGTGGTGTATAAGGTCGCTCATCACGGGGCGAAATCGGGACATCATGATAAGGTCTGGTCCGATTTATTACACGCTGATCCAGTTGCAATAATTACTCCATTTCGGTGGGGGGCGCATCGCCTCCCCACTGCCGATGATCGCTCAAAAATCTTGGGATTAACAAACAATTGCTATATAACCTCCAATCCAAAAGTTGACCCTCTACCACCGCCCAAGCGTCAGTCCAAGGTGGAAGCGATAATTCAGCTGACGACGAAGAGTCGGAGATCATTGGTTGGCACTATAGGTCATATCCGTTGGCGATCTCCATTGAATGATTTGTCGAATCCGGGAGATGTAGAACTTTTCGATGGGGCTTTGCGGTTGGCAGAAGTTGATTAGGTGCGCAGTAGATCTTTCCCTTCCCTGTTCATGGGCCGCTCAGGTAGTGAAATCAGATGCGTCTGCCTGTCGCTTGTTATGTCGGCTACGGCCGAGGAGGAGACCATCGCCACAAAATTCTTCAACTTTCGCTTATGGCACGTAACCGCACGCCTTATCGCTTTTTTGTCTGCCCGAAAGCGGTGTTCAGTCCGTACAACTTCACTTGGCTCGGTTGCTCCCCGCCACGATCCTGTATTCCAGCAAGCGGCATTCGATCGCGCCGTTGAATAACGGGATGCGTCTGGAAGGGGACAGGCGCATCAGTTTCAGGATGGCCTTGTCGGCGGTGAACAGATAGGCAGTCCAGCCGCCGAATTTCTTTTTGAGCGCGTCGCCCAGCTTCGGATAAAGTTCGGCCAATTCGTCCAGTTCGCCCATGCGTTCGCCGTAGGGCAGGTTCGCCACCAGCATGCCATGATCCGCAGGCGCGGATATTTCCAGAATATTGGCCTGCTTGAGTTGCACGCATTCCGACAGCCCGGCTTCTTCCAGGTTGCGCGACGCGGCCTTCAGCGCGTCGCCGTACAGATCGCTTCCATATATTTCCAGCGGCTTGACCGGCAGTTCTGCGGCGATCGCCTGTTCGCGCATCCCGGTCCATTTCGCGGCATCGAAATTCTTCAGCTTCTCGAATGCGAAGCCGCGCGCGATGCCGGGCTGGATGTTGAGCGACATCTGCGCCGCCTCGATCAGGAACGTGCCGCTGCCGCACATCGGGTCGAGCAGCGGTGTGCCGGGCTGCCACTTCATCAGGCGCAAGATGCCGGCTGCGAGATTCTCGCGCAGCGGCGCGATGTTGGTGTGTGACCGCACGCCGCGCTTGAACAGCGCATCGCCGGAGGTGTCCAGATACAGCATCAGCCTGTTGTCCTCGATGAACACGTGGATGCGCACGTCAGGCTCCAGGGTATCCACACTGGGCCGCTCGTTGCAGTGCGCGCGGAAGCGGTCGCACACGGCATCCTTGACCTTCAGCGTGATGAACTCCAGACTTTTCAGCGGACAGCGGATCGCGGTGGTGTTCACGCGGATGGTGCGGGTGACATCGAACCAGCGTTGCCAGTGCAGATCGAACACCGCCTGATAGATATCCTGCTCGGTGCGGTATTGCGTTTCAGCAACACGCCACAGGATGCGGCTGGCGATGCGGTTTTCCAGATTGGCGCGATAACACAGTGGCCAGTCGCCGGTGAAATGCACGCCGCCCTCGGCGCTGCGCACCTGCTGGGCGCCGAGCGCCTCAAGGTCGGCGCTCAGGATGGCTTCCAGGCCGCGCGGGCAGGGGGCGAAAAAATCAGGCATAAATTATTTCATTTCCAGAATAAACATGGATTTTTGTAGGGCGGGTTCTACCCGCCGGATATAGCTGTCGGACGGAGCCCGACCTACGAGTTATCTTCCTTTGAAAAGCAAATGGAATTAGAAAGGTTTTACGGTGACCAGAATGACTATTGCCATCAGAACAAGCACCGGGATCTCGTTGAACCAGCGGTAGAACACATGGCCGTGCCTGTTCCGGTCAGCGGCAAACTGCTTGACCAGTTTGCCGCAATAGTAGTGATATGCAATCAGTCCCAGCACCAGTATCAGCTTGGCGTGCAGCCATCCGCCGGTAATGCCGTAACCCAGCCATAGCCACAGGCCGAAACCCAGTGCCAGCCATGCGATCGGGGTGACGAAGCGGTACAGTTTGCGTTCCATCAGCTTGAGCCGCGCGATCTCCGCCGGCTCGGTCGCCATCGCGTGATTGACGAAGATGCGCGGCAGATAAAAAAGCCCGGCGAACCAGCTCACGACGAAAATGATGTGAAATGCCTTAACCCACAACATATGCAAACCTCTCAAAGTACGTCATGCCGGACTTGATCCGGCATCCATTCGTTTGATCAGACTGTGGATTCCGGCCTGACCGCAGGTCAGTTTATCCAGAGCCTGTCGAAGGGACGGAATGACGGAATCAGAATTTATTGGGACAACCTTCTCCTGAACAACACCAGCGACACATAGAATCCGGTCAGCGCATAAGCCAGCAACACTCCGATATGCAATACAGGCTGCGCCGGGATCGCGTCGTTCATCAGCGGGCGCGCCAGATTGATCGCATGTGTCAGCGGCAGCATGGATGACACTGTTTGCAGCAGCGGCGGCAACTGATCGACCGGAAAAAACACGCCGCATAATAACACCATCGGGGTGATGACCAGCGTGAAGTAGTACATGAAAAAGTCATAACCCGGCGCAAGCGCGGTCATGATCAGTCCCAGCGCCGCGAAGCACAACCCTACCAGCAATGACAGCGGGATTATCCACAGCGTCAGCGGCGAGTGAGATAGTCCCAGCAGCCAGATCACCAGCAATACCGCCAATCCGGATAGCAGGCTTTTGCTGGCCGCCCAGATGATCTCCGACAACACGATGTCGTCCAGCGTGATCGGGGTGTTGAGTATCGCCTCCCAGGTTCGCTGCTCGTGCATGCGCGAAAAACCCGAATACAGCGCCTCGAAGCTGGCGCTGTTCATCGTGCTGTAGCACACCGTCCCCGCCGCGAGAAAAGCGATGTAGGACATGCCGTTGACCTCGGGCAGCATTCCTCCCAGGCCGTAACCCAGACCCAGCATATAGATCACCGGGTCGGCGAGATGGCCGAGTATCGACGAGCCCGCCATCTTTTTCCACACCAGGAAGTTGCGGCGCCAGATCGGGATGAAGCGGCGGCTTAATCGCGGCAGGGAAAAATAGGAAAGATTCATTTCAGCTTGCGAAAGAGCTTGTCCACGAAAATCACGAAAATCACGAAAGACACGAAATAAAAGCGCATTTGTTGACTCCACATTTCGTGCTTTTCGTGCCTTTCGTGGACGGATGGATTTTGACTCATTCTTGTCATTCGCGCATCTCCCTGCCGGTCAACTTCAGGAACACATCTTCCATGTTGGCGGGCCGGTGCAGATAGCGCAGCTCCGGATGCTGCTGCAATTCAAGCAACAAAGGCTGCGCATCAGCCACATAGCAGAACACCGACTCGCCGCTGATCTCGAAGCGCTGCGCATGACGTACCGCGTGGCTTTGCGCCCATGCTGCCGCCTGTTCGCCGAACACCTCGACCACCTGCGGTTCGATGTTCTGCGCGATCAGTTCGCGCGGCGAACCGCTGCTGATGATGCGCCCGTTGTCCATCACCGCGAGGCGATGGCAGAGCCTTTCGGCCTCTTCCATGTAGTGCGTGGTGAGCACCAGGGTCTTGCCGCGCGCGGTCAATTCACGCAGGCGCTGCCAGATCAGATGGCGCGCCTGCGGGTCGAGGCCGGTGGTCGGCTCATCGAGAAAGATGACTTCCGGATCGTTCACCAGCGCGCGCGCCAGCGTCAGGCGCCGCTTCATCCCGCCTGACAGGGTGGGCACTCTTGCATCGCGCTTGCCGGTGAGATTGGCGAATTCGAGCAGCTCCGGCAAGCGCGCTTCGATCGCGGCATCGCTGATGCCGAAGTAGCGTCCGTACACCAGCAGGTTTTCCGCCACGGTGAAATCCGGGTCAAGATTATCCAGTTGCGGCACGACGCCGACACGCAGCCTGGCGGCACGCGCCTGATCGGGAATGGCATGATCGAACAGCCGCAACTCCCCTGCATCCGGCGCGATCAGGCCGAGCATCAAACGCAGCGTGGTGGTCTTGCCGGCGCCATTCGGCCCGAGCAGACCGAAACACTCTCCGCGCTGAATGGATAGATTCAGGCCATCCACCACTACATGGCCGCCGTAACTTTTGCGCAGATCGCGCGCGCTCAATACGGCGTTCACTTCGCTGTTCCGCTGAAATGCTGCAACACGATTTGTTTAAGCTGGGTCAATTTTCCGTGAAAGAAATGTCCCGCTCCCGTCACCACGATGACCGGCAGATGCTGCGGGCGTGCCCATTGCAGCACGTCGGCCAGCGGCACGACATCGTCCAGTTCGCCATGCACCACCAGCGTGTCGTGCCGCACAGCCGGCATGGTGAAGCGCCCCACAGCGGGGGCGATCAGTACCAGCCTGTGCGGATGAGGGTGCAATTGCTGTGCGGCACGCGCCTGCACATATGCGCCGAAAGAAAATCCGGACAGGATCAGCGGCAAGCCGCCATACTCCTGTTGCGCATGGCGCACGATTGCCAGCACATCTTCCATTTCCCCGTTGCCGCTGTCGAATTCGCCGCCGCTGGCCCCCACGCCGCGAAAGTTGAAGCGCAGCGCTACGCATCCCAGTTCCACAAAAGTCTTTGCCAGGGTCGTGACGACCTTGTTGTCCATCGTGCCGCCCATGGTGGGCAAGGGATGCGCAATTACCGCGATAGCGCGCGGCGTTTCATCGGGCAGGAGCGCGATGCCTTCGAGGTTTCCGGCAGTGCCGGCGGCGAAAAATTTATGTATCGGCATTCGGGCGGGCAAGGTGTTATTTCATCATTAGCAAGAGGCAGAATGCATTTAAAGCTAAATTCTCAGCCGTTCCACCACGCGCCCGTTCTTCAAGTGTTCTTCGATGATTTCATCAAGATCGCCTTCATCCACATAGGTGTACCAGGTGCCTTCCGGATAGACCACGATGACCGGGCCGTCGTCGCAGCGATCCATGCAGCCGGCGGAGTTGATGCGGATTTTATTCCGGTGGCCGGAGATGCCGAGTTCCTTGACCTTGTTCTTGACATAGTCGCGCGCCTTTTGCGCGGCGTGATCGTTGCAGCAGGCGCTGCCGTCAGTGCGCTGATTGGTGCAGAAGAAAACATGTTTATCGTAGTAACCCATCAAGCGCCCCCATTCTCCCGGACATCACCGGATTTGACATCCCATGTCCGCCACAGATGAAATAGTAGCAGCAACGGGAAGACCAGCGTGATGGTCTGTGCCAGACCGTTATAGTTGAGCAAATGCCCGTAGCGCCAGTGGTAAATGGACGTCGCTGCGGAAGGCGTGCTGTTGTCCAGCACCAGATTCACGATGATCAGGTAGGTCAACGTCACGGCCACGCCGAACCTTAACGCCCATATGCGTCGAAAAGATAATGCCGACCCAAGCAACAGCATTCCCAGCAGCATACCCAGCATCGCTTCGCTGTTGACCCACAATAATAATGCCCAGGACTTCAACAGCAGTGCAGCGGTGATGAACTTGGCAAGTACCACCATGCCCAGCACCGGTAGCAACACATTGATTAAATTACGTGGAACGCGCAGCAGAGTCATCATCAGCGTGCCCAGCATCAACAGATTCAAAGTGACGGCGCCGCTCTCCCACCAGTCAAACGAAGCTTGCGGCTGTACTGCAAATGGCTTGCGCGATGCCTCGCTGATGAACACGTTGCCCAGCAACGGCAACACCGGATTGACCTGGCCGAACATCCACAACGCGAGCAGGGCGAGGCCAAAGTCCGTCTCCTTGCCATGAAGAAACAAATCGCTGCGCCAGCGCGTCAGGCGCGAAAGAAACCATGTTTGCGAAGTCATGCTCACCGCCAGCAGCGCGCCTGTCAATGTGCCCACACTGTTTATCAGCAGATCCAGGTTGGAGCTGATACGCGTGGGCAGATACATTTGCAGGTATTCCATGCTCGCCGACAACAGCACGCCCAGACACAGACCCATAATCACGCTGGCTACAGCGCCAAAGCGCGTGCGCAACGACAAACCGGCCAGCAGACCGAACGGCAGATAGGACAGCAGATTGATGACGGCATCGAACGCGGTATAAGTGAGCTGAAAAGGCGCGTGTAGCACTTCGATAAAATCCAGTCCTTGCTCGCGCCATCCGGCAAACGGCGACAGGCTCGCATACACGATGAACAGCGCATAGCCGATCGCCAGCCAGGTGCGCAGACGAACACGGGTTTCTGTGATGGCCGGGTTTTTCATGCCTTTATCGGTTGCATCCCATTGCAGACAGTTACGCAAGTTTAACCTATTCGCAAACAAGGCTCGGCTTCGATGAAACACTGCTGTCCGAAAAACTTTTGGCCGGGCACCCGTAGGAGCGCAATTTATTGCGCGATAGCTTGGCCACAGAATCGCCCGATGCCTTGCAGAGGTTCTCGCACCCGGAGGGTGAATCGGGCCCCTACATTGAAGTTGCAAGCTTTACAGATGTAACAATCATTATTGAAACATCGCGTGGGATTATTTGGGTTAAACTGACCGTGAAGCTGGCCAGACAGTCGCCGCGCACGCAAGTGCGGGGAGGAAAGTCCGGGCTCCGCAGAGCAGGATGCCGGTTAATGGCCGGACACCGTGAGGTGATGAACAGTGCCACAGAAAATATACCGCCGATGGCTGCGCAAGCAGATCAGGTAAGGGCGAACCGGTGCGGTAAGAGCGCACCGCACTCTCGGTAACGGGAGTGGCACGGTAAACTCCATCCGGAGCAAGACCAAATAAGCAGGCCATGACGTTGCTCGCGTCGCCTGCGGGTAGGTTGCTTGAGCGTCAGGTAACGAAACGCCTAGAGGAATGACTGTCCACGACAGAACCCGGCTT
>JANLIB010000104.1 GCA_024653675.1 Gallionella sp. | reverse complement strand
GGGGTAAGCAGGCAAGCCGCGCAGCGGCTGCTCGCAAAGAAATTTTAGCGCGCCGCATATGTTTGATATGTAAGCGTTAAAATTTCTTGAGCAACGCCGTATCGCGCCGAAGTTTGGATTAATAGAGGCGCCCTTAACGCCCGGCCCGCCCCAGCCGTTCCATCCGCGCATCCGCAAGAAATACGGATTGTGTCGCGAGCGATTTCAGGAATATTCGATTGCAGCCAGCATATCCGCCACCGACGGATAATCCAGTTTCGCTTTCAACTCGCGCTTCATGCGCCGGTTGGCCAGCCGCCGCGATTCGTTCATGAATGACAGCAGCGTTTCAGGCAAAACGCGCTGCGCCTCGGCACGACTGATGCGCGGCATATGCGGCAGACGATATGCATCCGCCACCAGGTCGAAATATTCGCCCATCTTCAACTGGCTGTCATCGCTGGCGTGATACACGCGACATGATTTTCCACGCTGTAAAGCCGCAATGCCGATGCGCGCCAGATCATCGGCGTGGATGAGGTTGGTATAGCTGTCTTCCTCTTGCACGATAGCGGGCGTGCCTGCGCGCAGACGATCGAGCGGCAGGCGGTCTGCGGCGTAGATGCCGGGCACACGCAGGATGACGGCATTCACCCGGTTGCGTTTTGCCCAGTCGCGAATTTGCCTTTCGGCGTCAACACGGCGCTGCGCGCGCGCCGTTTGCGCGTTGAGCGGATGCGTCTCGCTCACCCACGCGCCGCCGCAATCGCCATATACGCCGCTGGTGCTGATGTAGACCAGCCGCTTTGGCGCCTTGCCTTGAGACAAGATACTGAGCAAGTTGCGCGTGTGCGTGTCGGCAAATGCAAATCCCCCCTGCCCCCCTTTTGCAAAGGGGGGAAACCGTAGTGCAAGGGGATTCGTACAATCACCCCCCTTTAACAAAGGGGGGCTGGGGGGATTTTCCGCGCTCGGCGGCGCGAAATGCAACACCGCATCGGCCAGTCCGGCGATGCGCGACAGGCTGGCTCTATCATCCAGATCGCCCAATATCGGCATCACGCCCATTGCCCGCAATCTCGCGCACCTGGCCGGATTGCGCACCAAAGCGAACACCCGGTAACGGCTCGTCAACAAAGGTATCGCGCGCAACGCAACATCGCCGCAGCCGGCGATCAATATGCTATTCATGTTGGAACCTCTGAACAAGTCATCCATGGCCGCGACAACGGCTTTGCGGGGTTGCAGGCCGGACACGGTGGTGCGTAGCACTCTTAGTGCGGGATGGCGCCTGCCAGCCCTCGCTCCCGCAATCGGCTGCTACGCAGTAACGTGTCGCGAGGGCAATGCACGGCATGTGACGACGCGAATGGTCGATCCTATTCGCTAGGAGCATAACACAGCAGACCGCCCGCAAATCCGTTGTCCCAAAGGGTTGCGTCCAAAACAGGGCACTCGCGGCGTTGCGCTCCTCGGCGTCGTAGTCTGTGCTACGACCTTCGTCGCGCGCCTGGCGATTACCCTGTTTTGAACGCAACGCGGCTCATGGATGACTTGTTCAGAGGTTCCCTGGATTATGCGTTAAAATTCGCGCCTTTGCGCAACCTGCAGCATTCATCATGACGTTCAAAACAGTGATTCAACCCAGCGGGCACAGTTTTCCCATCGAGGTTCACGAAACCATTCTCGAAGCCGCTCTCAAACACGGCTACCCGCTGCCGTACAGTTGCCGCAACGGTGTGTGCGGCACTTGCAAAGGCAAAGTGGCGGCAGGACAAGTGGACTATGGCAAATACCAGACAAGCGCATTGACCGATGAAGAGAAATTCTCTGGCATGGCACTGTTCTGCTGCGCCAGGCCGCTTTCCGACCTCACCCTCGAATGCCGCGAGGTAAATGCGGTCAAGGACATCCCGGTGAAGACCCTGCCGTGCCGCGTGCAGAAAATGGAGAAGCCGGCGCCGGATGTGATGGTGCTCTCTCTCAAGCTGCCTGCCAATGAACGCCTGCAATTCCTGGCCGGGCAATACATTGACATATTGCTCAAGGACCAGAAGCCGCGCAGTTTCTCGCTGGCCAATGCGCCGCACGATGACGAGTATCTGCAACTGCACATCCGCAATATCGCCGGGGGCGTTTTTTCCCGGCATGTATTTGAGACCATGAAAGAGCGCGACATCCTGCGCTTCAATGGTCCGCTCGGCACTTTCTTTCTGCGCGAAGAAACAGACAAGCCTGTCATTCTGATCGCCAGCGGAACCGGCTTCGCCCCGGTCAAGGCGATGATCGAACACGCGCTGTTCATCGGCATAAAACGCCCGATGCACTTCTATTGGGGCGGGCGCAAACTGGCGGATCTGTATATGCTGGATACAGCCAGGCAATGGGAGAATAGCGGCATCAGATTCACACCGGTACTCTCGGAAGCTCTGGCTGAAGATTCATGGACCGGACGCACGGGTTTTGTCCACCAGGCGGCGCTGGATGACTACAGCGATATGACAGGCCATGAAGTCTACGCCTGCGGCGCACGGGTAGTCGTGGAAGCCGCCCGGCGCGATTTTACTGCCCAGCGCGGGCTGCCAGGTGAAGCATTCTTCTCGGATGCTTTCATGTTCAAGCCGGGAAACTGATCACCGCGTCGAGATGCGCATTTCGCCGTCGTGCTGTTCCACCTTGAATTTCTGCAATACGTTCATGCCCAGTAAAGGCTGATTGAGTTTTTTGGAAATCACCGCCGGGACATCCGTAAGCACAAACGAGCCAAACGCCAGCCTGGAAATGATTGCGGTGCACCCCTCTGCAATGCCGTTTGCAGTCTCCATGTATGCCTTGTTCCTGCAATTGATCTTTGCCGAAAGCGCAAAAGACATAGGCAGCGCAACGCCGGTCGCGCCTGTATCGACCAGAAACGTCAGCACCTTGTCATTAACCGTTGCCTCCAGGAAATAATGGCCGTTGCCGCGCTGCCTGAGGACAAGCATGCCGTCCAGCTGCTGCATTTCCGCTGCGCCCCATGCTGAAATCGCCTGCACGTCCTGTTTGCAGGGAGACTCCTGGTAGATCAACTCGCCTTGCTGATTTTTACATTTATAAACAGAAGCCGCCCACGCACCCGTGCTGGGGATTGCCAGGATGATGACAGATAATATTGCAACGATATTTATATACATAGCCATTTGTAGGGGCGCGATTTATCGCGCCCTGCTTATTCGCATCAAAAAAAGGGCGCGATGAATCTCGCCCCTACACCTTCGCCAAACCCATCGCACTCTGATAATACTTGAACGCTTCATCTGATTTACCCAGACGCTCCGCGAGCTGACCCAGCGCGGTGTAAGCGGCATGGCTGGGCGCGAGGCTGATGCTGGCATCCAGATAGCTTCGCGCTTTACCCCACAATTGCTGGCGCATGCAAAGCTTGCCGAGCGCCAGCAGCAATCCGGCATCCTGCTTGTGATGACCGAGCCATTTTTCGGCCTGCTCGATCTGTGCAACCACGTCACCGGATTGACAGTCGCCGTACAGCGCGACCAGTTCACTGTCCCATTGCGCATTCAGGCTGTCGGCAAGCAGTTGCTGGGCAAGCGAGCAGCCGCCGTGCCGGATCATCGCGGGAACTGCGTCCGCGACAAACTTGCCGCGCCGCTTGATCCCGGCGGGGACGTTTTTCAGGCAGGTGTTCAGGCCGGCCAGATCTTCCTGCCGGCGTATCTTTTCCAGCCATGCCTGCTGGCGCAATTGTTCTGCAGCCAGCGCATCGATGGCTTCGTCCTTTTCCAATTGATCGAGCAAACCCAGCACCTCATCCCAATTACCCGCCTGCTGCTGCGCCTTGAGTTCAAGGGACATCGCGCCGGGGTGCCTTTTGACGCCGCTGTCGCGCAATTCATGCAAAGCGTCCAGTGCGGCGCGCGGGTCGTGCTGGTCGAGCATGAATTTGGTGGTCGCCATCAGGCGCATTGTGGACTCGCCGATCGTCCGGCCTTTTGCCGCGGCCAGGTAAGCATCGCGTTTGTTGTATTCGCGCAATTCATGTGCGGATCGCGCGGCGATGATGGGATGCAATGCGGAAGTTTCGCCCGATTCCATCGCGCGCATCGCGGCCTTTTCCGCATCCGCATAACGCCCCTCGAAAAATGCGCCGAGCACCTCATCCAGCAGTTCGCGGGAACGGGACTGCGCGCGCCCCAGGCGGAATTGCCGCACATAGTCCGGCAAATGCAGGGCGGCAATCATCATGCGCAACAGCCCATATCCAACCACGAAATAAAGCAATAACAGCACAATGAACATCGTGAGCGACAACTCGATGCGATAAGGCGGGTACACCAGCATCACATAACCCGGATTGTGCGATACGGTGGTGAGCGCGGCTGCGGCTCCAAACAGAACGAGTATCCACACCAGGTATTTCATCGTGCTGCTTTCTCGCGCGTCAAACGGAAGTTGCGCACCGCCTGCAAGCTCGGGCTGATGTCCGGCAATTCGATACCGATGTCATACCCTGAAAGCTTCTTCAGCCCGGCCAGCACCCGCGCGCTCTCATCAGATTTGCCGTCAAAATACCGCTTCGTCCAGAGCTGTGCGGTTTTCAGCTCCTGGCTGTAACTTCTCGCATCGCGAGACAACAGCGCGATGCGCGCCGACAGCAAACGCAACTTGAGATTCTCGCGCAGAAAATATTCCTGGCTGGGCAGCAGCAGCGGAATTTCATCTTTCCCGGTATTTTCGATACGCACCAGTTGCTTCGCTTCCTGCCATATCTCGCGCAGCAGCTTTTGCCAGGCCGTTTCATCTATCGGCGGAGCCGCCAGTGCGATCGGCTCGCCCGTGTGCCCGGACATAACCGGCGACTTGGCGGGCGTTGTTTGCTCGCCTAGTCGAATGGCTAGTGGTTCCGTCAAAAGTTTTTCATCTGCTACGCGCTGCTGATAAGCCAGCGGCAGCTCATCCACAGCAGCGATCAGATTATTGAGTTGAAAATTGATGCCGGTGACATCAACGCCGGGCAGCGCGCGCAGTTTATCCATGTCCTGACTGATCACCTTGCGCAGCCCGTTGAATGCCGGACGGTTCATGCGCTGCAAACGCGCATCCGCGCTCTGCACGGCGATCAACGCGGCTTTCACGTTTGCAGATAAATGCAATTGCTGCTCGGCAATCAGCAACATCTGCTCAACTTCCGCCAGCGCAGTCTCGTCGCGGCTTACCGACAGGTCGTTGTACAAGGTTTCCAGTGCGGCGTACTGGTTTTGCGCCTCGGCATAGCGCGTTTCCATGGCCAATACCTTGGCCGATAATTCGCGCACCTGATCCTGGCTTTGCGCCAGCAATATCTGGCTGGCCTTGCTGCCGCCGTCCATCTCGGCGATCTTTTTCGCCAATTGTTCCTGCATGCCGTTAATGGCGCGATGCCCATCCAGCCATTGCCATATGAAAATGGCTGCCAGCAACACCAGCATCAGTTGCGTGATGCCGATGCGCGAGAAAAAATCCGCTACCGGGGTTTTGCGCGCCGTGTGAGGCATGGCCGGGATGTCCGGCTCGACTTTTTCTGGTTGTTGGGTTTGCTCGTTCATTTAATACCTTTCACTGCCCTTCACTCCCTTCTCCCGCAGGCGGGAGAAGGGTTGGGGATGAGGGTCTATGCAATGAAAGAAACATGACCCTGCTCAACGTCCCTCACCCTAGCCCTCTCCCGCCTGCGGGAGAGGGAATTTGTGCAGCGGTTTTTACTCAGTCCTCAGTCCTCGCACCTCAGTCCTTGTTCCTCAGTCCTCTGATGCGCCCATGCAATCAGAGCCGATATTAAACCATCGTCTCCCGATCCTGTCAGATGGACATGCTTCCAGCCTTGCTGTCTGGCCAGTCCGGCGATGCGCGCATGCGGCACGAATAGCGGCATGTCGCGCAATAGCGTCTGGGCACTGTCCCCCAGCATCTGCCAAAGATAACCCAATGCCTCGCTGCTGGTGACGGTTATCGCATCCGGTCTGGCGTCCAGCAACGCCTGCACATCCTGTTGCGGCTTGCTGCGCCGGTAGCAGGCAGCGTACTCCACCGCCGCACCGCGCGCCTTGAGCGTATCGCCCAGCAACTCGCGCCCGCCATCGCCGCGAAAGATCATCACGCGCCATCCGGCGACATTTTGCAATTCCGGCAAGGCCAACAGACCTTCGCTGTCGAAACGTCGAGTGGGCGCGATGACATTGGCGATGCCCAGCTCGCGCAGCGCTTGCACGCTGCCCTGCCCGACCGTGGCGATTTTCAACTCCCCTCTCCCGCGTGCGGGATAACCAGCGACTTGCCCGCTCGCGGGCTTAGTCGAATGACTAGTAGTTCCATCAGAGGGGCTGGGGGGCGAGGCGGGGAATTCGCAGAGCATGCTCTGTGCCCGCCGAGCGGTTCCGGCCTGCCAGCCGGAACGCGCACTGCAAGTGAGGGTCATGTTCGAAGCACGTATCGCCTCAACACCATAGCGCACCGCATTCGGGCTGATGAATATGGCGAGATCGAATTGTGCCAGTCGTGCAATCTGTTCGTGCAGCGTGTTGGCATCCTGCACCGCCGCGATGTCCAGTAACGGAAACAAGAATGGTATGCCACCCGCCTGTTCGATACGCTGTGCCAGTTGCACAGCCTGGTCACGCGGTCGCGTGACGGCGATCTTCAGTCCGGCAAGAGGGGGGGCGGAATCCATAAGAGGCAATTTAGCCACGGATTATCACGGAATCACACAGATGAAAAAATGGGGGGGTTATCCGTGATCATCCGTGTCAATCCGTGGCTAATAATTTACAAAGCCAGCGCGGCAAGTATCTCATCCGCGCCCTGCGCGCGCAGCGCAGCGGCGACCTGGTTGCCCAGCGCTTCGGGATTGGAAATCTCACCGCTCAACTCCGAACTCGTCATGCGTTTGCCATCCGGGCTGGCGACGAAGCCGCGCATGCGCAGCTTGCCGTTTTTCACTTCGGCAAATCCGCCCAGCGGCACCTGACAGCTTCCCGCCAGCGCGCGGCTCAGGGCGCGCTCCGCCAGCACGCAGGCGGCGGTATCCGGGTGGTGCAGCGGTTGAAGCAGGGCGATCACGTCGGCGCGGTCGGCGCGGCATTCGATGCCCAGAGCGCCTTGCCCGACGGCGGGCAGGCTGTCTTCGCTGCTGATCAGCGCGCGGATGCGCTTGCCCAACCCCAGGCGTTTCAGCCCGGCGGCGGCAAGAATGATCGCGGCATACTGGCCTTCGTCCAGCTTGCGCAAACGAGTCTGCACATTGCCGCGCAGCGGCTCTATCTTCAGGTGCGGGAAGCGCGCGCGCAACTGGCTCTCGCGGCGCAGGCTGGATGTCCCCACCACGCTGCCTGACGGCAACGCAGCCAGATTTTCATGATTGTTTGAAATGAATGCATCGTGCGGATCCTCGCGTTCGCCGATGGCGGCGAGCACGAAACCCTCCGGCAGATTCATCGGCACGTCTTTCAGCGAATGCACGGCGAGGTCGGCGCGACCGTCTTCCAGCGCGGTTTCCAGCTCTTTCACGAACAGCCCCTTGCCGCCGATTTTGGAAAGAGTCACATCGAGAATCTGGTCGCCCTGCGTGGTCATGCCCAATATGCTGACCTCGGTTTGCGGATATAATGAACGCAGCCTGTCCCGGATGTGTTGTGCCTGCCACATCGCCAGCGCGCTTTCACGCGATGCGATCACCAGGCGGGAAGGAAGGGACCGGGACAGCGATACTGAAGAAACTTGGCTCATCAAAATTTCCTGAATTTTTATAAAAAACACGCGGCGCATCCCGATTCTAACATAGGGTGCGCCGCGTTTTTGCCACGCGAGCGTGATGAATTTAATTGCCGCCCCCAGCGATATTTCCAGCAAAGACCTGCCGCTGCGCGATGACGTGCGCCTGCTGGGACGCATTCTTGGCGACACGCTGCGCGAACAGGAGGGCGAAGAATCGTTCCAGTTGATCGAAAACGTGCGGCGCGCCGCAGTGCGTTTTCGCAAGACACAGGACGACCGTGACCGCGTGCAACTCGAACAAACGCTTGACGCGCTATCGCCCGGTGAAACGCTGGTAGTGGTGCGCGCGTTCAGTTATTTTTCGCAATTGTCCAACATCGCCGAAGACCTGCACCACAACCGCCGCCATCGCGCCCACCTCAAGGCGGGCAGCGCGCCGAAAGACGGCAGCCTGCTGCTGGCGCTGGAACGCATCGGGGAAAAACATATCGGCAATAAGGCCTTGCAGGCATTTCTTGACGGCGCGCTGGTCTCGCCGGTGCTGACTGCCCATCCGACGGAAGTGCAACGCAAGAGCATCCTCGATTGCCAGTTGATCATTTCACGCCTGCTTTCCGAACGCGATCGCACCGGCATGACGCCGGATGAACTGGCCGACAACGAGGAAGCATTGCATCGCTTCGTGCTGATCCTGTGGCAGACGCGCATGCTGCGCACCTCCAGGCTGACCGTGCATGACGAAATCACGAACGGCCTGGAGTATTACCGCTACACTTTTCTCAGCGAAATCCCGAAGATTTACGCCAACCTGGAAAAGCAGATGGAAACGCGCTTCGACAAGGACATCCGCATTCCCCCGTTGTTGCGCGTGGGCAGCTGGATCGGCGGCGATCGCGACGGCAACCCTTTCGTCACCCACGACGTGATGCAGGACGCGGTGCAGCAGCATTCATCGCTGGTATTCGAGCATTACCTGAGCGAAACGCATATCCTCGGCACGCGCCTGAGCCTGACCGACCGGCTGGTGGAAGTCAGCGATGAATTGCGCAGGCTTTCCGATGCATCACCGGACAAGGCGGCAAGCCGCGATGACGAGCCTTACCGCCGCGCGCTGATCCTGGTCTATTCGCGCCTCTCGGCCACCGCCAGGCATCTCGGCCACAAGATTTCCCACCGTCCGCCGGTGGACAAGCATGCGCAGCCCTATGCCGCGCCGCAGGAATTCATCAACGACCTGGATGTGCTGATCGACTCGCTGTTCAAGCACGGTGCGGTGTATCTGGCACGCGGCCGCATCGCCTGTTTGCGACGCGCCGCAGAAGTGTTCGGCTTTCACCTGGCGCCGCTGGACATGCGCCAGCACAGCGCGATCCATGAACAAACTGTCAGCGAATTGTTTTCACACAGCTCAGGCAAGGCCAACTACCGGGATCTTGACGAGGCTGCGCGCCGCGATGTGTTGCTGGAAACACTGCAAGCCGGCAAACCATTGATCCGTGACCCCTTGTCGCCTGACAGCCTCAGGCAATACAGCCCGGTGGCGCAAAGCGAGTTGCGCATCATGCAGGCCGCCGCCCAGATCCATCAGCGTTACGGACGCGACGCGCTGCCCAACCACATCATCTCCAAGACCGATGCGGTGAGCGACATGCTGGAACTGGCGCTGATGCTGCAACAGGCAGGCCTGCTGGAAGGCGGGACCCTCTCCACAACCCCTCAATTGCATATCAACATAGTCCCGCTGTTCGAGACCATCGAAGACCTGCGCGGCTGCGGTGCAATCATGGACGAACTGTTCGCCATCCCCTGGTACCGCAAGCTGCTGGCGAGCCGCGGCAACACCCAGGAAGTGATGCTCGGCTATTCCGACAGCAACAAGGACGGCGGGTACCTCACCGCCAACTGGGAACTGTACAAGGCCGAGGTCAACCTGGTGAAGGTGTTCGCCAGGCACGGCGTCGAACTGCGCCTGTTCCACGGGCGCGGCGGCACGGTCGGGCGCGGCGGCGGCCCGAGCTACGAGGCGATCCTGGCGCAGCCGCCGGGCAGCGTGAACGGACAGATCCGCATCACCGAACAGGGCGAGGTCATCGCCAGCAAATATTCCGATCCTGAGATCGGACGTCGCAATCTGGAAACGCTGATCGCCGCGACTATGGAGGCCACGCTGCTGCACCATCACGGCGCGGACAGCACCATGCCGGAATATCACCGCATCATGGATACATTGAGCGAGGATGCGTTTGCCGCCTATCGCAAACTGGTATACGAGACTCCCGGTTTTGCGGATTATTTTTTCAGCGCCACACCGATCCGCGAAATCGCCGAACTCAACATCGGCAGCCGCCCATCTTCGCGCAAGGCGTCGGATCGCATCGAGGATTTGCGCGCCATCCCGTGGGTGTTCAGCTGGGGGCTGAACCGCACCCTGCTGCCGGGCTGGTTCGGCTTCGGAAGCGCAGTCAAACAATTCGCCGCGCGCGAAGGCGATGCCGGATTGGCGCAATTGCAGGCGATGTACAATAACTGGGCGTTTTTCCGCGGCCTGATGTCCAACATGGATATGGTGCTGTCCAAAACCGACATGGGCATTGCATCGCGCTATGCCGGGATGGTGAAAGATGCCGCATTGCGCGAACGGATTTTCGGCGCAATCAACAGCGAATGGGAAAGCACCGTGGAAATGCTGTTCGCCGTGACCGGCAATACCACGCTGTTGCAGGATAACCCGGCGTTCGCGCGCAGCCTGCTGACCCGCATGCCGTACATTGATCCGCTCAACCACTTGCAGGTCGCTCTGCTGGAACGCCATCGCGCCGGAGACAAGGACGAACTGGTAAAGCGCGCGATTCATCTCACGATCAACGGTATAGCAACCGGATTGCGCAACAGCGGCTAACAACACATCCCCTCTCCCCTTGTGGGAGAGGGTTAGGGAGAGGGGTATGCCATGAAAAAAATACTGTTTGCTTTACCAATACTGATGCTGCTGTCTTCCTGCTCCTCGCAGGGGAACGCAAAACTCGACAGCTTATTAAGCGTCGCAAACAGCGCCAGCGCCAAGAACATCACCAAGATTGCCGCCAGCGCCGACCCGAAATCCGCCGCAAAAGCCATGGTCGAACACAAGCGTGAACAGTGGGAGCGCGACCCGATGCAACTGGCACGGGACTTGAAAACTGCCAAGCGCGATTTCGACAATCTGATGAGCGCGTTATCCGGCAAGGTGCAAAAGAAGTGGGGCAAAGACGAAACCCGGCTGCCGGGGCAAAAAACCTACGTCAAATACAGCAAGCAGTACAAAAGCCGCGCCATCGTGGATTTTGAGCGAGGCGAGATCAGCATAGAAACGCTGGAAGAGAATGCAGGCGCCAGCCTGAAAAACGCCATCGTCACCACGCTGCTCACGCCGGACGACCCCGCCTCAGTGGATGTGTTTTCCGACAGTGCCGTCAACATGGACAGCAAGCGCAGTCCGTTCCTGCTGGGACTGGTGTTGAACGATGCGGGAAAGGAAATCTCAACGCCTGAATTGGCCGCCGGTTTCGCCGACAAACTTTTGCCCCAGGCAAAAACGCGTAAAATTGAAACCGAAAACGGCGAAAAGCCGGTGCGCTACGTCAGCTTCCAGATGGTGGCAAACTTTGAGGATCAGAAAGCGCAGAAATATCTCCAGTTTGTGCGCAAGTATGCCAAGCAGTACAACGTCAGCCCCAGCCTGGTGCTCGGCGTGATCAAAAGCGAAAGCAGCTTCAACCCTCATGCAGTTAGCGGAGCTCCGGCCTACGGGCTGATGCAACTGGTGCCCACCAGCGGCGGGCGCGAGGCTTACCGCCGGGCAAAAAACCAGGACATCGCGCCTTCCACGGAATATCTGTTCGACGCGGAGAACAACATCGAGCTGGGCACGGCTTATCTGAGCGTCCTTATCTATGACCAGCTGGATAAAGTGGATGACCGGACATCGCGTGATTACTGCGTCATTTCCGCCTACAATACCGGACCGAGCAATGTGATGCGCGCCTTTACCGACGCCAAGGGCAAGCAGCGTTTTGCGGACGGCTTTCAGCGCATCAACAGCCTCAGCCCTCCGCAGGTGTTTCAGACGCTGCGCGAAAAATTGCCCTATGAGGAGACCCGGCATTATCTGCCCACGGTCAACACCAACCGCAAGCGCTATTACAGCCTGGACAAGACGGTGATAGCGGACGACAACAAGCCATCATCTACGCCATGAGGATGCGAGCCAGACTCAGCCGCCGGTATTGCAGATGGCAATGCAATTAGCCCATCGGGAGTAATTGACACGGCATTTCTTTGCAGGGAAACTACCAGACGGTATTGGTTTGGCAGGTGATTTGATGGTAAACACTTACAACAGGAGCAGCACTATGCGCGCGAAAAATCAAAAACATCATGCCTGGGTATTTATTTTAAGCGGTTTGCTGCTGGCGGGCTGCGCGGCCGACGTGGGCAAGACCATCAAGGTTTCCGGCGAACAGGCAAGCAGGTATGGCGTCCTCTCTGCGGCTGATGCCATTGCCGTGCTCGAAAAGCGTGTCAACGAGGCGAAGGATGCCTATATGCCGTTCTTTGCGCCCAATCATTTTCGCGGTGCTTCCGAGATACTGAGCGCCGCCCGGAAATCAGCGGAAAAAAGACCCAGGAACGAGTTGATCGGCGACATCGCCAAGGCTGATGCCATTCTCGACAAGGGCAATGCAATGATGGCAACCGTACAGACTCGCTTGGCCAATGAGTTTGCGCTGAAAATCCAGCTCGACAAGGATAACGCCGCCAGGGTTTACCCCAGGGAATATGAAAAGTCCGTCAGCGAACTTTCCGGCCTGATCGAAAAAATTGAATTGGGAAAGGCGGACAATATCGACAAGGACAAGATCGAACTGGGCAAAAAAATGCAGGCTCTGGACATCAGGACTATTCAATACACCGCGTTGCATGAAAGCGATGTAATCAATGAAGACACCGAGGGCAATGATGGCGAGGATCTGGCGCCCGTTTCCTTTGCCGAGGCTCTCCGTGTTTATCAGGATGCCATGAACCGGATCGCCCAGTCCCCGCACGACAATGGGGTAGTGCAGCGCGCCGAAGCTGACGCGATGTTTGCCGCGCGCCATGCGCGTAATGTGAACAGGCGCGTAATATTTTTGCAGAAAAAATACAAGAAACCCGAAGAGGCTATAGTGCTGGATGAAGAAAAACGTTTGCTCGGCATTTCCACCGCATTGGCTCACGGCGACCTGCGTGACCGGACCCTGGAGATGCAGGCTGAAGAAATTGCAAAAGCTGCCAAAGAGATCGTGCAGGGCATGCAAAAGGCCAAACCGGCGGACGGGGCGATCAATGACCAAAGCAAGCCTCCGGGAACCCCCGCGAAATAGACCTGTGCGCAAATTGCCGGGAAAGTTGCGCGATGAAAACGCAGCGCGGACACGGACTGCAAATTCCGGACTCTCTCTGTATTATTGATCCGGCCAGCAAATAGTATCACCGTCATACCGGCGAAGGCCCATAAGCGCTAACTTAATATATTATGCACCCGCACTGTCTGCCGGACTCGTTGGCGCGGCGGCTCGGCAAGCTGGTAGGCGATGCGGCTCCAGTCCTTGATGGCACCTTTCAGCGACAAGACCGGCAATATCGCACGAGATAACAATTCAAGCATGAATGAGGTCTCCCGCCACAAACACCGGCTGCGGTTCGCTTTGCCAATTCGCGTACCCCCAGGGGGAAATTCGCTCGGCTGTCACGAGCAAGGCATCCACCAGGAAGGCTACCAACAGCTTGCCTTGCAACCACGCTCGGGCCGCCATTTCGTCATGCTTTTTCAGGTGCCCCAACTGCACCAGTGACTTCAGGCGCTTGAACGCCAGCTCGATTTGCCATCGCGCCCGATACAGCTCCATGACGACACCTGCGGGGCACTCCGCCGTCAGCGTGGTAAACACGAACACGTAGTCGGCTGCCTCCAGTGTTTCGGGTTGCAGCTGCGTGCCGTTGCGCTGACTTTCACGCATCACCCGCGCCCGCGCTTTTTGCGCCGCCGCCGCACCCTTTTTGATCGCGCACAGCCGCCCCGCAATCCAGTGCTTGCCGCTCTTGACCGCTACCTTCCAGTCACCGTATTCACCCACGCTCAAACCGCGCAAACGGGACAGCACTTGCAGCCGGATACCTTGCGCGTCGTACAGTGGCAACGTCACCAGATTGGTGCGGATGATGACATCGGCCTTGCCTGTCACGACGTGGGCAATCCCGCCCGGATGCGCGTAGCCACGATCGCCGATGAACAGGTCGCCCTCGCGGACATCGAACCGCTTGAGCGTCTCGCCTTCTTTGGGTGTGGTGACGATGACCTCCTCGCAGTTGAGCGCGGGCAATCCAATCGAGTAATGCAGCCGCCATTGCGATCCCGTTTCGCCGGGTTCACTGACCATACTGCCGTCTACCAGCCTAATCCTGCGTCCGGCCCACGCCGCATCGGACGGGAAGCCGGGTAGCCACTTTTTCCGCAAAGCACCCGCCATCCATTCAAACCAAGCCCCGCAGCCTTTGAGCCGCTTCAAAATGGCGACATCGCTCACGCTGGCCAACCCTCCGTGTTGGGCACGCACTGCGGTTTCGCGCAACCCGCAGCCTTGCGCCAGGTGGATCAACATAACGCGCAACAGGGTCGAAGGGTCGGCGATTTCCCTTCCGCGCCGAAAAGCCCCCAGCTCGCGCGCCTTCTGCTCCCATTGTTCCGGCAGCAAGCGCTTGACCAGTTCCCAGTCTTCGTCCAGTCTCTCATCGGAACCTTCCTGCCACGCAACCTCTGCCATAACGCATCTCCGTTGGTGCAATGGCATCAGTATCAGCCAGTTGGCTCGAAAATGCAAATATTAAGTTAGCGCTTATGGGCGAAGGCCGGTATCCAGTGGCGCGCAAAGCGCGCTGATATTTGTTTCTGCTGGATTCCGGATCAAGTCCGGAATGACGAGGTTCATAGTGTTTGCTTGCCGGATCAATAATCTGCGTAGCGCAGCAGAAACTCGACCAGCTTTTTTCGCACAGCCTCGCTATTCAGCGACTGGGTGTGCCCCGCGCCCGGCACGACCCATCGCTCTTTCGGCTCTCCCGCCCGCTCGAACAGTTGCTGCGAATGGTGCAGCGGCACCACCGCATCCTGATCGCCCTGTATCAACAGCAGCGGCAACGGACTCAGCGCGGCGACCGAGTCTGCGGGTGAATAGTCATTATCTATGGTTAACCACGGCAGCCACTGGAACGGCCAGGTGACAATGGACGCGGCAAGTTTCTCATTGACGATCTGGCGATAATCGTAAAATGCGCTGTCGATGACGACCGCGCGCACGTTGGCCCGATATGCGCTATGCGCGGCGTAATGGACAGCGAGCGCACCGCCCAGGCTTTGTCCGAAGATGACGATACGATCCGGATCAACGCCCTTGTGCGCAAGCAGGCTGCGCATGGCGGCATCAATATCGAGCTGCGCGCCGGCCAGGGACGGCTTCCCTTCCGATGCGCCATAGCCCCGGTAATCGAGCGCAAGCACATTGAAACCTTCGGCCGGCATCCACGCGATGCTGCGGAAATGCGTGCTGATGTTCTCGGCGTTGCCGTGCAGGAACAGTACGGTTGCTCTCGCCTTACCCCCGCTTTTATCTCGGGCCGGAAGAAACCATGCATTGAGCGCAGTGCCGTCCGCCGCCCTGAGATTTTCTATGTGGTACTCGACACCGTATTTTTCCGGCGTTTCGATCAGCAAGCCGTGCGGATGGAAAAACAGGTTGGTGCATCCGGAGAGCAGTACAGCGAGCAACAGCAATCCTGGCGTGCGCATATCATTCCATTTCAAAGGTAAAACAATCCGCAGGTCTGGCTGCGCCAGACAGTAGTTTCGTAGGGTGGGCGCAGCCCACGCGGTATTTATCAGTCAACTGCGTGGGCTGCGCCCACCCTACAAAATACTCGTTTGTTTTAGAATCGGTATTTCTCATATCAGAAATAAAACAACATCGACATTAAGCCGCTGTTGTAAGTGCGCTCCAATTCGCGGTTGCGCGCAATATCAAGACGCAGCGCAAGGTTGCGGCCAAGAGAAACGCGCTGCTCCAAACCCAGTGTCAAGGGCAAATCGCGCTGGCCAAGAAAGTATCTCATGCCGCGCGCATAGCCATGCACGCGCCAGCGCGGGCCAGGATCGAACAGGCCGCCGATGCTTGCTCCCGCGCCCAGCGCATAGCCTTTCACCAGATCGCTGTTGAACCGCGAACTGCCGTCTAACAAGGTATACCAGAGCGCCGTGCTGTTCCCGTTCGACCAGGAGCCTCCTGCACCGCCATCCAGGGCAAACGCCAACGGCTCACTGCCTCTTGCCGCGCGTACACGCTGCCATCCGGCGGAGAGATTCCATGACATGGACTCAAAAAAATCGTCGCGTGGGGTCAGCGAAAGAATGTTTATCGGCGTGAATTTTTCGACCCTGGTCGAACCGGAATCCTGTGTATTGCCAGAATCATAGTGCCTAAATGCGAGACTGAAGAACTCAGTCTGGGCACCACGTGCGTATCCGCCCTCGGCATCCATGATGTCATGATATGTGGCGCGTGCGCGCAATTCCTGAAAGCTTTGGTCTCCCTTGCGCCCCGTTCCGAAATCGATGCGAGATGAGCCATGCCCCTGATCCGGATGAACTTCCGGCACAGGAATCTCCGGTGTCTGCGCCACCGCATCCAGGCGGCTGCGCGCGGCGAGCAATTCGTGCGCAAGTCCGGCAGGATCGGCCACATCATTCTTGCCTAGGGCGCGGCGATAGCTGACGTAGTCCTGGCTGGTCTCAAGCACTGCGGCTTCACGATTTACTGGCAGCATACGCAGTACCGGATCGCCCACGGAAATGCGCTTCATACTCAAATCCCTGGCAAGCCTGCGCTCTTGCTCGCTCAACCCCTTCATTCTGTGGCCGAGTACTGTTGCGTTTGACGGGCGATATACGACCTTCTTCACCATATCCTTTTGCCCAGTGATAGAGCGCACCGAGTCGGTGGGAATCAACCACCAGCGGAACTGACCGGTCAGATCCAACTCGGGACGTGCTACCTGGAGCAAGCCCAGCAAATGGTACGCGCAGTTCTCATCAAAAAAGAAATATTGGTACCAGGTAGATCCAAGCTCCCAAGTGTGCCTCAAAACGCGATCCACTTCTTTTGGGTTAAGATTCATCTGATATTCCCACAGATCGCGGTTCTCAAGGTTGCTGTATTCGCGCACCTTGAGGTAATAGGGCATGATCGAGAACACACCGGGATACCCGCCGAACAGGCCCTTCACCACAAAGGCGATACCGTCGGCTTCGTTGGTATTGGCTGCAAAGGTGATGGCGTAGGCAAGCAATCGGGTGTGGTCATCCTGATCCTTCGCGTCTACCCTGAGGAGCGGATGCCCATACATCGAGGACGGGTTATTGAGATAGGCCGAAGCAAAGATGAGCGTCAGCCCGCTCGGGTTAAGTCCGCCGTACCACTGCTGGTAGCGCTTGCAAACCCGGCGCGGCAACCGTTGCGGGTCGAATGCCAGTTGCTCGTCCAGCCACACGTAACGTGCCAGGAACAGGCACTGGGGATTCTGCTGCTTGTCGCTCTCTTCGGTATCCGAGTAAAAACTCGCGAGCGTGGCTTCGAGCTCTGATTGTGGATTGCTTTTCCCGTCAGGTGCGTTGTAAAACTCGGGGCCGTCGACCATGCCGTGGACACCGGGGGAAATCAGGTTGGGGACGTAATGCACCAGCTTGAGCCATTCCGGCTTTTCCGCGAGCCGGAGTTGCCTGGACTTCGCGATCAATTCCGCGAGATATGCGTCATCTATCGAACCGAATGTGGGCGTTTGTGACAGGAGCAACACGGCAAAGGAAATCAGTTGTCCGATCAAACGCATCTATTGAAGGGCATCTCTAATAATTGTCATTTCATGTAGGGTGGATTAAGGAGCGTAGCGACGAATCCACCAGAAACCAGCATGTCGGTGGATACGCTTCGCTTTATCCACCCTACGAATTTGAATTTTTCGATGCCCCATGAATAGATTGCAGATGTTTTGGGTAAGAAAAAAACCCAGTGGCGTAACCACTGGGTATCTGAAACAAACGTCTGTATTACAGTGCGGCTTGATAATGCGAAAGAGTCGCATCCGCAGCCAGCGCTTCGCGCAATGCAGCGACCACTTGCCCTGTTGCAACGCTGTCCGTCGTGAAGATGCGTGCCACGTTGTCCTTCGCAAGGCGATTGAATGCAGCCTGATCTTTTGCTTCGACACCCAGCAAGTGTGAGAGAGATGCCAGCGTCTCGCCGCTACCGACCGCCATGTCGCGCGCCAGTTGGTCTTTGTTGCCGTCGATGAACATTGCAGTCTTCCAGTTCGATTTTACCGTAGCATTTGGTGAGCAGCCGGATGTGCCCAAGGTAACGCCAATCGTCGCGCTACTGTAACCGTTAGTAGTCATGGCTAATACCTGCGGAGCTATCCCGGATTGACCCTTGAATATCAAGGAACCCACGCCGCAACTGCCATCCGCACCGTCAGCTGCCAGCGCAGTTGCCGGCAGAGCCACAATCAAAGACAATACTGTTAAAAACTTTTTCATGTTTACTCCCCAGAAAATTGAAATGAAAGTTAAGAAAACACCGCTATATTCACGCTCCCCGGAAATTTTCCGTGAACGTAATGAGGTTTATACAGGCAACTTTCGGCTGTTGTCAAAGGGGATTTAAGCGCAAACCGCTTCATGCAAGCAATATGTCCTGTCAAGTCCGGAATTGCGTTCGATGCGGATGGGCAATATGGCTTAGGGCGATGTTGAATTTCCGGGCACTCAGCTGAATTCCTTGACGATATGCTGCTGGCGGCGGCTGATTGCGAGCAATTCGTCCAGGCCTTGCAGCTTGACCATCCAGCCCGCGCTCTCGGACGAGTCTTCGCCCCCCCTCTCGAAACCGCTGATCGCTTCCTTTGCCACCAGACAATTGCGGTGGATGCGCACGAAACGCGCAGCGAATTCCTTTTCCAGGTCGGTCAGGGATTCCTCAAGCAGATATTCACGCTCGGCTGTGCGTACCGTGATGTATTTCATCTCGGCGCGCAAATACAGCACCTGCTCGATGGGCACCAGCATGATCCTTCCACGCTCATGTATGGAAAGATTTCTGCGCGATTCGGGCAATAATTCACGCAGTATCTGTGCTTCCACGGAAACCGCCGCGCGCGCGCGATTCAGCGCTTCGGACAGCCGCGCCAGGCGTATCGGCTTGAGCAGGTAATCGATCGCGTGCAGTTCGAACGCCTTGATCGCGGAATCATCGTAGGCGGTGGTAAAGATGACTGCCGGCGGCCAGTTTGTCATGCTCTGGGCAGTCCCTTCGGCCTTGCTCAGGACAGGCTTGGGCAATTTCTGCAAATGCTGCGCCAGCTCGATGCCGTCCATCTGCGGCATGCGAATATCCAGCAGCACCACGTCAGCCGGTGTTTCCATGAGTTTGTCCAATGCCTCCTGTCCGTTGCCCGCCTCGCCTACCACCTCAAGCGCCAATTGCTCATTGCAATCATTCAATAAATCGCGCAACCGGTTCCGCGCGGGCGGTTCATCGTCCACGATAAATACACGCAATGCCTGACCTGCCTCGCTCATGATGACATCTCCCTTGTAACGCGCCGCTCCCTGATATAGGGAAGCGCGATCTCCACACGATAAAAGTCTTTGCCGGTTTCGAATTGATAGCGCGCCTCGACATCGAATAACAGATCCAGCCGTTCCCGGATGTTGCGCAATGCGACCTTGTTGCCGTGATGCGACGCCTCAGCGCGCAACGGGCACGGGTTCTCGACCTTGAGTTTCATCTCATCGCCGCTGCGGCACAATTCGATGTTGATGCAGCCTCCCTGCGTCAACTGCTCAATCCCGTGATACACGGCATTTTCCAGCAAAGGCTGCAACAGCAGCGGCGGAATCAGGGCATCATCCGGCACGTCCCTGATTTGCCAATCCACACGCAGCCGGTCACCCATGCGCAATTGCTCCAGCGCCACATATTGTTTGGTCAGCTTGATCTCCTGGCCAACCGTAACGAGGTCTTGTTCGCCCGACATCGCCATGCGAAACAGGTCGGCCATGTCTTCCAGCGCGGTTTCGGCCAGCCTGGGCCTGGTGCGCACGATGCCGAGCACGGCGTTGATGGTGTTGAACAGGAAGTGCGGCCTGATGCGCGCGCGCAACACCTGCAAGCGCGCATCTTCCAGAGCGCGTGACAGCCCACGCGTACGCAGCCGGAAATACAGCAACAGGCTGGAACACACCACCGCAGCAAGCAAGGCATAGCGCGCCATTTCAAAAGACTCATCAGCGCCGCCTGCCGAACGATACAGATCGCCGCCGAAAGCATAGATGGCCAGCGTCATCAACACCGCCACAGCATTCACCACCAAAGCGCCACGCCGGTAGCCGAGCCGGCGCAGCCACGGCTGCGCCAGCCACAGCAGCAGCAGGCTGGTCAGCAGGATCGGCGTGAGCAACGCGGCGATCTGCATCATGCGCTGCGGCACGTCCGCCCATGCGCTCGCCTGCAACAGCGCCTGCAGCAACGCCAGGCCGTTGCTGATCAGCAGGATGCGCAGCGCGACGCCGAGGTTGCGGAAGTTGGGCAACGCATCGGGCAAAGTGTTTTGATTTATACTGCGTGCCTTATTCATGGTGGTGAATCATTGAATGTTTTATGCTTCATCCTGATAACAACAATTCGCCCACGAAGCGGGTTAAGCAGGGATGGGCGTTTTTGCCCCACTCGCAAAAACACGAAAGGCACGAAACAAAACAAATTATTGCGGTGTTTTGACAGCACACCCGGCGGATATAACTTCGCAGCATAAAGTGCTTTGAATATTTCGTGTTTTTCGTGTCTTTCGTGGACAGCAGTTTTTTCCGGGTTTATTCTGGGTCAAGAGGGGGCAACAATGCAAGATAAAGATGGCTGGTCTGGACGATTCGCCGAACCGGTTGCGGAACTGGTGAAGCGCTACACCGCTTCGGTTGGCTTCGATCACAAGCTGGCCCTGTTCGATATTCAGGGTTCGCTGGCGCACGCACAGATGCTGGCGGCTTGCAATATCATCGCCGCGCAGGATCTGGACGACATCAAACGCGGCCTCGCGCAAATCGAGAACGAGATCATCGCCGGCGAATTCGCCTGGTCGCCGGATTTTGAAGACGTGCACCTCAACATCGAGAAACGGCTCACCGCCCTGGTTGGCGATGCCGGAAAACGCCTGCACACCGGGCGTTCGCGCAACGACCAGGTGGCGACCGATGTGCGCCTGTATCTGCGCCACGCGATCGATGATCTGCTCGGTCTCATCAAATTGTTGCAGATTGCGCTGCTCGATCTCGCCGAACCGCATACCAACACCATCATGCCCGGCTACACCCATTTGCAGGTCGCGCAGCCGATCAGCTTCGCGCATCACCTGATGGCCTATTTCGAGATGCTCAAGCGCGATGCGGAGCGCCTGCGGGATTGCCGCAAGCGCGTGAACCGCCTGCCGCTGGGCTCGGCGGCGCTGGCCGGAACCAGCTATCCGGTCAAGCGTGAAATGGCCGCGGAATTGCTGGGCTTTGACGGAGTGTGCGAGAACTCGCTGGATGCGGTGTCGGATCGCGACTTCGCCATCGAATTCACCGCCTGCGCCGCGCTGATCATGACTCATCTGTCGCGCTTCTCCGAGGAATTGATCCTGTGGATGAATCCGCGCTTCGGCTTCATCGGCATCGCCGACCGTTTCTGCACCGGATCAAGCATCATGCCGCAGAAGAAAAACCCCGATGTGCCGGAGCTGGTGCGCGGCAAAACCGGCCGGGTGAACGGCCATCTGGTCGCGCTGCTGACTTTGATGAAGGGCCAGCCGCTGGCCTACAACAAGGACAATCAGGAAGACAAGGAGCCGCTGTTCGACACCGTGGAAACGCTGACGCAGACGCTGCGCATCTACGCGGACATGATCGCGGGCATCAAGGTCAATCCTGAAGCCATGCGCAGCGCGGCCTTGCAGGGTTATGCCACCGCCACCGACCTGGCCGATTACCTGGTGAAGAAAGGTTTGCCTTTCCGCGATGCCCATGAAGCGGTTGCACAAGCCGTGCGTTTCGCCGAAAAACGCAGTTGTGAATTGAGCGGCATCAGCATTGCCGAGTTGCAGCAATTCTCAAAGCTCATCGTAGAGGATGTGTATCAGGTATTGTCGCTGGAAGGGTCGCTTGCAAGCCGCAACCACATCGGCGGAACCGCGCCGAATCAGGTTGAAGCGGCGATCGCAAGAGCGCGCAACGGTTTATCGTAGGGGCGCGATTCATCGCGCCCCTACATTACAAACATCCCGGAATGAAGCGGCTCAAGCCGTGAGCATCTGTTTCAGCTCGCCGCTCTGATACATCTCGGTCATGATGTCCGAACCGCCGACGAATTCGCCATTGATGTAAAGCTGCGGAATAGTCGGCCAGTTGGCGTAATCCTTGATGCCCTGGCGGATCTCGTCGTCCTGCAGCACGTCCACGGTGAATAATTCCCTTACGCCCAGCGAGTTGAGAATGCCCACCGCTTTGGCAGAAAAGCCACACTGAGGAAACTGCGGACTGCCCTTCATGTACAGCACCACCGGATGCGTGGCGACTTGTTCTTTGATGCGTTGCTGAATGTCTTTTTGTATAACCGGACTCATGATGTCATTACCTGAATTAAACAGTCGGGAATTTTATGCCGGTGGCAGTATTGCGTCAAGCTTGAATGCCATTACCTGATGAGGCCGCAAAGCCGCATCAAAACAAATTACGGTTGAGCAGCATATGCACCGCAATGCTGGCCGCGTAGCCAAGTGCGATCACCGGCGTCCATTTCAAGTGACCGAAGAAAGTATAGACGCCGCGCGCCTGCCCCATCAGCGCGACACCGGCCGCCGAACCGATCGACAACAACGAACCGCCGACCCCGGCGGTCAGTGTGACCAGCAGCCACTGGCCGACCGGCATGTCGGGCATCATCGTCAATACCGCGAACATCACCGGGATGTTATCGACCACCGCCGAGATCAGCCCGATGGCGATGTTGGCGTTGGTCGCGCCCCAGCCGCCGTAGATCACCTGCGAGATCATGCCGAGGTAGCCGATGAAACCGAGCCCGCCGACGCACATCACCACACCGTAGAAGAAGAACAGCGTGTCCCATTCGGCACGCGCCACTTCGCGGTAAATATCGAAGGGCACGGGACTGCCGATGTTTTCGTCTCCTTCACCGTTAACGCGATTCCGCTTATCTGCAAGTTTCAGGTAATAGGCGTAAAACTTGAGCAGACTCAGGCCGGTGAGCATGCCGATCACCGGCGGCAAGCCCAGAAAACTATGGAAACTCACCGCCAGCGCGATGGTGGCCAGGAACAGCGCCGCGATGGTCAGCGCGCCGCGCTTCATCGCAACCATCGCGCCGCCCTCCCTGGGTTTCAAGTCCGGCACCGAAAAATGCATGACGGCCGCCGGCACCAGCCAATTGACCAGCGAGGGAATGAACAGCGCAAAGAATGACCAGAAATCGACGATGCCATTGGTCGCATGGATGTTCTTCTGCCACACCATCAGCGTGGTGATGTCCCCGAACGGGCTGAAAGCGCCCCCGGCGTTGGCGGCGACGACCAGGCTGATGCATGAAAGCATGACGAATTTCTTGTTGTCGGCGCCGACCGCCATCACCACCGCCACCATCAGCAGCGCCGTGGTCAGATTGTCGGCCACTGACGAAATAAAGAACGCCAGTATGCCGGTCACCCAGAACAGCGCGCGATAACCAAAACCCTTGCGGATCAGCCAGGAACGCAGCGCTTCGAACACGTTGCGCTCGTCCATCGCGTTGATGAACGTCATCGCCACCAGCAGGAACAGCATCAGCTCCGCGTATTCCTCCAGATTGTGGCGCAGCGCAGTCTCGACCAGATGCGGGATGTCATGCGACTGGTAATACCACGCGATCAGCGCCCAGATGATGCCGGCCGCCAGCATCACCGGCTTGGATTTGCGCAGATGGGTGAATTCCTCGGCCATCACGACCATGTAGGCGGCGAAGAACAGCAGCACCGAGGTGATGCCGACCCAGTTTCCGGTCAGGTCGAGGCGTTCGGCGCCTACCGAGGCAAAAGCCGCAAACGGCATGAATAATAATACAACCAGCGCTGCAAGAGGTTTCATCAAAATATTCTCAGGAAATAATGTTGTTGCGAAACGTAACGTGAGCCAACCCTTTATGTTCAAGATGCATGATACATGTTACATGTTATCCGCCCGTCTGCCACATCCTGGCAGAGTAAAATTGAGCACGGCGCCAATAATTACACATGGATTTTTGCCATCGGCGCAACACGCGGGGCCGGCTACTTCTGCTTGCCCGCACTGGCGCGCAGGCTAAGCAGCATACTGGTGCCCAGCATGGCGATAATCACGCCCAATGACACCGCCACCGGAATCTTGAACCAGTCCACAATCAGCATTTTGGTGCCGACGAACATCAGCACCACCGCCAGACCATACTTGAGCAGGTGAAAACGCTCGGCCATGTCGGCCAGCAGGAAGTACAGCGCGCGCAAGCCTAAAATGGCAAAGATGTTGGACGTAAAGACGATGAACGGGTCCTGTGTCACGGCAAAAATGGCGGGAATGCTGTCCATGGCGAAAATGACGTCGGATGCCTCGATCAGCACCAGCACCAGAAACATCGGCGTAAACCAGCGCGCGCCCTTTTCATAAATCCAGAATTTGTCGCCGTGATAACCATCGGTGATACGCACATGATTGCGCAGCCATTTCAACAACGGATTTTTTGTCAGATCAGGCTCGTGCTCGGCGAACAGGAACATCTTGATGCCGGTAACCAGCAGAAACGCGCCGAAAATGTACAGCACCCAGTGGAACTGCGCGATCAGCCATGCGCCAAGCAGGATCAGCACAGCGCGCAAGACGATGGCTCCCAGCACACCATACACCAGCACACGTTTCTGGTATTCCAGCGGCACGGCGAAATAGCCGAACAACATGACGAAGACGAAGATGTTGTCCATCGCCAGCGTCTTTTCCAGCAGATAGCCGGTGAGATATTCCATCACCCTGGTGTCCGCAACCTCACGCCCGGCAGTGTGATCCAGCCAGCCCCACAACGCGCCGCCAAACAGCATCGCCATCGTAAACCACACCAGCGACCAGGTCAGCGCTTCGCGCAACGTAACTTTCTGCGCGCCATGCCGGCCCAGCATGAACATGTCCACCGCCAGCATGGCCAGCACAAACACGCCGAACCCGGCCCACATCCACCAGGCGCCTACCGATTGAAACTCTTCCATTATCACCCTCTATATCTTCTCAATTTCTCGCCCGGCAGTATATCAAGGCCACAGTATTTTAGAGAGGCCATAAACCATTTGTGCGATAGAAATTTTAGCGCGCCGCATATGTTTGATATGTAAGCGTTAAAATTTCTTGAGCAACGCCGTATTGCGACGGAGTTTGGATTAATAGAGATGCCCTACAATGAAAAAGCCGCCCGAAGGCGGCTTTGCAAGACTCCCAAACCGATTTAGCGCTTGGAGAATTGTTTGCGGCGGCGCGCTTTGCGCAAACCGACTTTCTTGCGCTCGACCTCGCGGGCATCGCGAGTCACCAGACCTGCGCTGCGCAACACCGGCCTCAGGGAAATATCATAATCGATCAGCGCACGGGTGATGCCATGGCGCACCGCACCCGCTTGACCGGATTCGCCGCCACCTGCGACGTTCACCATGATGTCGAACTTGGTCAGCGTCTCGGTCAGCGTCAGGGGCTGGCGCACGACCATGCGGCCGGTTTCGCGGGAAAAGAACTCATCCACAGGCTTGTCATTCACCACGAATTTTCCCTTGCCCGGCTTGATGAACACGCGCGCCACCGCGCTCTTGCGGCGGCCGGTCCCGTAGTTATAAGTTACGCTCATAAATTACACCTTCAACAAATTAACGGGTTTGGGTTGCTGCGCTTCATGCGGATGCGCCGCGCCGGCATACACCTTCATCTTGCGCAACATCGCATAGCCCAGCGGGCCTTTCGGCAACATGCCCTTGACGGCTTTTTCCAGAACACGGCCGGGATGACGCGCCTGCATCTTGGCGAAATTGGTGGTATACAGACCGCCCGGGTAGGTCGTATGGCGATGGTACAGCTTGGCTTCCGGCTTGTTGCCGGTCACGCGCAGCTTGTCCGCGTTGACCACGACGACGAAGTCGCCGGTGTCCACATGCGGGGTGTAAATCGCTTTATGCTTGCCACGCAGACGCGCAGCGATCTGTGCGGCCAAACGGCCCAGCACCTGATCTGCTGCGTCAACCAGAAGCCAGTCGTGCTGGACTTCCTCGGCTTTGGCGGAAAATGTTTTCATAGCCACTAATCCTAAAATTCAATGAGTAAACTCTCGAAGGGCGCGCATTCTATTGCAGCGCACCCGCCACTGTCAAACGCTATTTAGCCTGCGATCCGCCATTCTTGCCCGGCAACTATGCCAGGGTAAGCAGGAAAAACCCGGTAACATAAGCGCGTACTGATACTCCGATCTTTCCATGTCCTGGTTCATCACCAATTTCATTGCCGCGTTCCTGCTGCCGCCGCTCAGCTTGCTGCTGCTGTTCGCGCTGGGCATCTTTCTGCTTAATCGCCGCCCCGGATTGGCCAAGCCGCTGTTGATCGCTGTCTTCGGCCTGTTCTGGGCCGCATACACGCCGTATTTCGCCGAAGGCGCGCTGCACATGCTGGAATCCCGAACTACAGCGCTGGACAGTTCACATCAGAATGCCGACGCGATCGTGATACTCGGCTCCGGAACATATTTCAACGCGCCGGAATATGCGGGTCAGGATACCGTCAACGGACATACTCTGCTGCGCCTGCGCTATGGAGCGAAGCTGCAACGCGAGACTGGAAAGCCGGTTCTGGAGACGGGCGGCAAGCCGCTGGGCAACAGCGTATCCGAGGCGCAGCAAATGCGCGCTGTGCTTGATCATGAGTTTCATGTCCCGGTGCGCTGGGTCGAAGACGCATCCGCCAACACCCTGGAAAGCGCCCGCTATTCGTTCCATGCCTTGCAAAAGGATGGCATCAGAAAGATATATCTGGTCACCCACGCCTGGCACATGCCGCGCGCCGCAGATATTTTCCGGCGCGCCGGGTTTGAGGTCATTGAAGCACCCACCGCTTACACGACGCGATATCATATCGATCTGCTGGCATTCCTGCCGCGCGCCGAATCCATGCGCGACAGCAAAATATTCATGCACGAGGTGATCGGTTTGCTCTGGTATCGGTTAAGGAATCTCTGATGGCCGGAAGAGAGGGAACAATCAGCCAGCCAGCGCAGGGCGGGTCACACCCGCCGTTGCATGACAAACCGGAAAATCACATGCCCAGCATAAATGGCGGGTGTGACCCGCCCTACAGCCTGATTTTTCATCATACTAAAAGGTTGGGTTATGCAATAAAGCCGCTAACCCAACCCACATGGCTGCAGGCAAGCACCAAACAAAATGTTTCGTTATTTACGATTTACGATACTAGAATACGCAACAAACCACGAAAGGAAAAACATGAAAGCTCGCGTCAAGTGGATAGAACAGGTCTCGTTTCTGGGGGAGACCGAAAGCAATCATGCGGTATTGATGGACGGCGCACCGGCGGCAGGCGGGCGCAATCTCGGCCCGCGACCGATGGAAATGCTGTTGATCGGCGCAGGCGGCTGCACCAGCTTCGATGTGGTCAGCATCCTGAAGAAAAGCCGCCAGGCGATTTCCGATTGTTATGTGGAACTGGAGGCGGAGCGCGCCGAGACCGATCCCAAGGTGTTCACGAAGATACACATGCACTTCGTCGTGAAGGGCAAGGACATCAAACCGGAAGCGGTCGAGAAGGCGATCAAACTATCGGCTGAGAAATATTGCTCGGCTTCCATCATGCTCGGCGCAACTGCCGCGATTACGCATGATTTCGAGGTGGTTCAATTGTAGGGGCGTTATTTAACCAGCGACTTGGCTGGCGCCTTTTGCCAGCTTAGTCGAGTGGCTATGCAAAGCCATCACGCCATTTTTTCATGAGCAGCGATAAATCAGGGCGTGATGAATCACGCCCCTACGCAAATACCTTTGCCAATTCCGCGCCAGGATCATCCGCGCGCATGAACGCCTCGCCTACCAGGAATGCATGCACCTGATGGCTGCGCATTAACTTTACATCGGCTGCGGTGAGAATGCCGCTTTCGGTGACCACGATGCGATCTCCCTCTCCCCAACCCTCTCTGATGGAACTACCAGCCATTCGACTAGGCTGCCCGGAGACGGCAGCCACGTCGCTGGTTACCGCAAGCGGGCGAGGGGGTGAGTTCCGGATACGCGGCAGCAGATCCAGCGTTGTCTGCAGATTCACTTCGAAGGTGTGCAGGTTACGGTTATTCACTCCAATCAGCGGGGTGGCCAGTTGCAGCGCGTTATCCAGCTCCGCAGCGTCATGCACCTCCACCAGCACCGCCATGCCGAGGCTGTGCGCCAGCGCCTCGAACGCCTGCATCTGCCGCACGTTCAGCGCGGCGGCGATCAGCAGGATCGCGTCTGCGCCCATCGCGCGCGACTGGTAGATTTGATATTCGTCCACGATGAAATCCTTGCGCAGCACCGGCAAGGCGCAGGCTGCGCGCGCCTGTTGCAGGTAATCCGCGCTGCCCTGGAAAAACTGTTCGTCGGTCAGCACCGACAAACATGCCGCGCCATGTTGCGCATAGCTCGCGGCAATTCCGGCGGGGCGGAAATCTGCGCGAAGCACGCCCTTGCTTGGGCTGGCCTTCTTGATCTCCGCGATCACGGCTGGCCGGCCTGCCGCGATTTTCGCGCGTATCGCCCCGGTAAAATCCCGTGCCGGCGCAGCCTGCTCTGCTTCAGTGCGCAGATGCGGCAACGGGCAGGCAGGTTTTGCGGCAGCGACTTCCTGCGCCTTTACCGCGAGTATTTTGTTGAGTATGTCGGACATTGCTGTTTCCGCAATTTGATTAATGGCGTGCATTTTAACGTAGGGGCGCGATTCATCGCGCCCTTTTTCTGACAAATCAGGGCGCGATGGCTTTGCATAGCCAATCGAATAAGCTGGCAAAAGGCTTTGCATAGCCATCTGACTAAGTTGGCAAACTTCGCCAACTATTGAGTATTCCTTAATTCATTACAGAGTTCACCCTGATGCACTGGGAGCCCCTCTCCCGCAAGCGGGAGAGGGGTTGGGGTGAGGGGTGTCGAGCGG
>JANLIB010000091.1 GCA_024653675.1 Gallionella sp. | reverse complement strand
AATCCCAATTTTAATTTCCGCTGGGCATCGCCCTATCAGCGAATCTATGTCGTCGACACACCGGTGAGCTATGTTTGCAGCGCCGGGCCGAACGGAAATATCACGCGCTACTCGAGTTATCCGATTACCGCTGCGCAGGCCGCGACACCGGTTGGCGCGACCAACACAGCCTTGCTCTCGACCCCGGTCTCAGCCTGTTCCTTCTCCTACTCGCCGGGCACGAACCAGCGAGCTGGTCTCGTGACACTCGATATCACCGTGCGGGACAACGCCAGCGGCGAACAGGTCCGCTTGCTGTACCAAGCGCACGTGGATAACTCCCCATGATGTGTCTCGTGTCAGTTCCTCGGCGGCACGAACGCGGCTTCGCGCTGGTCGCGGCCATCTTTATCGTCGTGGTGCTGGCCATGCTCGGGATCATGATGGTGACCATCGGTGGCATGGAACGGGCCACTGCGAGCGCGGCGGTGCAGGGCACACGCGCTTTCTATGCCGCGCGCTCGGGAATTGAGTGGGGCATATTCCAGGCGATGCCACCAACGAGTAGCTGTGCAGCATCCTCAAGCTTCACGCTGACGGTGCCTGGCCTCGACAGTTTCAACGTGACTGTTCAATGCGCACTCACGCCTCCGGGAATACAGCACCGCGAACGCGGCGACACGTATAATGTCTACGTCGTCACCTCCACAGCCACCTCAGGGAATTTCGGCGACGCCGACTATGTCTCGCGCACCCTGCAGGTGACGGTGACCGACGCGCCGGCGCCATAAGCTTAATCCATACAATGCGGGATCCGGTCGATCTCATCCGCCTGTATTGTTACGACGGCGATGCCGCCGCGTTTCGCGAGTTCTATCGTTCCCAGTCGCCGCGGTTGTGGAAGTTCCTGGTCGCCCGCGGCTGCCTCCCGGAGGACGCCTACGACCTGGTCTCCGAAGCCTTCATCCGTTTCGTCCAGACCGTCTGCCGCGACCCGCGGGCGCCGCGCGCGTTTCTCTACCGTATTGCCATCAACCTGCGGATAGACAGTTTGCGCCGGGCCCGTGCCCGGCCGACCGAGCCGCTGCCGGAGGAAATCGCCGATGTCACGGATGGGCTAGCGCGGGAGGAGGCCGCCTATCTGCGCGAACTGGTGGGCCGCCTGCCCGAGCGTGAACAAAACCTGCTCCTGCTGCGTTATTGGATAGGACTGAATCATCGCGAGGTGGCGCAGGCACTGGACCTGCCGGAAGGCACGGTGCGGCGCCAGTGCGCCGAGGCCATCGCCAAGTTGCGGCAACATTGGAGTAAGGATGAAACGCGAAGTACCGGCTGAGCGCGAAATCGCGGACTTGATAGCGTCGGCCTTCGACCGATTGCCGGCGCCCGATGCGCGGCGTTTGGCGGCGATCGAGCAGCGATTGTTGGAGCAGCCGCGCCTGCGCGGGCGCACGAAGTTCGCCTGGTGGTGGCTCGCAGCCGCGCTGGTGGCAGGCGCGGCCAGCGCGCTGTGGTGGGCCGTGGACTACGATTCAGGCAAGGGTCGGGAAGCGCCGGTACCGGCGGTCACGTCGCCGTCGGTGGCGCCATCAACGGCGGACCAGCCCACACGTCCAAACCGGTCCGAAGGCGCGGAATCGAAACTCGAAGGTGAGTTGGCGCAGAAAAAAGGGCCAGTGATTTACCGGAAGGAGCAATAGTTTTTGAGTTTGCCGCCGCGAGGCAAACAAACGATCCAACGGTTACAGCGCTGTCTGGGATGCAGAAAGGAAAACAGCATGAGTGCGACGAAATCAGTTTTGAAAAAACGTGGTTTGTTCCAGATTGGTAGCAAGCTACTGGCGCTGTGCATCGCGCTGGTGTGGAGCCATGCCGTCAGTGCTTTAACGCAAACCGCGAGCCCCAGCACTTGCGTAACGGTTGCGGGCACCAACAATGATTGGAGTAATGCTGGCTTGGCCGTTTCCAGTGATGGCAATGACGCCACGGCATCGGTAAACGATGGCCAGAGAACCGATTACCTGCAGTGCACGGGTTATGGATTTACTATCCCCGCCGGCGCAACGATCAACGGCATTACGGTTAACGTTGAACGCGCATCAAGTAACACGGGCACCCAGGATTTTGCTATGCGGGTCGTCAAAGCCGGAGTTATCGGGACAACCGACCGATCGACAGCGACTGCCTATCCCACTACTGACGCTTATGAGGCCCATGGAGGCGCTGCCGATCTGTGGGGGACGACTTGGACAGTGACGGACATCAACGCCGCGAATTTCGGCGCCGCCTTCGCCTCGCAGAAACCAGGTAGCGCCGGTGGAGCGCGCACGATCAGCGTGGATCATGTCGAGATCACGGTTGATTACACGCCCGTGATCTCTGTTTCATCTATCAACCGTGCCAGTACCAACCCGACGGAACCGGCAACGGCAGTTTCCTGGACGGTGGTTTTCACTGCCAGTGTGTCCGGCGTGGATGCGTCAGATTTCGCACTGGTTCAAGGTGGCGGGGTGACTGGAGCCACCATTACCTCTGTGACCGGCAGCGGCACCACGTGGACAGTGACGGCGAACACCGGCACGGGAACCGGCACC
>JANLIB010000060.1 GCA_024653675.1 Gallionella sp. | reverse complement strand
CGATACGGCGTTGCTCAAGAAATTTTAACGCTTACATATCAAACATATGCGGCGCGCTAAAATCTCTTTCGCGCCTTGTCTCGCTTAGGATTTTGAATTAATAGAGGCGCCCTAAAGACACAAGAAATTGAAAAGGTATATTAGCAATCGCTGTAATTCTGCGCGGCATATAACTTTTTTTGCGATATGAGGGCAAGTCGTGGCATTCAGTGTTGACTTTATTTTTCAGACTAGACATTATTCGTCCGTGTAGTCGTGCTGCGCTGGTTCGGGCGGAGAAAAAAAGAGGCAGGTGAAAAATACTATCACGACACGCCGCATCAAAAATAATCCGATTTACCTGTTCAATCATGCCTGCGAAAAGCCGGCATGGGATCGCTTGTTTGCCGGGGGAGTCCTTACGATGCACCGTTTCCTGAGTTTGTCTGTCTTGCTGACAGGGCTGTTCGCTGCTGTGAGCAGTTATGCAGCCGGATCCCCGCAGTCCGCTCCTATGACCGAGGATAGTTTGGGGCCTCTTGTTGAGCAACCAATCGAGTTTCCGCATGATCGCCATGCTGGTGACGCCGGCAAGGGCGGCATGCAGATCGACTGCATGTTTTGCCATACCTACGCCAGACGCGGCGCAGTAGCGGGAATTCCGCCGCTGCAAAAATGTATCGGCTGCCACCAGAACATCGAGTCGGTGCGTGAGACTCCGCGCATCAAGCAGCTGTTCGAGTACTGGGAAGGCAGCAAGGACGGCAAGATAGCCGCCAGGACTCCTGTGCCCTGGAAGAAGGTGCATGATCTTCCGGACTTCGTGCGCTTCAACCACGAGCGTCACATCAAGCGTTTCAACGAACAACAAAATCGTCCGGTGCAGGAGGTATGCGGTTATTGCCACGGCGATGTGAAGGAGATGACAGTTGCGCGCCGCAGCAAGGCGCTGTCCATGGGTTGGTGTGCGGGTTGCCACGAGAAGGATCACCCGGTGACGGCGGAAGGCGGTACGCCGGTCGGTGGCCAGGCATACTGGTATGGCTTTCAGAAGCCGGAAGCGGCCGCCGCTTCCACTGGCGCGCTCAAGGCGAAGGGACCAAACGATTGCTGGCAATGCCACAAATAATTCAGGCATGGCATTACAAGAATTTTCCGGAGAGGTTGTGATGATGGACAGTAGCTTTGATCGGCGTGATTTTCTGAAGGTGCTGGGCTGGGGCGGAGCGGCGGTTGCGCTAAGCGGCTGCGGCAATACCTCTGTAGAGGATGGCAGGGAAACGGTAGTTTCCTATGTGGAGGCGGCCGACTATGTGATTCCTGGCATCGGCGTTTATTACAACTCGACTTGCGCCCAGTGCGATGCAGGTTGCAACATCATGGGGAAGGTGCGCGAGGGCAGGGTGCTTAAGCTGGAAGGCAATCCGGCTGCCGCGATCAACCGCGGCAGGATGTGCGGCCTGGGGCAGGCGGGGGTGCAGCATCACTACAATCCCGATCGCGTGCGCGAGCCATTGCTGCGCAACGGTGACAAGGGCGAAGCCATCACCTGGGATAAAGCCTACGCGCTGATCGCGGAAAAGCTGAAGGGCGTGAAGGGGGAAGAGATCGCTTTTTTGAGCGGCGGCGTGAGCGGCCATCTCAAGGTGCTGCTGGGCAATTACCTGGACAGCATCGGCTGCAAAAATCATTTCGTGTATGAAGCGCTTGCGCCGGGCGTGGTGCGTGCAGCCAACAAAAAAGCCTATGGCGTGGAAATGCCGCGCTACAACATCAGTAAAGCCAGGGTGGTGCTGTCCTTTGGCGCCGACTTCCTCGGTGCATGGGTCTCGCCGGTGCATTTCTCGCAGCAATATGCGCAGTTCCGTAAAGGCGTGGATGGCGAGCGCGGCGTGTTGATCCAGGTGGAGCCGAAGATGACCCTGACCGGCGCCAACGCGGATCGCTGGGTGCCCGTGCGCCCTGGGACGGAAGGTATCCTGGCGCTGGGTATCATCAACGCGCTGGGTATGGCCACAGGCGATATTGCGGCCGCTGTGAAGGGCTACGACAAAACGCGTGTCAGCAAAGAGACCGGCGTCCCGCCCGGGCAAATCGACAAGATCGCAGCCATGCTGAAATTACGCTCGCCCAGTCTGGTGCTGGCGGGCAGCGCTGCAGAGGGCTATGCGCATGGCTCGCAGAATGCAGCCGCGATCAATCTGCTCAACCATGTGCTGGGTAATGTCGGCAAGACCATTGAGGCAACAGCTGCCGTTCCGTTCCCGCAAATGTCCCCGGCAAAGGGCAATACCGCCGCGCTGAAGCCGCTGAACGACGGATTGGCCGCCGGAAAATACAAGGTGTTGTTCAGCTACGCAGCCAACCCGGTCTTTACTGCGCCGGGTGCGCTGAAGTTCAAGGACAATCTGGCCAAAGCGGGTTTCAAAGTGGTGTTCGCCCATTACATCGACGAAACCGCTTTGCAGGCTGACCTGGTGTTGCCGCTGGATTCCGCGCTGGAAGACTGGGGCACACAGGTTCCGGAGTATATGGCGGATGGCGCGCAGATCAATATCCAGCAACCCTTGATGGAAAAGCTGCATGCCAATACCCGTGGCATTGGAGATATCCTGCTGGATTTGATCAAGCAACGCCGCCCCGAAGACTACAAGAACTACGCAGATTATTATGCCTACCTGCGCGCTGCGATGCTGCAGAACAAGGCCGCGTTGGGCGGCGGGGG
>JANLIB010000058.1 GCA_024653675.1 Gallionella sp. | reverse complement strand
GTATTTTTGCTGGGGGGTTTCCACCCGCCACGGCGGGTGGAACCCGCCCTACGGATTGTTTCACCATTATGAAATGGAATTAGAAATCATCACTATTGTCTTGCTGTTGTGCATTCTTATTGCCTTGCTGTGGCTGGCGCGCATACAGTCCGCTCAGCCGGAAATATTGGCGCGCACACTGGAGGAAAAGCATCGCGCTATGCTTTCCGATTTGCACGATGGCCTGAACAAACAGAGCGATCGTCAGGCTGAACATGCGCGCGCTGATCAGGAGCTTATTCAGACGTCTTTTCGCAACGCTACGCAGCATTTGTCCGGTAGCGTAGAGGCACTGATCAAGACGATGGACACACGGCTGGAACAGATTTCCGGCAAGGTCGCCGAGCGCCTGGACGAGGGTTTCAAAAAGACCAACGAAACCTTTACCAACGTGATGACCCGGCTCGCCACGATAGACGAGGCGCAGAAAAAGATCGATGGTCTCACCAGCAACGTGGTCAGTTTGCAACATCTGCTGGGGGACAAGCGTTCGCGCGGGGCGTTCGGCGAAGTGCAGCTGGAAGGACTGGTGCGCAACATCCTGCCGCCCGACTCATATTCCTTTCAGGAAAAACTTTCCAATGGCAACCGGGTGGATTGCCTGCTGATCCTGCCGCCGCCTACCGGCAAGGTGCCGGTGGATGCCAAGTTTCCGCTGGAAAATTATCACCGTATGCTGGATCAGGATCTGGCTGAATCGGACAAGCTTGCTGCGCGCAAACAATTCAAGCTGGACATCAAGAAACACATCGAGGACATCAGCCAGAAATATCTGATCCGCAACGAGACTTCGGACGGTGCGGTGATGTTCGTGCCCGCCGAAGCGGTGTTCGCCGAGATCCACGCCTACCATTCCGACCTGGTCGAATACGCCATGCACCAGCATGTCTGGATCGTCTCACCGACCACGCTGATGGCGGTGTTGAACACCGCCCGCGCGGTAATGAAGGACGTGCAGATGCGCGAACAGGTGCATATTATACAAAGCGAGCTGGGCAAACTCAGCGTGGATTTCCGCCGCTTTGACGAACGCATGAAACGTCTTGCCGACAACATCCGCAAGGCGAACAAAGAAGCCGAAGACGTGGAGATTTCGAGCCGCAAGATCAGCGAGCACTTCGCAAAGATCGAGGCGGTTGAAATGCAGGAAGATTCAAGCCCCGACAAAATCCCGGACAATCTGCAATAACGGCGCTATTCTGCAACAGCGAGCAACCAAGTTAAATGTTCGGGTAAAATCCGGCCGCAGCGAGGAGAAACCATGAAGAAGCTGGCAATACTTTTCACGTTTACGATGGCACTGCTGGGCATCGGCACAGCGCAAGCCGGCCTGTTTGGCGGCCCGTACTTGGGCGCCAAGCTGGGCGCCAACAACTCCAGTGCGACAGACGCGACCGGTGTAGTGATAGCGCCCAGCGAGAGGACTACCGCCTATATCCTCCAGGGCGGATATCTGCAGGGGGGATATAACCTGGATATGAACGCCGTCGTGATCGGTGTGGGCGCTTATGGCGACTGGAACGCTTATGAGAAGCATGTCGGCGGATTGGCCTATGGCACCCGCTCTTATGGTTTTGATGCGAAATTGGGTGTGCCAGTCGGCAGCTGGCTGCCCTACGCAAAACTTGGTCGCGGGAATAATTACGCTACCGACGATCTCAGTCCGGTTTCGCAAAGAGGACGCAATACCGCTTACGGATTCGAATACAAGCTTGCTCCAAACTGGAGCGCCGTCGCCGAGTACAAGACCTACAAGTTTTCCAGCCGGGACGGATCGATCACGATCAAGAATAATACGGTCACCCTGGGTTTGAACTATTACTTTGAGGAGCCTCCTGAGCCCGTGCCTCCTCCTGAACCGGAAACCGAACCCGAACTCGAGCCTGAGCCCGAACCAGAACTTGTGGCGGCCATGAAATCTGCGCCGCTTCCCGAACCAGCCCCCTCATCCGGAGTCTGGAAGACTTTCATGGAAGAGAAGGCGGTGCGTATCGAGGGCACCAATTTCGCCGTTGGCTCAGCCAGGCTGATGCTGGAATCCGGCAAGGATCTGTTGAAAGAGGTCGTGGAGTTCATGAACTTGCATCCCGATTCCAATCTGGAGGTGATCGGATATACCGATAACACCGGCTCCGAAGAGCAAAACAAGGCGCTGTCCATGGCGCGCGCCCAATCGGTCGAGAAATATCTTGTAGATGCCGGCATTCCCGCCGATCGCATCATCGTCAGGGGTGAAGGCTCGGCCAATCCGGTGAGCGACAACAATACCGAGGAAGGGCGCGCCGAGAATCGCCGCGTGGAAATCCGCTCGGTGGTCAGGGAGGAAAAGAAGGTGCGCGTGACCGAGTAGTCTGTTCTTGCATCCTGTAACAGCGGGCTGGAAACAGCCCGCTTTTTTGTTGCCGCAAACAATCGTAATGCGCGATGGTAAGATGCGCATCTTTGGCAGAATCAGGCAAGCAAATGAAACTGGCGATCGCACAAATCAACAGCATGCTGGGCGACCTGGCGGGAAATGCCGCAAGGATACTTTCGTGTGCCGAACAGGCCGGGCAACAAGGTGCGCAACTGTTGCTGACGCCTGAATTCTGCCTGTGCGGCTACCCGCCGGAAGACTTGCTGTTGCGCGATGGTTTCTATCAAGCCTGTGAAAAGGCTTTGCGTGGCCTGGCCGCGAATATATCGGGCATCGCAGTGGTGGTGGGGCATCCTCATGAACAGGATGGCAAGCGCTACAATGCGGCTTCTCTGCTGCGTGACGGCGCCATCGCTGCGACCTATCTAAAGCGTGAACTGCCGAATTATTCGGTGTTCGATGAGGAGCGTTATTTCGATCACGGCAGCGAGCCAGGCATATTCGAGATAGACGGTGTAAGGTTCGCGCTGAATATCTGCGCCGATATCTGGAAGCCTGATGCGGCCCGCCTGGCGCGCAATGCCGGCGCGCAGGTGCTGCTGGTGCTCAATGCATCGCCTTACGCCATCGGCAAGCAGGAGGCGCGCTACGCCGTCATTCGCGAGCGCATCGCCGAAACCGGCATGGCCGTGGTCTATGCCAACATGGTGGGCGGCCAGGATGAATTGATCTTTGATGGCGGATCGTTCGCCATGGATCAGCATGGTGAATTGACCGCGCAAGGCATGCACTTTACCGAAGACTTGTTGATGCTTGGGCTGGGTGATGATTTGCGGCCCGCCGGGAAACATGCCGCGGCATTCAGCGAAGAGGCCGGCGTCTATCGCGCATTGTGCCTCGGCGTGCGCGACTACATTGCCAAGAACCGCTTCCCCGGCGTGTTGCTGGGATTGTCTGGCGGAATCGATTCCGCATTGACCCTGGCGATCGCGGCGGACGCGCTGGGCGCAGACAAAGTCCACGCGGTGATGATGCCGTCGCCCTATACCGCGCAGATCAGCCTGGACGATTCGCGCGAGATGGTGAAGATACTCGGCGTGCGCTATGACGAATTTTCCATCGAGCCGATGTTCAACAGTTTCCTGGAAACCCTGGAACCTTCCTTCGCCGGGCGCCCCGTGGACACCACCGAAGAGAACCTGCAGGCGCGCATCCGCGGCAACCTGCTGATGGCCTTGTCGAACAAGCTCGGACCGCTGGTGCTGACCACCGGCAACAAATCCGAAATGACCGTGGGCTATGCCACGCTGTACGGTGACATGGCGGGCGGATTTGCGGTGTTGAAGGATGTCAGCAAAACGCTGGTTTATCGTCTGGCGCGTTATCGCAATACGCTGGGGCAGGCGATTCCCGATCGCATCATCACGCGCCCGCCGAGCGCCGAGCTGCGCGCCGGCCAGACCGATCAGGACAGCCTGCCGCCCTATGATGTGCTGGATGCCATCATGGCGTGTTATGTCGAACAGAATCTCGCGATTCCGGAAATTATCGCACGCGGATATTCAGAATCGGATGTGCGCCGGGTAGTGCACCTGATCCGCATCAGCGAATACAAGCGCCGCCAATCTGCGGTGGGCATCCGCATCACCGAGCGCAGTTACGGCAAGGACTGGCGCTATCCGATCACTGCGCGTTACCAGGATGAGTTCTAAGCCAATGGTGGATGCGCTGCGCTTATCCACCCTACAAAATTTCTAAGTAGTAGTGAGTAGGGTGGATAAGCGATAGCGCATCCACCGATCCACCTCGCCCTACAAAACAAATTCCCTTTAACCGCAAGTTTTGCTACAATGCGCCGCGTTTTGTAGATGGGCTTCGAGCCCGTTTTTTATTTGTGGGACGTGATTTATGGAAGTTTTGCGGCTGGTCGAGACAACAGTCAATGGCTTGGGCTATGAACTGGTGGATGTGGAACGCGCCGGGCGCGGGCTGTTGCGCGTGTTTATCGACAAGCCGGAAGGCATCTCGGTGGATGATTGCCAGGCAGTAAGCAATCAATTGACGCGGCTGTTCCTGGTCGAGAACGTGGATTATGAACGCCTCGAAGTTTCATCGCCGGGACTGGACAGACTGTTGAAAAAGGAAGCCGACTTCGTGCGCTTCGCCGGGAAAAAAGTGCAGCTCAAGCTGCGCATGCCGCTTGCTGGACGCAGGAATTTCGCCGGCGTGATAGGTGCAGTGAGTGACGGGATAGTGCAATTGGATGTGGATGGCAGCCAGGTGGCGATCGAGCTGTCTAATTTGGATAAGGCGCGTTTAGTGCCGGAATTGTAGGGGCGGGCTTCAAATCCGCCCTTGTGTAGGGGCGGGTTTCCAACCCGCCCTTGTGTAGGGGCGGGTTTCCAACCCGTCCTTGTGTAGGGGTGGGTTTCCAACCCGTCCTTGTGTAGGGGTGGGTTTCCAACCCGTCCTTGTGTAGGGGTGGGTTTCAAACCCGTCCTTGTGTAGGGGTGGGTTTCAAACCCGTCCTTGTGTAGGGGTGGGTTTTAAACCCACCCTGCGTTAGCCGGAGAATCAAGCATGAGCCGTGAAATTTTGTTGCTGGTGGATGCATTGTCGCGTGAAAAGAACGTCGACAAGGAAGTCGTGTTCGAATCCCTGGAGTCCGCCCTGGCTTCTGCGACCAAAAAGCGTTTTGCGGACGAGGCTGACGTGCGCGTGGCGATCGACCGCGATTCCGGCGAATATGAATCATTCCGCCGCTGGGAAGTGATGGACGACGAGACCTTCGAGACGCCGGACCTGCATATCAAGCTGGAAGAGGCGCAAAAGCGCAATCCCGATATCCAGATCGGAGATTTCATCGAAGAGCCGCTGGAATCGATCGATTTCGGGCGCATCGGGGCACAGGCCGCCAAGCAGGTCATCTTCCAGAAGATCCGCGATGCCGAGCGCGAGCAGGTATTGGCCGACTTCATGGAGCGCAAGGAGCACCTGGTGTCCGGTACCGTCAAGCGGCTCGAGCGCGGCAGCGCGATCATCGAATTCGGCAAGATAGAGGCATTGTTGCCGCGCGACCAGATCATCCCCAAGGAAAACCTGCGCGTCGGCGACCGCATCAAGGCACATCTGTTGCGGGTAGATCGCAGCGCTCGCGGCCCGCAGGTTATCCTGTCGCGCACCTCGAATGAATTGCTGGTCAAGCTGTTTGAGCTGGAAGTGCCGGAGATCGAAGAGAACCTGCTGGAGATCGTCAGCGCCGCTCGCGACCCCGGTTCACGCGCCAAGATTGCGGTGAGATCGCACGATCCGCGCATCGACCCGATCGGCACTTGTGTCGGGATGCGCGGTTCACGCGTGCAGGGCGTCACCAACGAGCTGGCCGGTGAACGCGTGGATATCATTCTTTGGGCGGAAGATCCTGCCACCTACGTAATCAACGCGCTGGCTCCCGCCGAGGTGAGCAGCATCGTCGTGGACGAGGAGCGCCACAGCATGGATGTGGTGGTCGAGGAAGAAAACCTGGCGCAGGCGATCGGACGCGGCGGCCAGAACGTGCGCCTGGCCAGTGAATTGACCGGCTGGGAGCTCAATATCATGACGATCGAACAGTCCAGCGAAAAACATAACGAAGAGTTTTCCAGGACGCGCGAGTTGTTCATGGAAAAACTGGATGTGGACGAAGAAGTCGCAGATATCCTGGCTCAGGAAGGTTTCAATACGCTGGAAGAAGTGGCGTATGTGCCGCTGGAGGAAATGCTCGAGATCGAATCTTTCGATGAAGCGACTGTGAACGAATTGCGCACCCGCGCGCGCAATTCTCTGTTGACGGCTGCAATCGCCAACGAGGAAAAGGTGGAGCATGGCATCGAAGATCTGCTCAAGCTGGAAGGCATGGATGAAGAAACTGCGCGGACATTGGCGGGCAAGGGTATCGAGACCCAGGAACAATTGGCAGACCTTGATGTGGATGAGTTGGTGGAGTTGTCCGGTATGGATAGCGAACGTGCCAATACTTTGATCATGACGGCACGCGCGCCCTGGTTCGCATAACAGGACGATTTAGAGGATAGCAATGGCAAAATTAAACGTAGCGCAATTTGCGACTGAACTGGGATTGCCGGTTGCCTTGCTGCTTGAGCAGTTGAAGGCGGCGGGGATCGCCAAGGAAGAAGAATCCAGCCCGTTGACCGAAAAGGACAAGGCGGAATTGCTGGAGCATCTTCGCCAGGCGCATGGCGCTGAAAAGCCCACAAAAAAAATCACGCTGATCCGCCGCGAAACTACGGAGATCAAAAAGGCCGACAGCTCCGGCCGGGCGCGCACAATCCAGGTGGAAGTGCGCAAGCGCCGTGTCGTGGCTCCGGCGGCTGTTGCAGAAGCCGCAGCCCCTGTTGCCGCTCCCAAAAAGGGCAAAGCCGCCAAGGTTGTGAATGAACAGGATATTGCCGCGCGCGAGGAAGAAGCGCGCTTGCAGGCAGAACTGGCAGCGCGTCAGGCTGCTGATGCGCAAGTAAAGCAGGAGCGCACCAAGCGCAAGACGACCAAAAAAACGGAAGAAGCCGAGCCTGCCAAAGCAGAGGTGAAAATTGCCGAGGCGGCCGCACCTGCCGCATTGGCGCCGGTGGTCGATCTGGCCGAAGGCACGTTGCACAAGCCGGCACCCAAACCCGGTGACAAGATCATAAAACCGGGCAAGAAAACCAAAACAGATATCAAGTCCAGCCCGTGGGATGAAAAAGGGCACAAAAAGCGCACCCCGCTGAAAACCGGCGAGAAAACGGGTGTCTGGTCTACCCCGATACGCGCGCCGCGCCACGACAAGCACCCCAAACATGCTGCGGCAGAAACTGCACACGCATTTTCCTTGCCGACCGAACCGATAGTGCATGAGGTGGCTGTCCCTGAAACCATCACCGTCGCCGAATTGGCGCAGAAGATGGCTATCAAGGCTTCTGAGATCATCAAGGTGTTGATGAACATGGGTTCGATGGTAACCATCAACCAGGTGATTGACCAGGAAACCGCGATGATCGTGGTGGAAGAAATGGGGCACATCGCCAAAGCCGCAAGGCTGGACGATCCGGATGCTTATCTGATCAACACCGAAGAGCATCATGACGCAGTGCTGGAGCCGCGCGCGCCGGTCGTGACCGTGATGGGACACGTCGATCACGGCAAGACCTCGCTGCTCGATTACATACGCCGCACCCGCGTTGCATCCGGCGAAGCGGGCGGCATCACCCAGCACATCGGCGCATATCATGTCGATACCCCGCGCGGCATGATCACTTTCCTTGATACACCGGGACATGAAGCGTTCACCGCAATGCGCGCGCGCGGCGTCAAGGCGACCGACATCGTGATTCTGGTGGTGGCCGCCGACGACGGCGTGATGCCGCAGACCAGGGAAGCCATCGCGCATGCCAGGGCTGCCAACGTGCCGCTTGTGGTTGCCGTGACCAAGATCGACAAGCCCGAAGCAAACGTAGAGAAAGTCAAACAGGAACTGGTCGCCGAAGGGGTGACGCCGGAAGACTGGGGTGGCGACGCGATGTTCGTCGAGGTTTCATCCAAGTCCGGGCAGGGCATAGACCAATTGCTGGAAGGCGTTTTATTGCAAGCCGAGGTGCTGGAGTTGAAGGCGCAGCGCACCACCCACGCCAAGGGGCTGGTGATCGAGGCGCGCCTGGACAAGGGCAAAGGGCCGGTGGCTACCGTGCTGATTCAGTCCGGCACGATGCAGCGCGGCGATGCCGTGCTGGTAGGCTCGGTGTTTGGCAAGGTGCGCGCGATGCTGGATGAGAATGGCAAAGCGGTCAACGCGGCAGGTCCATCCATTCCGGTCGAAATCCAGGGCTTGTCCGAAGTTCCCGGAGCCGGAGAAGAGTTGATGGTATTAGCTGATGAAAAACGCGCCCGCGAGATCGCGTTGTTCCGCCAGGGAAAGTATCGCGGGGTGAAACTCGCCAAGCAGCAGGCCGCCAAGCTGGAAAACATGTTCGAACAATTGGCCGAAGGCGAAGTGGGCGTCCTGTCTCTGATCGTGAAATCCGATGTGCAAGGCTCGGCCGAGGCGATTGCGCAATCGCTGCATAAACTCTCCACCAATGAGGTCAAAGTCAACCTGATCCATAATGCCGTGGGTGCAATCACCGAATCCGACGTCAATCTGGCATTGGCATCCAAGGCGATTATCATCGGCTTCAACACCCGTGCCAATGCGTCCGCGCGCAAACTCGCCGAATCCTCCGGCGTAGACATACGCTACTACAACATCATCTACGCGATGGTGGACGAGATCAAGGCCGCGCTGTCCGGCATGCTGGCTCCGGAAAAGCGCGAGAGCATTCTCGGCATGGTCGAAGTGCGCCAGGTGTTCACCGTTTCCAAGGTCGGCACGATCGCCGGCTGCTATGTGCTGGAAGGCATGGTGAAACGCGGCGCGAAAGTGCGTGTCCTGCGCGACGACGTGGTGATACACGACGGCGAACTGGATTCGTTGAAACGCTTCAAGGATGACGTGAAAGAAGTGAAGTCCAATTTCGAATGCGGCCTGTCGGTGAAAAATTTCAACGATCTCAAGGTCGGCGACAAGATCGAAGTCTATGAGATCGTCGAGGTTGCGCGCGCGCTGCAATGAATTTCGCAAGAACCGATCGCATCGCCCAGCAGATCCAGCGCGAAATAGCCGAGCTGGTGCGGCTCCAGATCAACGACCCGCGCGTGCGCCTGCTGACCATCACCGGCGTTGAGGTGGCGCGCGATTATTCCCATGCCAAAATATTTTTTACCCGCCTCGACGGCAAGCACGAAGAAGCGCAACAGGGGCTGGAACATGCCAGCGGTTTCCTGCGCAGCCATCTGGCGCACAGCATCAAACTGCGCGTGATGCCGCAACTGCATTTCGTCTATGACGCATCGGTGGAGCACGGCAGCCACTTGTCGCAGCTGATCGATCAGGCGGTTGCCAGCGACCGGGAACACGACGATAAGAAATAGACACTAAAATCAATTTTATCCACGAAAAACACGAAAGACACGAAAGAAAACCAAGGAGTCGTATTGGTTTTGCGATTCACTCATTATTGAGCTTTCCATAATTTGCGACAAATATACTGCTGAACGGCGACATGCGAACTCCCTTCTCCCGCGGGCGGGAGGGCAGGGGATGATGGGCTGTGAGCACATAAAAACCTTATTTCTGCTCGACACCCCTCACCCCAACCCCTCTCCCGCTTGCGG
>JANLIB010000045.1 GCA_024653675.1 Gallionella sp. | reverse complement strand
GATGGAAGGCCTGGAAAAGCTGCACCGCCAGAATCTGGTAACGGACTTCCGCTACAGCATCGCGCCGCAAACAAATTATGCCCCTCAGCCGCCGATCGATAGCGGAAACTTCAACATCCACTACAGCGGCATGAAACTGCAATTAGACCTGCTGCATGAAGCGCAACTGGTGAAATTCTTCGCTGCGCTGCACAGCCAGATCAAAGGCCGATACCAACTCGAAGGCTGCGCGCTGCAACGCGTCGGCGATGCAAATACCGCCACGGCGGCTTCGGCGCACCTCAAGGCAGAATGCAGCGGCGGCTGGATCACCCTCAAAAACCGGAGCACCCCGCAATGAACCTGGCAGGTGTAGGGCGGGTCACACCCGCCGTCATAAACCATCTCGGACAAACAATGGCGGGTGTGACCCGCCCTACAGCACTGCAAAGGTAGCCCGGATATTATGAAACTTCAATTAATTCGCCACCAACTGCTTTTCCTGGGGTTAATATCCTCCATGCCCGCCTGCGCAGAGGAATTAGGGCGGCTGTTTTTCACCCCGGAACAACGCGCGCAGTTTGACCGCAGCCATGCACAGGAACTCCGTCCGGACAACAATGATCGCGGCAGGCTGATACTGAACGGCATCGTGCAGAGGCATGGCGGCGAGCGCACCATATGGATCAACGGCGCTCCGAAACTGGCCGGCAAGAGCGACGAGCGTTCACCCGAAAGCGCGTCAATCGTTATTCCCGGACAATCAAAACAAACCCGAGTCAAGGTAGGGCAAAAAGTGATTATCAAACCCGGCGCTTCGGAGCAATAAAACACCATGCGCACGCTGCAGCACCATACTGTCAAGAAAAACCAACGCGGCGCGGTGTTGATGATTATGCTGGTGATTATGGTAGTAGGCATCGCCGCCGTGCTGGTGAATTCGTTAACTTCATCAACGGTTAAAACCGCGCAGCACGAAAAAACCGCCGCTGCGCTGGCACAGGCCAAGGAGGCGCTGATCGGCATTGCAGTAACCTACACAGATTATCCCGGTAGCCTGCCGTGCCCAGATACTGACGATGATGGGGAGTCTGATGCTGGTGGAACAACCGGATGCCCACAGTACATTGGCAGACTACCTTGGAAGACCATGGGATTACCCGATTTGCGCGATGCTGCAGGCGAACGGTTATGGTATACCTTGTCACGCAATGTCCGGCGTTACGACTCGGTTCGCCCGCTAAACAGTGATACATCTGGCACACTCAACATCACGGGTACGAACACAGTCAACAGTCTGACGGCCATCGTGTTTGCTCCCGGCGCAAACATCAGCGGCCAAAGCCGCTCAACAACGCAAACCGCACTTTGCGTTACGACAGGCACTACCATTACTGCAAGCCGATGTGCAAGCAATTACCTAGAGGGCAGCAATGCCAATCTAAGCACAGAAGCCAATCAAGTTTTAGGAGTCAACCCAAATCAGAGTTACCAAACCGCCAATACCAGCGACACTTTTAATGATCAGCTTATTTCCATCACGCAAGAACAGCTTTTCCCCGCCGTGGAAATGCGTATCGCCCGCGAAGCCAAGTCATGTCTGGATGAATACGCAACCGTTTCCGACGGCAAATACCCGTGGGCAGTGCCCGCGACCGACACTGTCACTTACGCAGGCACACTGGATAGTTACTTTGGCAGAATATCTGCGGCTCCCGATATTTCGCTTCCATCGGCAGGCAATGACTCGGCTATGCAGACTACATGGCCCGTCGATTGCCTGTTCACTTCCGTTTACTGGCCGGATTGGAGAAATTTGGTGTTCTACCAAGTGGCTGATGGCTACCAACCCGGCGGCAGCGCAAGCTGTGTCGGCTGCCTGAGCATCGCCGGCTCAGGCAACACCGCAGCAGGTTCTGGCACCTATCACGCTGCAGTGCTTGTTGCAAGACGTGCAATTGGGGGGCAAGTGCGCAATCCAACTGACTCAACCACATACCTCGAAAATCTCAATCGGCATCAAGCAACGCTCGCCACCACTTTTGAAACCTATAATTCATCTGACCCCAACTACTCAACCGTCAACGACTTGGTCTTGTGCCTGGACGGAAACAGCAATTGCAAGTGATGGCTACCCTGACACTGCCCATAAAACAACAACGTCAAACCGGCTTCACGCTGGTCGAGATGGCCATCGTGCTGATGATAGTCGGCCTGCTGCTGGGCGGCCTGCTGGTTCCGCTCAGTGCGCAGATGGAACAACGAAACATCACCGAAACGCGAAAGTCTTTAGATGAAATCCAACAAGCGCTGATTGGCTTCGCTATCATCAATGGCCGCCTGCCCTGTCCGGCAGATGGCACAATTCCTACCATCCCCGGAGTTTCAAATGGTGTCGGCGTAGAAAATCCCAGTTGCCTCGTAAATAATAATGGGGGGGTATTGCCTTGGGTCACACTGGGGGTAAGCGAGACGGATGCATGGGGGCGGCGCTTTACTTACCGGGTCACTCCAGTATTTGCTACCGCTGGCACACCCTTCCAGTTAAGCTCTTCCCCGAACTTGGATGTTGGATTAACCACCTCCTCCACCGATACCAGCGTTGCAACCGATGTCCCTGCCGTAGTCGTATCGCATGGATTAAACGGACTAGGTGCCTACACGCCAGCAGGTAGCATCACTGCTGCAACCGGTGATGAACTAGACAATGTTGCAGTTGCACCATCAGATAACAATAATCACTTTGTCAGCCACGATTTCGTTCAGAATGGTTTTGACGACATTGTCATCTGGATATCGCCTAATGTCCTGATTAACCGCATGGTAGCAGCGGGCAGGCTGCCTTAAGTTTTTATCTCAGGTGCGCCGCAATATCGGCAGTTGTTGAACAAACCCATCTTGTCCTTTATAGTGCTCGTGTGAAACGATCGCCAATGCTCCTGCACGGTTAATAACCAGTGATACGATGCAATGCCTACTGTTCTTGTTACCAAAGGTTTCCGGTTCTTCTTTTTCAGTGGCGAGCACAGTGAACCGCCGCATATACATGTGGAATATGGCGACAAGGCATGCAAGTATTGGCTCGATCCGGTCGAGCTGGCACGTTCCGAGGGATTTCGCAGCCATGAGTTGTCCAGGGTTCGCGCGCTGGTAATTGAAAATCGCATCTTGTTTCTGGAGAAATGGCATGAGCACTTTGGCAATCCGGCTTGACCCACACGCGGTGGATATCGCAATTCACCATGACGCCCTGCATTTTGTGCTTGCGGATGGGCGGGAAATTTCTGCGCCGCTCGAATGGTTCCCCCGCCTGCGCAACGCCAGCGAAGCCCAGCGCAAAAATTGGCGGCTTATCGGCAAGGGTATGGGCGTCCACTGGCCAGAAATTGACGAGGATATCGCCGTCGAAACCTTGATGCGCGGCTAGCCCGGCACCGCATTCACGCGCGCCGCCAGGTCGTGCCTGCTGCGCTGTCTTCCAGCACAATTCCCGCCTTGAGCAACTCCTTGCGGATACGGTCTGACTCGGCATAGTTTTTGGCTTGTTTGGCAGCGATGCGCGCTTCGATTTGCGCGTTGATTGCTGCATCTTCCAGTTCGCTTACAGCCGTTCCGGCTTGCAGGAATTCAACCGAATCACGTTGCAGCAAACCAAGCACCCCACCCAACGCCTTGAGCTGCATCGCTGCTTCCACTGATTGACTGCGGTTCGCTTCATTCGCCAGCTCGAATAGCACCGCCACCGCTTCCGGCGTGTTGAAGTCGTCGTCCATGGCGGATTTGAAGCGCTGGGCATGGGGTTCGTTCCAGTCAACACCACCACCCCCTCCCTCAGTCCCTCCCCCGATGGGAGAGGGAAGCAAGCTCCCTCCTTCCGGGGGAAGGGCTGGGGAAGGGGGTGCGCCCTTCAGCGCCGTATAAAGCCGCGTCAGCGCACCTTTTGCATCATCCAGGTGCGCGGCGGAATAATTCAGCGGGCTGCGGTAGTGGGCACGCAGGATGAAGAAACGCACTACTTCGGCATCGTATTTTTTCAGCACTTCGCGGATCGTGAAGAAATTGCCGAGCGACTTGGACATCTTCTCCTTGTCCACATTCACGAAGCCGTTGTGCATCCAGACATTCACAAACTTGCAATGGTGTGCGCCCTCGCTCTGGGCGATCTCGTTCTCGTGATGCGGGAATTGCAAGTCCGCGCCGCCGCCGTGAATGTCGAAATGTTTGCCGAGCAACTGGGAGCCCATCGCCGAACATTCGATGTGCCAGCCGGGACGTCCCTTGCCCCACGGCGAGTCCCACTTCACTTCTTCGGCTTCCTGCTCCCTGGCGTGTTTCCACAGCACGAAGTCGAGCGGATCATGTTTGCTGTCCGCCACTTCAACGCGCTCGCCGGCGCGCAGGTCTTCCAGCGATTTGCCGGACAATTTGCCGTAACCGGGGAATTTGCGCACCGCGAAATTCACGTCGCCGTCCGCCGCACGGTAAGCCAAACCGTTTTGTTCGAGACGCCCGATCATCTCCAGCATCTGTGGCACATATTGCGTGGCGCGCGGCTCACGGTCTGGATGCAGCACGCCCAGCGCGTCGGCATCCTCGTGCATCGCGGCGATGAAGCGCGCGGTAAGCGCATGGATGGATTCATGGTTCTCCGCCGCGCGCTTGATGATCTTGTCGTCGATATCGGTGATGTTGCGCACGTAGTGGACATCGTAGCCGCTCGCCTTGAGCCAGCGGTACACCATGTCGAACACCACCAGCACGCGCGCATGGCCGAGGTGGCAATAGTCGTACACCGTCATGCCGCACACATACATGCCGGCCTTGCCCGGAACGATAGGTACGAATTCCTGTTTGTCTCGCGCCAGCGTGTTGTAGATTTTTAACATTTCAATTTCCACTTGGCATTCGTTAACACCTCCCCCTTTGAGAAAGGGGGATTGAGGGGGATTTAGATT
>JANLIB010000042.1 GCA_024653675.1 Gallionella sp. | reverse complement strand
CTCAGGACTAAAGGCCTTGTCGAAACATGAATGGCTAATGGCCTTCGACAGGCTCAGGCCGAACGGAATGTAATTTCTATTCGTGCCGGATCAATAATTGCCCGCCGGGCATGGACGGCATTCCCACGCTGCTCTCATTTTCCCTGTAATACCTGGATATGAGCGCTGCTCAGCTTGTGGTAAAGGCGAATCTGCCGCTGCAGCGGCCACCAATCGTAAAGAAAAATTTGCAGCGGGCGCCACATGGCAACCCAACCGACGATCGTGAGACTTTCGCGCGCGATGGAGAAGCCGGTATGTGCCCCGAATTTCCCGATGGCATCTGCCGCGATCAGGCACAGCGTGACAAAGACGATACCGATGGCAAGGCTCATGCGGCCTTGCCGCAGAAGATGTTTCAAGGCGCTGCGCGTGCGCTCGGCCTGGTAGGAAAAGTGGTTGTGGACCGCGCCGGTCAGCATTTCGCTCGGGTCGCCATCTGTCGGCCACTGTTCGATGTGGATGGTTATATGGAAGCGGCTGTCCGGCGCATATCCGGAAGCCCATGTTTCTATGAAGGCCTGCGCTTCCGGGTCAAGGTCTTTGTTCAGGAACGGTGTCGGGTCCATCGAGTTGAACAATTGCGCGATCTCGCGCACGCGCAGCGCCAGGCGATGAACAGGAGTGGGATGTGCTGATTTTGTCATCGGTCGGATTGCAAAGCTTCCACGGTTATATTCAACTGTCCCGCAATTGTACCGATCGAGTCGCGCAGCTTTTCAGCCCATTGTTGATCGGCAGGTGTTGAGGGTGGATGTTGCTTCAGCACCGCCCCGGAAAATTCGCTCAAGGTTTTGTAGTGGCTATCCGCATCATAAATCAAGGGCTGCGGGTTGATGGCCTGAAAATACAATATCCCGTCGCGTAGCGAGGCCGCCAGCAGGTAAGCGCTCCCGCCCCTGGCAAACACCATTGGATCGCGCACCTCATAATACTGCGTGGGAAGGTCGCCCTGCGACGGATGCAGCAGCATAAATTGCCTGGCGATCTGCTCGATGAAAGTTTGCGCGCGGTTGAGTTGCGGCGCGAGGGTGATATGGTATTGACCGTGACGATGGATGATGACCGGATTATCCAGCACCACAGGTTTACCCCTGCGTATCGCCAGAACAACCAGGGTTACGATGGTGATTACCAATAGTAATTCGCCCATATTGCAACCCTGTCAAACCGGGGAGCCTGCCGTTACTTCCGGGTCAGCCGCGCCGTGAAGTGCGGCTGCGTGCATCGGCGCTTTCCATCCAGCGCTTGATGCGATTTGCATCCCCGATACGGGTTTTCCTTCCCCATGAATTCAGCAATACGATGATCACCGACCGCTCCCTGATCTTTGCTTCCATCACCAGACAGCGCCCCGCCTCGTTGATGAATCCGGTTTTGCTGATGCCGATTTCCCAGCCGACGTTTCTCACCAGAGGGTTGGTGTTGATGAAGCGCATTACCCGTCCGCCCAGACCGTCCACGGAATTCGATGTGGCGGTGGTGTATTGATGTATCAGTGCGTATTTGCGCGCTGCGGAAACCATCTTGACCAGATCCTGCGCGGTGGAAATGTTGCCGCCGCTTAATCCGGCAGAATCAAGGAAGCGCGTGCGCTCCATTCCGAGGTCGCGCGCCTTGGCATTCATCGCCTCCACCATCGCCGTTTTTCCGCCCGGGTAGCTGCGCGCCAGTGCTGATGCTGCGCGGTTCTCGGAGGCCATCAATGCCAGGCTCAGCATCTCGTTTCGCGTGAACGTCATGCCGACGGCAAGGCGCGACGGCGTCCTTTTGATCTTGTCAATGTCGGACGCCTCGATGCTGATCTCTTCATCCAGCGGCTGCCTGGCATCGAGAACAACCATCGCCGTCATCAATTTTGTAATGGATGCGATGGAAGCGCGTTCCCTGGCATTCTTGGTGTACAGGGGCTGCTGGGTCTCCTGATCGTAGATCAGTGCGATCGCAGAATACAGCCTGGGTGCAGGTCCTGTCTTGAGCAATTCCGGCCGGGGCAGATCATGCTCCAGCTTCAGCCCGTTCCATAACTCCGTGGCCACCGCCTCCGTACCATTTGACTCCGTACCGGGAACAGGCGCGCCGCTGCCTCGAAGAGGTTCTTGCCCATTGTGGGCGTCCGGCGGGACACTGTCTGGCGGGCCACTATCTGGCGGGCCACTGTCCGGCGGAAAAGACGCGTTAACGTCACTTGAAGAGACGACGTTGTTCGCGCCAGGCTCCTCCGCATGCAACGCAAGCGTATACCCCACCAACAGGCCTATCAGCAGCAATATTTTCAATGGAACCCCCTGGAATACGATCCAACCGCGCAAAGCATACCCGATGCCCGATATAAATCAAGGGTGGGTGCATCACAGGGTAAATTTGTTCTCGGCGAAAATTGTAGGGTGGATAAGCGCAGCGCATCCGCCTTTTTGAGCTGGCAAGGCGGATGCGCTGCGCTTATCCACCCTACTACTGATGTGGAAGTATCCAGAGATCAGAGAGATCAGCCAGCCGACCCTTTGGAACAGCACCGGGAGCGCCGACGTCCGCGTCGGCATTCTTGTGTGCTTTACCGTTTGTTGCCGACGGGGACGTCGGCGCTCCCG
>JANLIB010000034.1 GCA_024653675.1 Gallionella sp. | reverse complement strand
AGTGGGGAGTGGGGAGTGGGGAGTGGGGAGTGGGGAGTGGGGAGTGGGGAGTGGGGAGTGGGGAGTGGGGAGTGGGGACGGTTCTTCCTACTGAGGCACGCAGTGCCGCTCTACTCACTACTTCCTACTCTCTACTTACCATCTGTTAAAATGCGCAACCTCACAACCGGTAGCCCGCATGACGCATTACGCCCCGATGATCTCGGCATTGGTCACACTGTTGCTGACCTTTATTCTGACACTGAGCAAGACCGGCCTGATCCAGGATGTTCCAAACGAGCGTTCCCTGCATACCGAGCCTGTCCCGCGCACCGGTGGCATCGCGTTGATGGCCGGGATTTTGTCCGGCTGGATGATGCTGATCCGGGTCTGGCCATGGTGGGTCGTGTTGCCCGCACTGGGTTTGTTCATTCTGTCTTTTGTGGATGATATACGCGGCCTGTCGCCTGCAACGCGGCTGGTCGGCCATTTCATTGCAGCGCTTCTCGTACTGTGGGGCGCGGGAGTAGGCTGGCTGTGGTTGCTGCCGGTGTTATTGTTCATCGTATGGATGACCAATCTGTATAACTTCATGGACGGCTCGGATGGGTTGGCGGGCGGCATGGCGTTTTTCGGTTTCAGCTTTTACGGGGTCGCCGGATTCATGAATGGCGATGACACATTGGCGATGATGAGCTTTGCGGTGAGTTCGGCGGGGCTGGCGTTTTTGTTTTTCAATTCCCACCCGGCCAGGATATTCATGGGCGATGCGGGCTCGATCCCGCTGGGTTTTCTCGCTGCGGCATTCGGGGTGTGGGGCTGGCAACAAGGCTATTGGCCGTTCTGGTTCCCGCTGCTGGTATTCTCGCCGTTCGTGGCTGACGCCACCGTGACGCTGCTCAGGCGTATGCGCCGCAAAGAAAAGCTGTCGCAGGCCCATCGCAGCCACTATTACCAGCGGCTGGTGCAAATGGGCTGGGGACATCGCAATACTGCGTTAACCGAATATTTGCTGATGTTCTTCGCCGGTATTTCCGCATTGTGGGGCATCGGCATGGATGCCCAGGGACAAGGCAATCTGCTGGCCTGGTGGGGCGCGATTTATCTGGGTTTGTCGATGTGGGTTGACCGCCGCTGGGGGCAGCATGAGGCTGCAGGAGAAAAATCCGCAGGAAATTCCGGCGATGCTTAAATTCAATGTTCGTACTGTTCTGGCCGTGCTGCATGATGCGATTGCAGCGGCATTGGCGTGGGTCTTCGCCTATTTGCTGCGTTTCAACTTCGAGCTGCCCGGCGAATTTGCCGCCGAGATGTGGAAGACCCTGGTCTGGGTCGTCCCGCTGCAGGTCGTGATTTTCTGGAGATTCAATCTGTATCGCGGCATCTGGCGCTACGCCAGCACCACCGATCTGCGCCGCATCTTTCTGGCGGTGATGATGTCCGCCGCAGTCATCCCCTTGCTGTTCTGGATGTTGCAGCTGGGCCTCGTGATACCGCGTTCGGTGCTGGTCATGGATCCGCTGCTGCTGGTGCTGATAATGGGCGGCAGCCGGTTTATCTACCGGCTCTGGAAGGAGCAGGGACTGTATGGCGGGATCAAGCTGTATGGCGAACCGGTTCTGATAATGGGAGCGGGCGACGCGGCAGTCAGCCTGGCCAAGGAATTGAGCAAGAGCCATGAATGGCGATTGGTGGGATTTTTCGACGATGAGGCAGGCAAGCACGGGCGCACGCTGAATGGGGTGAGGGTGCTGGGCGCCCTGGACAGCCTGCCCGAATGGTCACAAAGGCTGGGCGTGCAGCAAGTGATCATTGCGATGCCGTCGAGTTCGCACCAGCAACGCAAGCGTGCGATCAATCTGTGCAACGAGGCCAACCTGAAAGCGCTCACCGTTCCCTCTTTCGATGATCTGTTGAGCGGCAAGGTATCGGTGTCCCAGTTGCGCGCAATCGAGCTGGACGATCTGCTGGGACGCGATCCTGTGGTGCTGGATGATGCCGGGTTGCATGGGTTGCTGAGCGGCAGGGTAGTGATGGTCACCGGAGCGGGCGGTTCGATAGGCTCCGAGATCTGCCGCCAGATCGCGCGCTTTGCGCCTGCCAGGCTGGTGCTGTTCGAGCAGGGCGAATTCGCGCTGTATACCATCGAGCAGGAACTGAAGCAGTCTTTTCCGTCCCTGGATTTTGTCTGTCTGGTGGGCGATGTGCGCGATGCGGACCGGGTCAATGAAGTCATGCAGCTGCATAAACCGGAAGTGCTGTTCCATGCCGCCGCGTACAAGCACGTGCCATTGATGGAACAGCACAACGCCTGGCAGGCGATACGCAACAATGTGCTGGGCACCTGGACGGTCGCGCGCGCGGCGCAACGGCATGGGGCCGGCAAGTTCGTGATGATCTCCACCGACAAGGCGGTGAATCCCACCAATGTTATGGGCGCTTCCAAAAGGCTGGCCGAGATGGTGTGCCAGGCGTTGCAGCCTTCGGGCACTACGCGCTTTGTGATGGTGCGCTTCGGCAATGTGCTGGGCAGCACCGGCAGCGTGATTCCGAAGTTCCGCGCGCAAATCGCACAGGGAGGGCCGATCACGGTCACGCATCCCGAGATCACCCGTTATTTCATGTCCATTCCCGAAGCGGCGCAACTGGTGCTGCAGGCGGGATTGATGGGGCAGGGCGGCGAGATTTTTGTGCTCGACATGGGCGAGCCGGTGAAGATCGTCGATCTGGCCAAGGACTTGATACGTCTCACTGGTTTTACAGAGGACGAGATCAGAATCGAATTCACCGGCCTGCGTCCGGGCGAAAAACTCTACGAGGAATTGCTGGCGGACAGCGAGCATACCCTGCCCACGCCGCATCCCAAGCTGCGCATCGCGCAAGCGCGGCAGGCCGATGCGGAATGGCTGGCGAAATTGCTGGAGTGGATATCGGCAACGGCCATGGCGGACGACGAGGTGCGCGCGGCACTCGCGCAGTGGTTGCCGGAATATCAGCAGAATCCCCCAGCGGGGAATAGGCCGTGAAGCCTGCCTTGAGCATGGAAGAGCCAACCGCTGTTTCAGGTTTGCTGCAACGCTACGCTTTTCCGCCGTTGCGTGCGGGCACGATACTGCTGGGTTTTTCCGTGCCGATCTCCGTGGCGCTGGATAACGTGCTGCTGGCCGTACTGTTGCTGGGTGTGTTGTTCAATGCCCGCGCCATCTGGCAGATCGCCGCGCAAAATCCGGCAGCACGCGCCTCCTGGTTGTTGTTCGGGGTATTGTCCCTCGCCATGTTCTACGGTGAGACCCCGCTGCGTGAGGCGGTGGGTATTCTGGGCAAATACGTCGACCTGGCTTTTGTGCCTTTGTTCATGCTGACGCTCTCTGCCAAGGTTGACCGGCGCAGGGCGCAATATGCCTTTCTGGCTGCGATGGGCGTGACGCTGCTGTTGTCCTGGCTGGTCGGGCTGGGAATTTTGCCGATACAGGATTGGATGGACAAGGCGGTTGCAGCGGATAATCCGGTGATATTTCACAGCCATATCACGCAAAACAACATGATGGCGTTTGCCGCATTTCTCGCGTTGCTCAATTTTCGCGAAGCCGCTTCACGCGTATCTCGCCTGATATGGGGTTTGCTGGCGCTGCTCGGCGTGATCAACGTGCTGTTCATGGTGCAGGGCAGAACCGGATACATGATCATGATGGCGCTGCTGGTCTGGTTCGGCTGGGTTACGCTGGCGCGCAGCATGCGCAAGCGTAGCATGTCATGGGATTGGCGGCATGGCGTGGCAGTGGTGCTGGTATTCGCGGGCATTGCCGTTGGCGCGTACCATGCGTCGTCGCGGCTGCAGGAGCGGGTAAATCTGGTGGCGTCGGAATACCATGACTGGCAGCCGAATCATGGCAGGGAGACTTCTACCGGGCAGCGTCTTGATTTTTATTACAACACGCTGCAAATCGTGCGGCAGCATCCCGTACTCGGCGTGGGCACAGGAGGTTATGCTGCCGCGTATGCCAGGCAGACGCAGGGTACTGAGGCAATACAGACGACGAATCCGCATAACGAATATCTGCTCGTTGCGGTGCAAACCGGAATGATTGGGCTGGGATTGCTGATGTTTCTGTTTTACACCTCATGGAAGTGTGCGTTGCTGCTGGACACGCCTTTCGAACAGGATGCCGCGCGCGGCCTGGTGCTTGCCTATCTGGTCAACAGCGCGATCAATTCACCGCTGCATGACCACGCGGACGGGTTGCTTTTCGCGTTCATGACTGCGGCGCTGTTTGCGGGATTCAAGCGGGGAAAAAGACATGGGTAGTCTGTCCGTCATCATCATCACAAAAAACGAAGCGGGGAATATCCGCTCCTGCCTTGAATCAGTAGCCTGGGCGGATGAGATCGTAGTGGTGGATGCCGGCAGCACCGATGCGACGGTGGATATCTGCCGCGAGCTTGGCGCGAAGGTTTTCGTGCATGACTGGCCGGGCTTCGGCCCGCAAAAGAATCGCGCGCTGAATTACGCGTCCCACGAGTGGGTGTTTTCCATCGATGCCGACGAGCGTGTTACTCCGGAGCTGCGTGCCGCAATCGAAGCCGTGTTGCGCAACGATGCAGGGACATGTGCGGCCTATCGCATCTCGCGCCTGTCCAGCTATTGCGGCCGTTTCATGCGCCATTCCGGCTGGCATCCCGATCTTATTGTGCGGCTGTTCAAGCGCGACGCGGCGCATTTCTCAGACGACCTGGTGCATGAGCGGCTGCTGGTGGAAGGAGAGACCGGCCTGCTCGATGGCGAGTTGCTGCATTATGCCTTTGAGGATTTCGAGGAAGTGCTGAACAAGATAAACAGCTATTCCACGGCAGGCGCGGACATGCTGCATCGCCGCGGCAGAAAGGCATCTTTATCCGGCGCGGTGCTGCGCGGGTTGTGGAGCTTCATCCGCACTTATTTCCTGCGCGCCGGATTCCTGGATGGGCGCGAGGGGTTCATGCTGGCGGTTTCCAACGCCGAAGGTACTTATTACCGGTATCTAAAGTTGATGGCGCTGAATAAGAAATCGTGAAGCGCATCGCACTGATCGTCACCACCTACAATCGCCCCGATGCGCTGGCGGCAGTGCTGGAAGGTTGCCTGGCGCAGACCGATCGGGATTTCGAGGTAATCGTTGCGGATGACGGGTCTGCGCAGGACACGTCCGATCTGGTTGCGGCTTATCAGGCGCGCGCGCCGTTCGCCATCAAGCATGTCTGGCAGGAAGATACCGGCTTCCGCGCTGCCGCGATACGCAATCGCGCGCTGGCCGCAACAGATGCCGAATACATCATATTCATCGACGGCGATTGCGTGCCGCCGCCGGAGTTCGTCTCCAGCCATCGCCGCCTGGCGGAGCGCGGCTGGTTCCTGTCCGGCAACCGCATGATGCTGGCTCAGGAACTCACCGGGAAAGCGCTGCGCAACAGGCTGCCGATACACCTGTGGCGCGCGAGCGACTGGTTCAAGGCGCGCCGGCAAGGGCAAATCGGGCGGCTGCTGCCTTTGCTGCGGATGCCCGTTCCTGGCTGGCTGCGCAAACTGTTGCCAGAACGCTGGCAGGGAGCCAAAACCTGCAATCTGTCGGCATGGCGCGATGACTTGCTGCGCGTGAATGGCCTGGACGAAAGTTATACAGGCTGGGGGCTGGAAGACTCCGATCTGGTGATACGGCTGTTGCGTGCCGGAATCCACAGCAAGTCAGCGCGCTTTTCCGTGCCGGTGTTCCATCTCTGGCATCGCGAGCATGACCGCTCCGGGCTGGAAGAAAATCGCCGGCGTTTGCAGGAAGTATTGCAGGCCACTCATGTAAGGGCAGTAAAAGGCGTGGACCAGTATTTATGAAAATATTATACGTGGTGCGCCGTTACGGCCCGGTCGGCGGCATGGAGCGTTATGTCTGGGAGGTCACGCGCGAACTTGCTGCGCTCGGCCATCAAGTCGCGGTCATCTGCGAGCGCTGCCATGCGGATAAGCATCCAGGCATAACCGTGCATGAACTTGGCGAGATCGCGCCGCGTCCGCGCTGGTTGTCGCTGCTGCGCTTTGGCAGGCGGGTGAATATCTGGCTGGAAGCGAACCCCCATCCGGACTGGCTGGTGCACAGCCATGAGCGGCTGAGCTCACATCACATCACCACCTTTCACGGCCCGCCGTTCGCCACTGTGCGCGACAAGCCGTTCTGGAAACGGCTCTCGCTGCGCGTGGCGATGCAGTTCTATCTGGAGCGCCGCGAACTGAACGTAGCGCGCCTTGTTGTGCCCAACTCCGGTTTCATCCGGAAACAACTGGCGCATTACTACCCCGAATTTGCGTACAAGCTGACCGCCCCTGTCGTGCCAGGCGTGACCGTCATGGCGCCGCGCGATTGGCGGCCTGCGCCTGCCGGCGGCGGCATCATCGGATTCGCCGGCAAGGAGTGGCAGCGCAAAGGCCTGCCGCTGGCGGTGGAGATCATCGCGTTATTGCGGCGCGAACGCCCCGCTCTGGAGCTATGGGTGGCCGGCCCTGATCCGCAGGATGTGCAACATCTCTTCGCGGGGTGGCAGGGCGGCTATCGGTTGCTCGGATGGCGCAGCGATCTGGAATATCTGCACCAGATAGATATGCTGCTGCACCCCGCTTGCGCCGAGCCTTATGGCATGGTCATCGCCGAAGCGATGGCGGCACGGGCATCTGTGGTTGTGTCGGATGTGTGCGGAGCAGCGGCGCAAGTAACCGCGGAAGCAGGCGCAGTCGTGCCGCTGGACGCGCCGCTGGAGCAATGGGTGAGCGCAGCGCGCAAGCAGTTGCAGCGCACCCTCGCGCCGCCGCGCTATGAACACGGTTGGCGCGACGTGGCGCAGGAGTATGAGGCGATCTACCGTCAATGTCTGAACTGACTGGCAAGCTTATCGTTTCAACACGAAGCGGCTGGCCACAAAAGTAATCGGGACTGTCACGATGATCACGACTACCATCGCCCATGCAGGGGATAGCCCCAATTTGCTGACCAGCAGCCACAGGATGGACGCGCCGAGAAAGTACTGCATGACATAGATAAAAGGAAACCTGAGGAAACTTTGCAGGGAAACATTTCTTCTGAAAACGAAAAATACATTCATGAAATAGGAATTAAGCACTGCGATGCAATAAGCCAGCGTGTAGGCGTAAAGATAAGGCAGGAACGGGAGCAGCAGCAGATACGCCAGATAGGTCACCAGAGTGTTGCTCAGACCTGTCAGCAGAAAGCGGAAGAATTCGCTGTTGAAGTGTTGCTTGATGTGTATTTTCACCGGCCTGATTTTTTCTATGCAGGAAGGGGCAGATTATGCCGCACGCGCGAAAAAACAGGTTAGCGGATTTGCGAATGACCTTGACCGCCAGTAAACCTGTCACCGCATAAAACCATTAGAATGCTCGCCATGAAAACGAATCCGCCGCTCATTTCGGTTGTCGTTCCCGTCTACAAGGCCGAGAACTGCCTCGATGAATTGTATCGCCGTCTGGCGCAGGCGTTGGAGAGCATCACGCCGGACTTCGAGATCATGCTGGTGGAAGATTGCGGCGGCGACAGGTCGTGGGAAATGATAGCGCGCATGGCCGGGCAGGATGCGCGCGTCAAAGGCATCCAGTTCAGCCGCAACTTCGGCCAGCACTACGGCATCACCGCAGGGCTGGATCATTGTGACGGCGACTGGGTGGTGGTGATGGATTGCGATTTGCAGGATCGCCCCGAAGAGATTCCGCGGCTGTATGCCAAAGCGCAGGAAGGCTACGACGTGGTGCTGGCCCGGCGCGGGAAAAGGCATGACCCGCTGCTCAAGCGCATCACCTCCCGGCTGTTTTACAAGGTGTTCAGCTATCTGGCCGATATCGAGTATGACGCGCAGACCGGCAATTTCCGCATCATGTCGCGCAAGGTGGTGGAGAACCTGCGCACCATGCGCGAGCAATTGCGTTTCTTCGGCGGCCTGGTGCAGTGGATGGGTTTCCCGACCGCGAGCATCGAAGTGGAACACGCCGGACGTCATGAGGGAAATTCCACCTACACCTTCGCCAAGCTATGGAAGCTTGCCTCGGAAACCATCATCGCCTATTCGGACAAACCGTTGCGGCTGGCGGTGCGCTTCGGGTTTTTGATGGCGTTTCTCGCGTTCTGCTACGGAATATTCATACTTGGGCGCGCGCTGTTCCATGGCTCCCCGATACCGGGCTGGAACAGCCTGATCGTCTCGCTGTATTTCATCGGCGGCGTCATCATCGCCATACTCGGCATCATCGGCATCTATCTGGGCAAGACCTTCGACGAGAGCAAGAAGCGTCCGCTGTATATCGTCAGACGGGCGACATTCGATGAACACAGATAATCCATTAGAAAAAACTGTGTCATGCCGGCCCTTCGACAGGCTCAGGATAAACTGACCTGCGGTCAGGCCGGTATCCAGATGATTAACAAATTCCCACGTCAGTGGGACAACATCACGACTTTGTCCGCTTCGCGGAGTGTTATTTATTGCTGGATTCCGGCCTGCACCGGATAACCAGCGACTTGACCGCTTGCGGGCTTAGTCGAATGGCTAGTTGTTTCATCAATGACGGCCTAATGGATTATTTGGGATTATGGATTCCACTCCCACTCATCGATGAGCAAAATCACCTGCAAGTCCTTGTGTTTCAAATGCAAGCGCGCCGGCAGGCTGTCCGGACCGGCATTTGCATATTTCAGGTAGCGCACTTCCCATCCATCCTGATGCAGCGCCTTGACCCGGCCATCGCTATCCCGCTCGATTTGCGCGGGGCTATCGGGGTCTGCCATGGCCAGCACCCAATGGTGCAAACCGTTCAGCGGCAGATGCCAGCCCAATACCTGCTCCATCAGCGATTCTGCGTCATCGGCCTGGTAATGATGCCCTCCGTCATCCAGTGTCGCCTGTTGCGTACCGCGCCGGGTGTCGCTGTAAACGCGGGCGGCCGTTTGTCCGAGCGGCGCGAGCAACAACACCTCATCGGTTTGCGCCTGATGTGTCCAGCGCAAGCCCGCAGAATCATGTTTTTCCTGATGTGTGATCGAGATCCGTCCGTTCAGGGCGAACGGCATGGATTCAGGTTGTGCGGGACGCGCAACCGGTGCAGGAGCGGAGGGCAACATCGCGCAGCCGCTCAACAGCATGGCCAGGCAAACCTGTCCTGAGCGCAGCCGAAGGATCAGAAGCAAACGTGCCAAAGAAAACTTCAAGGCATCAACTTCTTCATCACTGCCTGCAACGGGACATTCCCGGGATTGGCCTTGAGGCTGTCCTGCCATATCTGCCGGGCTTCGGCTTTGTCTCCGCGCACCCACAACACTTCGCCCAGGTGCGCTGCGATCTCGGGGTCGTGATTTTCGGCTAACGCGCGCCGCAACATTTTGACGCTTTCATCCAGCTTGCCGCTGAGATAGTAACCCCAGCCTACGCTGTCCATGATGGCGGGATCATCGGGCGCAAGCTGCAGCGCCTTTTCCACCAGTTGCATGGCTTCCGGGATGCGCTCGTTGCGTTCCAGGAAACTGTAGCCCAGCGCGTTGTACGCGTGTGCGTGGTCGGGTTTGATCCGGATCAGTTTGCGCATCAATTTCTCGAACACATCCGGCTTGCCGATCTTGTCCGCCATCATCGCGGCGCCGTAAATCAGATCGGTATTGTCGGGCATTTTCTCCAAGCCCTGCTGCAACACATTGTAGGATTCTGCGAATTGGTCCGCCTCGCGCAGTATCTGCGCCTCGATCAAAATCACTTGCAAACGTTGCTGTTCGTCAGTGGCCTTCGCCTGATGCAATAGCCGGCGCGCCTCCTCAAGCTGGCCGCGCTTGCCCAGCAGGTAAGCGATACGGACCTGCGCGGAAAACTGATATTCACCGTCTTTCACCTCACGATAATAGGCGATCGCTTCTTCATTATTATTCTTCGCCTCACTCAACTGCCCGAGGAAATACTGCACGGTATCCGGGTCTTTCTTGCCTTTGCTGAGCGATTTTTTGAGCTGGGTTTCCGCGCTCTGCAAGTCGTTTAATTGCAAAGAGATCAGCGCGATGGCATATGCCATCTCAGGGTTGTCGGGAGCTTCGTCTGCCAGTTGTTGAAATTGTTCGCGCGCTGCCTTGTATTGTTTTTGATCAAGCAGCGCCCGCGCATACTGCAAACGCATCTCCTTGGCTCCCGGATAACTCGACAGGTAGCGTCGCAGCACTTCCAGGCCTTGCTGCGGATCAATCTTTTGCAACAATAACGCTTCGAGCGATGCTGCCACGTCCCACTCGGGACGCAGACCACGCACCTGCCTCGTTTCGTCAAGCGCAAGCTTTTCGTCACCGGATATCTGCGCCAGCTGGGCCACAGCCCAATGCGCTTCGGCCACCCGCGGGTAGGGTTGCGCGAGATCATGCATCGCCTTCAACGCTGCCGGCTTATCCGGATAGGAAGCCAGCATTTGGTAAATTTGCATGAATACGGTACCGGCGTGGTCTTCTTCTGCCTTCAGCACCTTGCCTATTTCCAGGCATGCTTCGTCGAGATTGCCGGCGCGCAACTGCGCCGAAGCCAGCATCCGCATCGCCATTGTCGAATCCGGCTCCGTCTCCTGCCAGACCCTGATAGCCGAAATGGTCTCGTCAATCTGCCCTGTTTCCAGCGCCAGTTGCGCCGCACGCCTGGCAAGGCGCGGGTCGCGCGATTTCCTGGCCAGTTCCAGACTGGTCTTGGCGGCGAGCGCAATGTGGCCGCGCTGACTGGCAACCTCGGTCAACAGGAATTCATAGAGCAACTGGTCGCTTAACTCGACGTTGGGCAATACCATAGGGGCTTCTGCCCTGGTCTCGTGCGGATCAGGCTGTTGGACAGGCTGTTGGTCGGCCTCCGGTTGCACAGGCGCTTGCGCGCAAGCGGTGAGCAGCAAACTGCTGAAGATGATGTGTTTGAACCTGGCCATAAATTGCCGCTTTTGATGTGGACGCGCATATTAGGTTATATTCGGTGTTATCCACAACCATGACGGCACCTGACATTGTCCAACCCCCATCCCGAAATAACACTTTCTGCGCGCAACCTGACGCGCCGCTTCGGCAATCAGCAAGTAATCCATGATGTGTCGCTGGAATTAAAACGCGGCGAAGTACTGGGCCTGCTCGGACACAACGGCGCAGGCAAAACCACCACGCTGCAGATGCTGACCGGCTGTTTGCTGCCTGACAGCGGAGAAGTGGACATTTGCGGCATCAGTTTGTTGCATCATCCGGCACAAGCCAAGGCGCATATCGGCTATCTGCCCGAAACGCCGCCGTTGTACCGCGAGCTTAGCGTGGACGATTACCTGCTCTTCACGGCTCGTTTGCGCGGCATGAAATCTGCTGCGGCGCATGAGGCGCTGGCGCAAACCAGGCAACGCTGCGGCCTTGAATCGACCGGCAAAAAGATCATCGGCACGCTGTCCAGGGGATTTCAGCAACGTGTCGGCATCGCTCAAGCCATCATCCATCGCCCCGACGTGATCGTGCTCGACGAACCAACCGTCGGCCTCGACCCGGCGCAGATCCGCGAGATTCGCAATCTGATCCGCGAATTGGGCGACAGCAGCAGCGTGATCCTCTCCACGCACTTGCTCAGTGAAGTGGAAAACGTCTGTGACCGCGTGGAAATCATGCAGCACGGCAAATTGATTTATGGCGACACCAGCGCGCACATGCAGCAGCACGGGAACGTATCAGGGTTTATCATCAGCCTGCGCAACCCGCCGCCCTTGAGCGCTCTGGAAGGCATCACCGGGATCAGCCACGTAGAGCAGCTTACCGCCACGCAGTTCCGCGTGCTGCATAAACCGGAAGACAACCCCAAGGGCACACTGCTCAGCCTGTCAGAACAGCACGGCTGGCAACTGGAACAACTCACGCCGCTGCAGGCCACGCTGGAAGACGTGTTTGTCAGGATCACCGATGCGGAAACGGCCATGGCGGGAGAGGCAAAATGATGCGAGTATGTGTCTTTTGGAGTGCGCAGACTCGTCTGCGCTTTTATAGCGGCGACACGTCGCCGCACTCCAAAGGAGAAACCTCATGATCCGCCTGCTCGCCCTGCGCGAACTGCGCAGCCTGTTCGCCATGCCGTCAACCTGGTTCGTCCTTGCCGCGCTGCAATTCATTTTCGCGTGGTTCTTCCTGGCGCGCCTGGACGCTTTTCTGGAGATACAGCCGCAGCTTGCGCAAATCGCCAATGCGCCCGGCGTGACAGTATCGGTGGCTGCCCCGGTGTACAACACGGTCGCGCTGTTGCTGATGATGCTGACGCCGATGTTTACGATGCGCCTGATCGCGGAGGAGCGCCGCAGCCAGACGCTCGCGCTGCTGCTTTCGGCGCCGCTGTCGAGCGGCCATATCGTGCTGGGTAAATTCACCGGCCTGCTGATATTCATGTGCATGCTGATGGCCGGTGTGCCGCTGATGCTCTACACGCTGGCGCTCGGCACGGATATCGACCACGGCCTGCTGTTGAGCAATATTCTCGGCCTGTTGCTGCTGACTGCCAGCTATATCGCGCTGGGGCTGTATGTTTCCGCGCTTACCACGCAACCCGTCATCGCCGCCATCGGCGCGCTGGCGGTTCTGGCCGGCCTGTGGCTGGCCGACATAGGCGCGGCGGCGGAAGACTCGCCCTGGCATTTCATCTCGCCGCTCAGCCACTTCCAGAATTTCAACAACGGCATGCTGGACAGCGGCGATGCCGCTTTCTTTGTGCTGTTCACTGCCGCCTTCCTGTTGCTGACAATGAAGCGGCTGCACAACAACCGCAGATATGGATAAGCCATGATGCGTAAAATTTTCGCCAACTATTCACTGCGCAATTTGCTGTTCGTTGTGATTTTGATCAGTGTTGCATCTGGCCTGGGCTACCTCGCCACGCGTCATCACGTGCAGCGCGATGTTACCCACAACGCCGCCAACAGCCTGGAACCCGCCAGTGTGGAAGCGCTGAAACAACTCACCGGCCCGGTCAGCATCACCGTATATGCCACGGAACACGACGTGCGCCTGGGCGATATCCGCAAGATCATTCGCGATTTCCTGTCGCTTTACCAGCGCTACAAGGCCGACATCAAGCTGGTGTTCATCGACCCGGAGAAAGATGCTGAAAAAGCCCGCGCGGCGCGCATCCAGCTAAACGGCGAGATGGTGATCGAATACGCCGGGCGCAGCGAACACCTCACCCGGATCAACGAGCAGATTGTCACCAGCACTTTGCTGCGCCTGGCGCACACCCGCGATCAAACCGTGATGTATCTGGACGGGCACGGCGAACGCAAGCTGGACGGCATCGCCAACTTTGATCTGGGTGCGGTGTTCGGCGCCAAGCTCAAACAGAACGGCTTTCGCCTCAACAGCCTGAACCTGGCATTGGCGCAGGAAGTGCCGGCCAATGCCAGCGTACTGGTCATCACCCAGCCGCAACTCGACCTCATGCCCGGCGAAGTGGACAAGCTGTTGCGCTATGTGGAACGCGGCGGAAACCTGCTCTGGCTGGTGGATGCCGAGCCGCTGCACGGGCTGGAACGACTCGCCGAGAAACTCGATCTGCTGCTGCCGCCCGGCATCGTGATCGATCCTGATTCCGGGATGAACGTGCCCGCCACCTGGGCTATCGGCGCCACCTACCCTCCGCACGCCATCACGCGCAACTTTAATTTGATCACCGCATACCCTTCCGCGCGCCCGCTGATCCGCAATGAAGATACGGGCTGGAAACACCATGTGCTGGTGGAGGCCGCTGCGCGGGGATGGGTGAGCCGCAAGGCGCCGAAAGGCAAACCGGTCTTCAATAAACAGCATGACACCCCCGGCCCTGCCGTCATCGCGATGGCATTGGAGCGCAACATCAGTGATCGCGAACAGCGCATCGTGGTCGTCGGCAACGGCGCGTTCCTCGCCAACAGCTTCGCCGGCAACGGCGGCAATGTGGATCTGGGCGTGAACATGGTGAACTGGCTGGCCGGCGAAGAACATCTCATCACACTGCAACCGCGCGCCACAAAGGACAGCAATCTGGTGCTCGGCAAGACACAACTCAATGTCATCAGCTTCGGCTCCCTGCTGGTGCTGCCGCTGCTGCTGGCCGGCGTGGGAATATTTATCTGGTGGAAACGCAGGCGTGTCCTGTAGGGGCGCGATTCATCGCGCCCTTGTTTCCATTCGGTGACAAATCAGGGCGCGATGAATCGCGCCCCTACAATCAATTTTCAAAAATATGCCCGAACTCCCCGAAGTAGAGATCACGCGGCGAGGCCTGGCCGCGCATCTCACCGGCCTGACCATCGAGAATGTCATCATCCGCAACGGCAGACTGCGCTGGCCTATCCCGAAAAAACTGCCGCGACTGCTGCGCGGACAAGCCATAATCTCGCTCAAGCGCCGCGCCAAATATTTGCTGATGGATTGCAGCAGCGGCACATTGATCCTACATCTGGGCATGTCCGGCAGCCTGCGCATTCTGCCCGCAAGCACTCCCGCAGAAAAACACGATCACTTCGATCTGGTATTGAGCAACGGCACGCTGATGCGCCTGCGCGACCCGCGCCGCTTCGGTGCGGTGTTGTGGCATAGCGGTGATACAAATAGCCATCCGCTGCTCGCCAGCCTCGGCCCTGAGCCATTGGAGGAAGAGTTCAACCCAAAGAAATCATTATCGCCGAGTTTGGCTATTACTGAGCATTCCCCCCCTTTGCAAAAGGGGGGTGAGGGGGGATTTAAACGTCGCGCAGATACAAAATCCCCCTCAGTCCCCCTTTTACAAAGGGGGATAGCTTGCGAGGGAACCTTTCTTGAATCTCCTAGTGGATTATCTGAGTTTAATGCGCGCTATCTCTACCAGGCCACGCGCGGGCGCAGCGTCAGCATCAAGCAGTGCATCATGGACAACCGCATCGTAGTGGGCGTGGGCAACATCTACGCCAACGAAGCCCTGTTCCGCGCCGGCATCAGACCGCAACTCGCCGCCGGAAAACTCGGCCTGCCGCGCTGTGCAAGACTGGTCGAGGAAATCCGCGCGACGCTGGCCGAAGCGATAAAACTTGGCGGCAGCACGCTGCGCGACTTCGTCAACACATCGGGACAGCCCGGCTATTTCCAGCAGCACTATTGGGTGTACGGACGCGGCGGTGAACCCTGCCGCCGTTGCGGTACAATCATCAAGCAGATTCGTCAGGGGCAGCGTTCCAGTTTTTATTGCCCGATCTGCCAGAAATGATTGTTGTTCATAACCGGAGGAAACATGAAATATATCCTGCTCACAATTGCACTAATGCTCGCTGCCTGCGACAAACCGGTTCCACCGAAGATCGCCGAGACGCAGCGCGAAGCGCTTGAAAAGGCCAAGGGCGTGGAGCAGGCAATGCAAAAGGAAGCTGAGGAAGCCAGGCAAAAAATCGAGGATGCGACGAAGTAGCCGTTTCCCGGTCATTCGTATAGGCCGTTCGTGGTGAGCTTGTCGAACCATAGTCATGTAATGCACGCCCTTCGACAGGCTCAGGGCGAACGGTAACTTTATGAGTACCATGGACCAGACCATGCGCCACTTACTCTTCATCGCCCTGCTCGCATTGATGCTCGCGCCCTCCGCTCATGCCGAGCGATTGCCTCATCCTGATCATGTGGTTGTGGTGATCGAGGAAAACAGCGGGTACTCGCAGATCATGAATATGCGCAACAGCAATTCATATATCCATGCGCTGGCCAGGCGCGGGGTATTATTCACGCAGTCTTACGGGGTTACCCATCCCAGCCAGCCAAATTATCTGGCGTTGTTTTCCGGCTCCGCGCAAGGCGTCACCCGCAATTCCTGCCCGCATACTTTCGATAACGATAACCTGGCTTCGTCTTTGCTGGCCGGGGGTTTCAGCTTCGCCGGCTATTCCGAGTCGCTGCCTGCAGTGGGCGACTTGAGCTGTTCGTCCGGCGCATATCAGCGCAAGCATAATCCTGTGGCGAACTGGCAGGGTGCGCGTTTGTCGGCCGGGATAAACCAGCGTTTCTCGGATTTCCCCAAAGATTTCTCCAAACTGCCGACCGTGTCTTTTGTAATTCCAAACCAGGATAACGACATGCACGATGGCAGTTTCGAGGCTGCGGACGAGTGGCTGAAAACGCATATCGGCCCCTATGTCGAATGGGCGATGAAGCACAACAGCCTGTTGATACTCACCTGGGATGAGGACAATTTCAGGGAGGACAATCGCGTGGTGACGATACTGGTGGGGCCGATGGTGAAGCCGGGCGCAAGCGCCCAGCGCATCAACCATTACAATGTGCTGCGCACGCTGCTGGATTTTTACGGCTTGCCCGCGCCCGGAGAGAGCCGCGAGGCGGAAGCGATCAAGGGTGTCTGGAAGCAACGCTAGTTTGGAGTGCGGCGACACGTCGCCGCCTTCTCAAAGCGCAGACATGTCTGCGCACTCCATATAAAGAGCACCTCTATTAATCCAAACTCCGTCGCGATACGGCGTTGCTCAAGAAGTTTTAACGCTTACATATCAAACATATGCGGCGCGCTAAAATTTCTTTCGCGCCTTGTCTCGCTTAGGATTTTGAATTAATAGAGGCGCCCT
>JANLIB010000030.1 GCA_024653675.1 Gallionella sp. | reverse complement strand
CGTTGCTCAAGAAATTTTAACGCTTACATATCAAACATATGCGGCGCGCTAAAATTTCTTTCGCGCCTTGTCTCGCTTAGGATTTTGAATTAATAGAGGCTCCCTCAAGGAGATCAACATGAATCAACGTATTCTGGTTTGGGATGTGCCGACGCGGGTGTTTCACTGGCTGCTGGTGTTGTCGTTCAGCGTTGCTTTTCTGACTGCAGATTCTGAGCGCACCCGCGACACCCATGTGACGGTCGGCTATATCCTGTTAAGTTTGCTCGCGTTCAGATTGTTGTGGGGATTTATCGGTACACGCTATGCCAGGTTTGGCTCTTTCCTGTTTGGGCCCGGCGAGGTCATCGCCTATGTCAAATCCCTGCTCAAGCGCAAGCCCGCGCATTATGCCGGCCACAATCCGGCCGGTAGCGTGGCGATCTGGCTGCTGCTGGCTCTGGGTTTCGCGACCGGCGTCAGCGGGGTGCTGGTGTACCAGGAGTTGGGTGGCGATGTGCTGGAAGAGTTGCACGAAGCCTTTTCTTTTTCAATGCTGGCCGTGGTAGCGGTTCATATACTCGGTGTATTGGTCAGCAGCGTGATGCATCGCGAGAATCTGGTACGCGCCATGGTCACCGGGTACAAGTCCGACGGGCAGAATGAAGGCATCAGGCGCTCCTATGGCTGGTTGGGTGGCATAATGCTGGCGGCTGTCGTGGCATTCTGGTTTTACTACCCGGCGGGCGGATCCGGAGCGTCAGGCGGAGAGGCGGCTCATGCCGGACGTAACCATGACGAATGAAGCTTTGTTGCTGGCCGCGATTTGCACTGGGTTCTATTCACAGGTGATTCATGCGCGTGCTGTTGGTCGAAGATGATGCCCTGTTGGGCGATGCGCTACAGGCCGGTCTGAGGCAGTCCGGCTATGCTGTGGACTGGATGAAAGACGGTGCAGCGGCAGACCAGGCGCTTCTTACCGAGCCATATGCGGCTGTGGTTCTGGATCTGGGGCTGCCGCGCCTTTCCGGACTTGAGGTGTTGCGGCGTTTGCGCAGCCGCAACAGCCAGACCCAGACACAGACCCAAACACAGAAACAGAATGTCCGTATCCCGGTGCTGATCCTGACTGCCATGGATGCTGTCGACGACCGCATCAAAGGCCTGGATGCTGGCGCCGACGATTATCTGGTCAAGCCGTTTGATATGGGCGAGCTGGCGGCACGCCTGCGTGCCCTGGTTCGCCGCGCCAGCGGGGGCGCTGCACCCGAGTTGCGGGCCGCCGGGGTCAGGCTTGATCCCGCCGCCCACCGCGTGCTGTACCGGGATAAACCGGTCGAGCTTTCGGCCAGGGAATTTGCGGTGCTGCACGCGCTGATGCTGAATGCGGGAAAGGTACTGTCCCGTGCGCAGCTCGAAGAACAGCTTTATGCCTGGGGCGAGGAAGTCGAAAGCAATGCAGTGGAGGTGCATATCCATCATCTGCGACGAAAGATTTTTCCTGAAATGATAGAAACCATACGCGGCGTCGGCTACCTGATACCGCGCGACAATGCCGCTTGACATGAGGATGCGTGCATCACTCAAGCAACGGCTGCTTGCGCTGATATTGGCGGCGATCATGCTGGTCTGGCTCGGCGCGGCCGCCTTCACCTACTACGATGCGCGCGAGGAATTCGACGAGGTGCTGGATGCGCATCTGGCCCAGGCCGCTGCGTTGCTGCTCGACCTGGCAAAACACGAGATCGATGAACTCGAAACCGAAAGTACGCCGTTGCTTCACAAGTATGCCCGCCGCGTGGCATTTCAGGTGTGGGAGAAAGGCGATCAACTCCGCCTGCATTCCGCCAACGCTCCGCAACAGCCGCTGGCAAGCAACGAGCGTGGCTTCAGCGACAACACTATCGACGGAAAACGCTGGCGCGTCTTCAGCACCCGGGATGAAACCGGGGAATACCTGATCCATGTCGCGGAACGCACCGACGTGCGAGACGAACTGGCGCGCGGCATCGCGGGCAACCTGCTGCGGCCGCTGTGGTTTTCACTGCCGTTGCTGGGGCTGCTGCTGTGGATTGCGGTGGCGCGCGGCTTGCGCCCGCTGGTCAAGCTGACGCGCGAAGTCGAACAACGCGATCCGGATAATCTTGCGCCGCTTGACGCGGAGACTGCGCCCCGCGAAGTCGTGCCGCTGATCGAGCGTCTTAACCGGCTGTTTGCACGCATCGCCGCATCTATCCAGAAAGAGCGGCGTTTCACTGCGGACGCCGCGCATGAATTGCGCACTCCGGTGGCCGCGATCAAGGCGCAGGCACAAGTGGCGCGAGCCGCTTCCGGCGAGGCGGAACGCATTCATGCGCTCGACAACGCGATCCTGGGCTGTGATCGCGCCGCTCACCTGATAGAGCAATTGCTGACGCTGTCCCGGGTTGATACTTTGGACGGCGGCGTGGTTGAGCCGTGTCCGCTCAGGAGCATCGCAGCGGAAGCGATCGCGGCGCTTGCGCCGGCTGCGCTGGAAAAAGGCATCCGGCTGGAGTTGACGGAGGGAAACGATGACGCTGAGGTGCGCGGCAATCCTGCGCTATTGCGTGTGCTGCTGCGCAACCTGCTCGACAACTCGATCAAGCATACTGCGCCCGCCACATCCGTTCAGGTCAGCATCACCCGTGAAGCCGGGGGAATATGCCTTTCGGTGATTGACGATGGACCGGGCATCCCGGAACAGGACCGGGAAAAAGTGTCCGAGCGTTTCTATCGTCCCCTGGGCACGCAGGCCAGCGGCAGCGGGCTGGGACTGTCCATCGTCAAACGGATCGCCGAAGTGCATGACGCATCTTTGCAGATCACGCCGGTAAGCGAAGGTCGCGGGTTGCGGGTGACAGTGAAATTCGGACATTAGCGGACCGGCTTAACCGGCATAGTCAGTTCATGGGCTTACGGCTTGAGTGCTCCATAAATTTTGGCTTTGCGATTTGCCCATTTTCCATTATCGAGTCTCTTCAACAAAGCGGTATGTCGCATGGCAGGCGATACAGTTTTTCATGGTTGAGCTTAACTGTGCGATTACGCGGCTGCCATCTCTGAACTTCTCAGCGTCAGCGGCGATTTCATCAAATTTTCCTCGGGTATCAAAACCGAGCGCCTTCATTTCAACGGGCAGTTTCCTGAATAACGAGCCTGGCACATCTGCCTCTGCGCCCATTCCTGATGCCTTCGCTATCCTGATGACTGTATCAATATCTTTTTCGGATGCCGCAGCCAGTATGCTTTGCGTATTCTGCAGCCAATCGCGCATTTCAAGCAGTAACGTATTGCGCTCATCCTTGCTGAGCAATACCGCCAGACGGCCATCGTCGGATGGCTGCACATTTCCTACGGTAAATTTGTAGGCGAACAGGGCGACGATGATCAGCAACACAACCACCAGAGCCCAACTCAATTTGCAATTTCTCATGATATTTCCTTTTATGATTTGCGCGGATCAAGCTATGAATCCGCGTGAATTCTTAATGCACGGCAATGTCAATTGCCGGGTTTGCCATAGAAGTGTTCCGTGAATTTGCTCCGGAAAGTCTGGTGGCAGCCCAGGCAGGAAGATTGCACCTTCTGGAAGGCTTCGATGACTTTCTGCCCGTCTTTTTCGTGGGCCGCGTGCAGCAGATCGTGAGCGGCTTCGTGTGTCTGCATGTCAAAGGATTTGAATCTGGACATCTCGGCGCCCATGAAACTGATGATGCGCGTTTTTTCTGCCAGCGGCGGCTGCGGATGCTCCGCGATCATCGGGGCGGTTTTTGCAACCATATCCCAATCCTCGCGCGAGATCCCATCGGTAATGATCTGCATATTCTTGCCCAATTCCTTCATCACTTTTTGAAATTCCAGCGGCTCGGCTGCCTGAACAGGGGAAGCGGCCAGTACGATACTGATAAGGGATGCGGCTACGATCGATTGCTTTTTCATGGTATATCCTTTCGTGGGTTAATAAATCGGTTGGAACGAGTGCGGGCTTTAGGACAACTCTATTAATCCAAACTCCGTTGCGATACGGCGTTGCTCAAGAAATTTATCGCTTACATATCAAACATATGCGGCGCGCTAAAATTTCTTTCGCGCCTTGTCTCGCTTAGGATTTTGAATTAATAGAGGTGCCCTTTATTTTTCCGGCTCATCGGACAATTGATAATCCGACACGGAGCTGCGCCGGGCTCTTCAGATTGTAATCAAGCAGGCTCTCGCCATATCCGCTGAATAACTGAAAATACAAAAAACCGCCTGTACGGGAGAACAGCGGTTTGCGGAGGGGAACGGAGAAATCAAGCAGGGCGCTCCCATATCCCGCAGTGCCTGTACGTATCCGGCTGGACAGCAGCCAGCCTCGCTCGTCCCCATAACGGACTTGCCAGTCGATATGGCCGCGATACCGCTCAATGTCCGAATTGCCATCTTGATTGATATATCCATAGAAACGCGGAGCAAAGAACAGGGAATCGCCGCCGGCAAAATCCTTCCGCAACACTGGCTGAAAATAGATAATGTTGATGCTGCGCGAACTGGCGCCATCCTTGCCATTCGACTCATGCTCGTACCCGCTGCGCACATAGGAGGGGCCGGTTGTGCTTTCATCCAGTTTGGATTGCCAGAACAGGCTTGGGCGGTAGCTTGTGTCATGAAATGGCATCGAGCTTGCGCTCATATTCCAGAAGGAGGTCTGGGTATAACCGAAATGCAGTTTACCCAGCGCCTGAAACCACTGAACCGGCGTTGATTCAGACTCAAAAAGGCGATATTTGAAACTGAGTTGAAAGCGTGCATAGTCCCCGTTCAGTCCGGCCGCGAAATAAACCGGTTCAAGCACTGAAAGCGCTGGCTCATTCTCAGGCATGGGCTCCAGTCTGTAAGGTGACGCCACCTGGCTATCCGCCAGCGTCACCTCTATTGGATCGCCAGGATCGGCAACACTTAGCAGCAAACGGTTGGATGACGCCCCCGCCAGCTCGATTCTGAGCAATCCCTGCATCTGTTGAGGCAAATCGGCGACATAGGCATGGCGGGCACCGTCTCCAATAGCGCCCTTATCAGCATATAGAATGACCGTTTCCGTTGTCTTGAAGGAAATGATCTTCAGCGGCAGAGATGCAGGCCAGGGCGTGGATTCATCAGGGCGAACTATCTCCAGCTTTAATTTCCCCCCAACGCGCACCGATTCGCCGGAAGCAGCGATGAGCCACTCCGGAGTTGCCAGAGATACGGTTGGCAACATCAGAGCCGCGTATGTCAGGATGGGCAAGTGATATTTCATGTTGCTGGATATGGTTTATGCATTAGTGAATATCAAATAACGGACACTCCGTATCCGCTTTGCTGCCCGCATCACCTGCGCCGCAATGCCCGTGCCGCCACGGTCGCGATCACTATCCATACCAGCGTTCGCAGGGTCATTGCGATCGCCGTGCGCTGTTCGTATGCCCCGCCGGAATAGGCGTGCGCGCCGAAAGCAGCAAACGTGAGTGCTGTCGCAGCGGCAATGGCGACGGCCAGCCAAACCGCCCAGCGTTGCTGCAGCCACAGCCCGGCGCCGGCGACGACATAGGCGAAGCCCGCCACAAAGTTGAACCAGAGCACGAACGGCACATAGTTGCCGGCAGCAGCGCGTGCCGCTTCGTCGCCGAACAGTACCGCGCCGCCTTCCTTGATGGTCAGCAGACCGAATATGACCGCAACCAGAGAAATCGCCCATATCCGGAATCCGCGTTGTTGTTTGGATGTTGCCATGATGTATCCTTTCGTAAATTAATAAATCAAACAGAACGGCTGCGGGTTTTGATGCCATGCAAAAAAACCGGGAAGATATTTTCCGCCTGTTGCTGAAGGGAACGTTCGCCGCCAAAGATCGATGTCTGCATGACCAGCCCCTGGATCATGCCGATGTAAAGCACGGCGGCGCTCTGGCTGTCGAGATCGGCAGGCACCGCGGATTGCGACTTGGCGTCTTCAAGCAAGCCGGCGATCCTGGCCTCATAGCCGGAGATGATTCCCTGGATGAGCTGGCGCAATTTGCTGTTCTTCTTGTGCAGCAATTCGGAGAACAGCAAACGCGGAATGGCAGGGTGCTTGCCGATGAATGCGATATGCGCGAAGAACATGCGCTCGATGGCATTCAATGGACCGGTGGCATCGGCTGCCGCCTTGTCCAACACTTTCATCAGGCGGTCGCGCATCCACTGCATGACTGCAACCCAGATATCATCCTTGGTTGCAAAGTGCCGGAAGATCGAACCCTGGGTAAGATGCATCGCATCCGCCATGTCTTGCGTGGTGACGCTGTCTACCCCTTTGTCGGCAGCCAGCTCCACCGCCACGCGTATGATCTCGCTCTGTCTTTCTTCCGAGCTTAGCCGCCGCTTGGTAGTCTCTTGATTCAAGATGTAACCCTTTCAATAAAGTTTTTAAACATGTTTGCCTTCGCCTGCTTCCTCATAGGTGCGCCCATCGCGGATGTGATAGATGCGCTTGAATGTGGGAATGATCTTCTCGTCATGGGTGACGACGATAATGGCCGTTTGATATTGCTCAGCCATACTGTTCAGGATGCGCACCACATTCAGCGCCCGTTCGCTATCCAGCGGCGCGGTCGGCTCATCGGCGAGGATGATAGGAGGGTGGTTGGCCAGTGCCCGCGCAATTGACACGCGCTGCTGCTCACCGCCGGAAAGTTCCGAGACTTGCGCCTTGGCACGGTGTCCCACATCAAGGGCATCCAGCAATTCCTGCGCGCGGCTGCGCGAGCCGGCATTCGAAGCCCCGGCCAGCATCGGCAGCAATGCGACGTTGTCGGTCACATCCAGGAACGGGATCAAATAAGGCGCCTGGAACACGAAGCCGATGCGGTCACGCCTGAGCGTGCGCAGGTCATCGATTTTCCATTCGCCTTCGAAAATGACCTGGCCGCCCAGCGTCATTTTTCCGGAAGTCGGTTCGATAACCGCCCCTAAACATTTCAGTAAAGTGCTTTTACCCGACCCGCTCGGGCCGACCAGCCCGACTACCTCTCCCGGCCAGATGGTCATGTCCACACCCTTGAGCGCATCGACTGCGGTATCGCCTTCGCCGTAACGCTTCTTCAGGTTCTCGATGTGAATCGCGGGCTCACGCATGACTCAACCCCCGATCGCCGTCGCCGGATCGACGCGCAGCGCGGCACGGATGGCAAACGTGCTGGCGATGGCGCACATCAGCATCACCAGAACGAATCCCGTGACGGCATCCCCCGGCAGCAGCAGCACATACTTCGGAAACATCGGCGCCCATAGCGTGGCGGACAACTTGCCCACCATGAACCCGATTATTCCCAGCCCCAATGCCTGTTGCAGAATCATTCCGCCTATCGTGCGGTTGGTCGCGCCTATCAATTTGAGCACGGCGATCTCGCGAATCTTGTTCAGCGTCATGGTGTAAATGATGAATGCGACGATGGCGGCGCTGACAATGGCAAGGATCACCAGGAACATGAAAATCTGTTTGGATGAGGTGGCGATCAGGCGCGCCACCAGAATCTCGTCCATCTGCGCCGTGGTGTAAGCCTGCAAGTGCTTCCAGCGCCTGATTTGCCCGGCCACTTCCTGTTCTGCCCCCGGAATTGTGCGCACCAGCACCGCATTCACAAAATGGCTGGAAGTCTGGCTGGCCTGAACCGCCTCCAGCAATCCCGGCACACCGGGGCGGTTGAATGCCGGGTTGGCTGCGGTGCGGGCACGTTCGTTGTGCAGGGCGTCGTTATCCTTGAGGAACTGCACCTCCTGCGCATCCTTGAGCGGGATAAACACCATGGGGTCGCCACTTGATGAGACCATGCGCCGTGTCAGTCCTGCAACAGCGTATTCATGCCGTCTGATGCTGATCTTGTCGCCCAGAGAAAGGCCGGTTTTAACATCGGCCAGCGCTTCATAGTGCGAATGGGTGATCGGGCGCCCCGCGACGAGATAAGCCGGCTCTCCCGGCTTGCCCGGCTCAAAGCCCACCAGCATCACGCGTACATCCTTGCCGCGCTGCTGGATCTGCATGGTCAGGTAAGTCACATTGCCTGCTTCCCGAACGCCGGGGAGCCCCAGCAAATCCCTGGCTACATCATCTCGCACGCTGGACGGTTCGGCATAAGGCCCCAGTGTCTCCTGCTGCACAACCCACAGATCTGCGCCGGTGTTCTCGATCAGCACGCGCGCATCGTCGACCATGCCGCGATACACGCCCGCCATGGTCAATGTCACGCCGATCAGCAAGCCCAGCCCCAGGCCGGTAAAGACGAATTTACCCCAGCCATGCAGAATGTCGCGTCCTGCCAGATTGATCACGGATTTCCCCGCACGAGTTCCCGCACGACCTTGACCTTCAGCCCGGCGCGCATCGGCTGCTGGCTGTAAACAACGACCTCGTCATCATTGGCGAGGCCTTCCAGTATCTGGGTGCGCCCGGCTAACGTCCTCATGCCAGTACGGACAGGCTGGAACTGAACTTGCCCGTCGCGCAACAACCATACCCCGTCGCGCTGCTCGACGCGCTTCACCGCCGCGCTCGGGATCGAGCGAACCTCTTCCATTCCCTGTAGTTTGATCGTGACTTCGGCAAACTCGCCGATGTTGCCGGCAGTTTGTCTGGAGCGGAAAGCGACATTTACTATCCGCTCTTCTGTTACCGCGTCGCTAATCATGTTCACACGCTCGACCACGCCATGTTGCGGGGACTGAGGCTGGGAGCGCAGCATGATTTCAGCTTCCTGCCCCGCAATGACCGCGCCTGCCTGTTTCTGGTCTATGCGCGTTCTCACCCACAAACTGGCCGGGTCTATCACCTGCAAAACGGTTTGCCCGGCAACCACCGTTACGCCCGGCTCAACCAGCCTGTCAGTGACAACGCCATCGGCCGGGCTGAGTAATCGCGCCTGCTGGCGCAACTTGCTTATTCCTGCGACATCCGCCTGCGCCCGTGCGCTATCCTGGCGGGCAACGGCCAATGCCGCGTTGGCAGCATCCGCAGCCGCCGTTGCTGCAATGTTTTCATACCGCTTCACCTCGAACATTTCCTGGCTTATGAAACCGCGCGCATGCAACTCTTCGTAGCGCGCAAAAGTTGCGGCGGCCATCTTTGCGCGGCTGTCCGCTTCAGCCAATTGCGCCTCGGCTACCAGAATCGCGCTGGCTGCTTTTTCCGAAACGCGTCTGGCTCCGGTCAATTTTTCATCCAGATCGACCGGGTCCATCTCGGCAAGCAGTTGACCTGCTATGACATGATCGCCCTGGTCGACCAGCACCGCTTTTACGCGGCTCGTCATGGTGGGCGCCAGATTGTAGCTACGCCTGGCTTCCAGCGTTCCGACTCCGAAAACCGCGTTGGAAAAATCTCCCGTTTGGATATGATCTGTCGTGACCTTGACCGGCGCCAGCGGCCCTTGGGTCATCACCACCCAGGCAAAAACTCCAGCCACCGACAGCCCGGAAGCAATCAACCCAACTTTTTTACCAGACATGATTCGCCAGTCCATTAGGTTTACCCGCTCAAGTAAGTAATCAGTTGCTATCTTAATGGATGCTGAAGAAAAATGCAACCAGTTTGCTACAGTATTTCAACACTATGAATATAAGCAATATATTTTGAACGCTGCGTAAAAGGCACCACTCGCCACCTGTCGTAGAGGGGTGGGGGAGAGCGGATTGTTGTAAAGAGCATTTCCTGATTGTCCCCCGCCTTCTAACCATTCCTTTATCAAAGTCAAAATCGGTGGTAGATTCAATAATCAATGAGGTCAGGCTCTGAGGCCTCCCCTTAAAACCACGTTACATTTCAACAAACGCTTGCTGCGCTTTGATAGTCCGTGATTATTGGGCTTGAGCAATACAATCAATAAAGGGTAGAATGCCGGACTTTTTTTCAGGAGTGTAAAACCAATGGCAATTACCGCCGCGCAAAAAGCGCAAATCGTGACCGACTTTCAACGCGCCAGGAGCGATACCGGTTCCCCGGAGGTGCAAGTGGCCTTGATCACTGCCCGCATCAATTATCTGACCGATCATTTCAAGGTAAACGTGAAAGATCACCATTCCCGCCGTGGCCTGTTGCGCCTGGTGAGCCGCCGCCGCAAACTGCTTGATTACCTCAAGAGCAAGAATGTCGAAGGCTATCGCGCGTTGATCCAGCGCCTGGAAATTCGCAAGTAAGAGTCGTTATTCAACGGGTCGCGTCAGCGACCCGTGTCGTTATATCAGGTCAATATTCTTGTGGCGCGCTGGCGCGCCATTCCACGCATATAACCAGCGACTTGGCTGGCGTAGTTTGCCAGCTTAGTCGAATGGCTAGTTGCTTTATCTAGAGAGGTTTATCTTGAGTCACTATAAAAAGACATTAGCATTCGGCAACCATCAACTTACACTGGAGACCGGCGAGATCGCACGCCAGGCCAGCGGCGCGGTGATGGTCAGCCTGGATGACACCGTGGTGCTGGTCACCGTGGTAGGCAGGAAAGACGCCAAGCCCGAGCAGGATTTTTTTCCGCTGACCGTTGATTATCAGGAAAGAACATATGCCGCAGGCAAAATCCCCGGCGGTTTTTTCAAACGCGAAGGCCGCCCGAGCGAAAAGGAGATTCTAACCTCGCGGCTGATCGATCGTCCGCTGCGCCCGCTGTTCCCGGAAAGCTTTTACAACGAAGTGCAGATCGTCGCCACGGTGATGTCTTCCGATGAGGAGATCGATTCCGATATCCCCGCTATGATAGGCGCTTCTGCCGCGCTGGCGATTTCCGGCATCCCTTTCGATGGCCCGATAGCGGCGGCGCGCGTGGGTTACGCCAACGGCCAATATCTGCTCAACCCGACCGCCACGGAACTCGAGACTTCGCAAATGAATCTGGTGGTAGCCGGCACCGACCGCGCGGTGCTGATGGTGGAATCCGAGGCGCAACAGTTGTCCGAAGAAATCATGCTGGGCGCGGTAATGTTCGGCCACGAGCAATTTCAAGTAGTGATCCAGGCCATCAACGAAATGGCCGATGCGGCCGGCGCGCCGGTTTGGGATTGGACTGCGCCTGTCAAGGATGAAGCGCTGATCGCGCAGATCGCTCAGTTGGCTGAAGCGGAACTTGGAAAGGCGTATGCGATCCGTTCCAAGCAGGCTCGCACCGATGCGGTGAATGCGTTGCGCGATAAGGTGATGGCTACCGTCATCACGCCGGAATCTGTTCCCGGCCAGAAGAATCACGTCAATGACCTGTTCAGCGCGCTGGAAGCCAAGATCGTGCGCGGCCAGATACTGAGCGGCGAACCGCGCATCGATGGCCGCAATACCCGCACCGTGCGCCCGATCACAATCCGCAACGGCGTATTGCCGCGCGTCCACGGTTCTGCTCTTTTCACCCGCGGCGAGACGCAGGCAATCGTGGCTGCGACGCTGGGCAGCATGCGCGATGCGCAGAAGATCGACGCGTTGCAGGGCGAATACATCGACCGCTTCATGTTGCATTACAACTTTCCCCCTTATGCCACCGGCGAGACCGGGCGTGTGGGCACGCCCAAGCGCCGCGAGATCGGCCACGGACGTCTGGCCAAGCGCGCGCTTATCGCGGTGTTGCCCAGCGAAGAGGATTTCGGCTACGCGATACGCGTGGTATCCGAGATCACCGAATCCAACGGTTCCAGTTCGATGGCTTCGGTATGCGGCGGCTGCCTGTCGCTGATGGATGCCGGCGTGCCGCTCAAAGCGCATGTGGCGGGCATCGCGATGGGGTTGATCAAGGAAGGCAACCGTTTTGCGGTGCTGACCGATATTCTCGGCGATGAGGATCATCTGGGCGACATGGACTTCAAGGTGGCCGGTTCCGAGACCGGTATCACCGCGCTGCAAATGGATATCAAGATCAACGGCATTACCCGTGACATCATGCAGGCCGCGTTGACCCAGGCCCGCGAAGGCCGTATGCATATTCTGGGACTGATGAAACAGGCGATGCCGCAGGCGCGCACCGAAGTGTCCGACTTTGCACCGCGCATGATTAAAATGAAGATCAACCCGGACAAGATCCGCGACGTGATCGGCAAGGGCGGGGCGGTGATACGTGCCCTGACCGAGGAAACCGGCACCACGATAGACATCGATGACAGCGGCAATGTCACTATTTCCTGTGTGAATGGCGATGCCGGCAATCTAGCCAGGAAGCGCATCGAAGACATCGTGGCAGACGTGGAAGTCGGCAAGATATATGAAGGCCCGGTGGTCAAACTGCTCGACTTCGGCGCATTGGTGAACGTTTTGCCGGGCAAGGATGGACTGTTGCACATTTCCCAGATCGCCCATGAACGCGTCAACAGCGTGTCAGATCATCTCAAGGAAGGTCAGATCGTGCGCGTAAAGGTGCTGGAAGTGGACGACAAGGGCAGGATGAAGCTCAGCATGAAGGTGTTGTTGCCGACGCCTGAGGCTGCCGCCCACGCTACCGAATAGCCTTGTTCAGGCATAAAAAAGCCCCGCTGGTTATAGCGGGGCTTTTTGTTTGGTAGGGGCGCGATTCATCGCGCCCGGATTTATTGCCGCATTAGAAAAGTGGGGTATCCATATAATTACGGTAAAGCTTTCCGCCAAGGGCGCGAAGGGACGGAAATATCAAGGGATGCCGGAGATTTGTTGATCCGAATAGGAGGTGCAACGAATTGTTTAGTCCGGGGGTTGGCGACCAACTCATGAAAGGATATTGGATGCATGGCAACACACTGTTCGATCAGTCGAAAGAAGAGCATACCCCGATGGGAGGATTTGCGGCGGTTAAACCGGAAAGCAAATTCGTCGAGGTAGGCTTGAAGATGATCTTCTTCATAGGAGCCTTGATGCGTACCCATCAGCCAGCGT
>JANLIB010000019.1 GCA_024653675.1 Gallionella sp. | reverse complement strand
GCGAGACAAGGCGCGAAAGAAATTTTAGCGCGCCGCATATGTTTGATATGTAAGCGTTAAAATTTCTTGAGCAACGCCGTATCGCGACGGAGTTTGGATTTTTAGAGGTGCCCCAGATGCAGTTCGTACAACAAGCCGCCAGCCAGATCGTTCAGCAAGTGCTGGCGAACGGGCGCAATCTCAACCAGGCGCTGGATGAATCGCTGCGCAGCAAAACCGGCTGGATGCCCGCACAGCGCGCTGCCCTGCAGGATCTGAGTTATGGCACGCTGCGTTTCTACGGGCAGTTGCAGGCGGTGCTGGATACGTTGTTGCACAAACCGTTGCCGGATGAGCGGGTGAGATTCCTGCTGCTGGTCGCGTTGTATCAGTTGCAATACGGTAAATCGGCGCAGCATGCGGTGGTCGACCAGGCAGTGCGCGCCGCGCATACCTTGAATCCTCGTGTGGGAGGTCTGGTAAACGCGATCCTGCGCAATTTTTTGCGCAATCAGGCCATATTGCTGGAGCAGGCCGCACAGCGGCCGGAAGGGAAATACAGTTATCCTCAGTGGTGGATAGATGAGCTGCAAGCGCAGTATGGCGAGCGAAGCAGCGCGATACTGGAAGCCGGAAATCGGCATCCGCCGATGACGTTGCGCGTCAATCAGCGGCGTATCTCGACAGCGGATTATTTGGCGTTATTGGCGCAGCAGGATATGTTTGCACAGGTGATCGAACCGGATGCCCTGCAACTGGACAAGCCGGTGCCGGTGGACAGGTTGCCGGGATTTTTTGCCGGGATGGTCTCGGTGCAGGATGCCGGCGCGCAATATGCGGCACGCCTGCTGGATGTTCAAGACGGGATGCGCGTGCTCGATGCCTGTGCTGCGCCGGGCGGCAAGACTGCGCATATCCTCGAACAGGCGGCTGTTGAAATGGTGGCGCTGGACAGGGATGAAAAACGTTTGCAGCGCGTCACGGAAAATTTGCAGAGGCTGGAGCTGAGCGCCCATCCGGTGGTTGGCGATGCCGCCGATCCGGATGCGTGGTGGGATGGCAAAGCATTTCAGCGTATTCTCGCCGATGTGCCCTGTTCCGCTTCCGGCGTGGTGCGCCGCCATCCCGACATCAAGTGGTTACGGCGCCGCGCGGATATAGCCGGATTCGCCACGCAACAGTTTGGTATCCTGTGCGCATTGTGGCGGGTGCTGGAGCAGGGTGGTAAATTGCTCTATGCCACCTGTTCGGTGTTTCAACAGGAGAACGAACAAGTCATCACGGCGTTTCTGGAACAGCAGCCGGATGCGCGCCAATTGCCGGTAGTCTTGGCCGGTTCCTGCGATGAAGGACAACTGTTGCCCAACGATCAGCATGACGGATTCTTTTATGCCTTGCTGCACAAACAGATGACAGAGGACAGATGACAGAGGACAGAAAAATCTCTGCCGTGCCCCTGCGCGCCGACAATGCGTCGCGACCGGCCTTTTTACGCAGTAAATGCAGCATCATTGCCATCCTCTGTCTTCTGTCCTCTGTCTTCTGTCCCCTGTCAGCAACAGCTGAGGGCATTTCCGTCAACAAGGCGGAAATTCGTCTGAGCGAGGAAGGTTACCAGCTCGCCGCCAGCTACAGCATCAATCTGACTTCTGTTGTGCAGCAGGCCCTGGAGCGCGGGATACCCCTGTATTTTGTCAGTGAATATACCTTGACGCGCCCCCGCTGGTATTGGCTTGAGGAGGAAGTCTTTATCAGCGAGCAGACCACCAAACTATCGTACAACGTGCTGACGCGGCAATACCGCATATCACGCGGCGCCCTGTTCCAGAATTTTGTCAGTTTTGAAGATGCGATGAACATGCTGACCAGGCAAAGCTCTGCGGCAATTCCCCCAGAACTGATAAAACAGAACGAAGGTTACATTGCAGATTTGATAAGAATGGTCAAAACCGAAAGCAGTTTTATTGCTGCGGTGCGTTTGCGGCTGGACATAGACCAGTTGCCCAAGGTGTTACAGGTAAATGCGATGACCGGCAAAGACTGGACGCTGGATTCCAGGTGGTATCGCTGGGTGATCAGGCCCGAGGAATTGCCGGTGCGCAACGAAGGAAAAACGGAGTGACGGCGCGGTGAACTACCTGATCTTCATCAGCGCCATTGCTGGCGGCATGTTGCTGTACCTGTTGTCCGGCAGCAGCATCAACACCGAGGTTTTTTCCGCCAGTTACTACGGTTTGCTCGGGCTGACCGGCTTGCTCGCACTGGGGTTGATGGGGTTGGTAGGCTACCAGCTTTGGCGGCTGCGAAACAAGCTCAAGAACAGGGTGTTCGGCGCCAAACTTACCCTGCGCCTGGTGCTTTTTTTCACGATGATCGCGGTGTTGCCGGGCATCCTGGTCTATGCGGTGTCGGTGCAATTTCTGGGCAAGAGCATCGAATCGTGGTTTGACGTGCGCGTTGAAAAGGCCCTTGAGGGCGGGCTCAATCTCGGCAGAAGCAGCCTGGACAATAGCCTGGGCGAACTTGCCAGAAAGGCCCAATTTACGGCGGCGTCGATGGCGGAAAAACAGCCCAGGCAATATCAACGCGTACTGGACCGGTTGGTGGATGAAAAGTCGGTGCAGGAAGCTGCGCTGTTCACCGGCAAAGGAAATTTGATTGTTTCCTCATCTCATCCCGGCGCTTCTTCCAGGTCCGGCGGCAGCGCGCCATCGCCGGACGCGCTCGATGCCGATCTGCTGCGCCTGACCCTTGATAATGGCGAGTATTCGGTGATTGATACCCTGCCGAACAGGGGATTGACGCTGCGCGCGCTGGTAGCCGTGAACCACGGTACACCTGCGGGTGAACGCTTCGTGCTGCAATTCATCCAGCCGGTTTCGAAACAGATCGAGGCGGATGCCGAGACCGTGCAGTCTGTGTATCGCGACTATCAGAATCTGACGCTCTCCCGGCTTGGGTTGAAGCGCCTGTATGCGATCACCTTGACGTTATCACTGCTGGTCGTGTTACTGACGGCGGTGTCGGCGGCATTTTACATCAGCGGGCGATTGGGATCGTCGCTGGAGGCTCTGGCGGAAGGCACTCGCGCGGTTGCGCAAGGCGATTTCACCCGCCAGCACCCGATACAAAGCAGCGACGAACTGGGTGCGCTGACCGGTTTGTTCAACCAGATGACACAGCAGCTATCGGATGCCAAGACGGCCAGCGAATTCCAGCAGCATCAGGTCGAGCGCGCCAAAGGATATCTGGAAAGCGTGTTGACCCATCTGTCTTCGGGCGTAATGGGTCTCGACGATGAGCTGCGCCTGCGCTCGGTAAATACCAGCGCCGCGCAAATTCTCGCTGCGCCGCTGCACGAGATGCAACGCATGCCGTTAAGCCAGATCGCGGAGAAATACAGCCTGTTAAGTTCGTTCTGCAATACTGTCATCGAAGCATTTGGTGAAACAAGCAACGGCGAATGGCAGCGGCAGATAGAACGCCTGAGCAGGAATGGCAACCAGATTCTGCTGATGCGCGGGACGCGCCTGCCTCAAGGCGGCGAGGCGGGCTATGTGGTGGTATTCGATGATATCAGCCATTTGCTCATGGCAGAACGGCAGGCGGCATGGGGGGAGGTTGCGCGCCGCCTCGCGCACGAGATCAAGAACCCGCTCACCCCGATACAACTTTCCGCTGAACGCCTGCAACACAAGCTCAGCGACAAGCTCGACGAGAGCGGCGCGCAACTGTTGCGGCACGCTACTCAAACCATCGTCAGCCAGGTCGCCGCAATGAAAAACATGGTGAATGATTTCGCCAACTACGCGCGCGGCCCGGCATTGAAACTGTCGCACATCGAGATGCACAAACTGATCAGTGAGGTGCTGGGATTGTATGAGGCGAATGCCGTTCCCATTGCCCTGAAACTGGAAGCGTCGCGCGACGAGATCAACGGTGATGCGACCCGCCTGCGGCAGGTTTTGCACAACCTGTTGCAGAATGCCCAGGATGCGCTGCAGGGCATTGCGCAGCCGCAAATCATGCTGCGCACCGAAACGCAAGGCGGAGAAATCCTGTTGCGTGTCGAGGATAACGGCACGGGTTTTCCCGAAAGCGTGCTGTCGCGCGCCTTCGAGCCCTATGTAACGACCAAGGCCAAAGGAACTGGTTTGGGGCTGGCGATAGTGAAAAAGATCGTCGAGGAACATGGCGGGCGTATCACTATTGAGAATAGCGTGAACGGCGGAACGCGCATCAACATACATCTGCCGCTGGTTGAGGAGATCTGAAAATGTCAGGCAAACAAATCCTGGTGGTGGATGATGAGATCGGCATCCGCGAATTGTTATCGGAAATCCTGTTTGACGAAGGTTATCTGGTGCATCTGGCCGAAAATGCCGAACAGGCCCGCGCTTACCGGAACGAGCATGAACCCGATCTGGTGTTGCTGGATATCTGGATGCCGGATACCGACGGCATAGCGTTGCTCAAGGAGTGGGCCGAGCATGAATTGCTGACCATGCCGGTCGTGATGATGTCAGGCCATGGCACGATAGAAACGGCGGTCGAGGCGACTCGCATCGGCGCTGTGGATTTTCTGGAAAAACCGATTGCGCTGCAAAAGCTGTTTGCCACCGTCGCCAAGTTCATCAAGGAAGGAGCGCCCAAGCCCCAGCTCCCGCAGGCTGAATCGCAAAACCAGAATATCACCCTGAATATCGACGGGCAGGAGCAGCGGCTCTCGTTGCCGCTGAATCTGCCGTTGCGCGAAGCAAGAGATTATTTCGATGCGATTTACTTCGACTACCATCTGCAAAAAGAGGCCGGCAATGTCGCTCGTGTGGCCGAAAAGATCGGTTTGGAGCGCACTCATCTTTATCGCAAACTCAAGCAGTTGGGCATTAAATTCGCAAAAAAGAGCGGCGAAGGCGAATCCTGACGATCAGACGGTGGGTATGGGTGCGATTCAAACTGATGTGGAACTTATGCTGCTTGCCAGATCAATATAGTAATTACGCAGAATAGGTTGATCGCCCGATTCAACCGGGAGCGCC
>JANLIB010000018.1 GCA_024653675.1 Gallionella sp. | reverse complement strand
TTCAGCGGCGCGGCGGGGATGATCGGTGCTTTTGTGGATTTGAAAATCACCCAGGTGGTGCGCCACACCTTGCGCGGCGAGCTGGTGTCCGATGCAATTTCGTAGGGCGGGTTTTACCCGCCATGACGGGTGGAACCCGCACTGCAATAAGGTATGACCAAAAATAAACTTTCGCCGCATAAACTTTCGCCGCATAAACTTTCTTTGGCGGTGCAATATGCCAGCGGCGCGCAGCGTTTGCCGGCCCGTGCGCAGTTCCGCCGCTGGATAAAAGCCGCGCTGCAACGCGATGCGGCCATCACGCTGCGCGTCGTCGATGCGCCGGAAGGGCGCGAGCTGAACAGGAAATTTCGCGGCAAGGATTACGCCACCAACGTGCTGACTTTTGTGTATGACGATAGCAAGACTTTAACTGGCGATATCGTGATCTGCGCGCCGGTAGTTGAGCGGGAAGCCGCCGATCAGCATAAGGAGTTGCCGGCGCATTACGCGCATCTCGCCATACATGCAGTTTTGCATCTGCAAGGCTACGGGCATGAGAATGAGGCCGATGCCGCCGGGATGGAAACACTGGAAACCGCACTGATGTTAAAATTGCGCTATCCAGATCCTTACCAAATGACTCGGCATTAACAAAATGGACGACCCAGAAAGTAATAAACCCGGCCTGCTGGAACGCCTTTCCGCGTTCCTGCTGCGCGAGCCGGAAGACCGCGAGCAGCTTGTCGAACTGCTTCATTCCGCCTATGAACGCGAATTGCTGGATGCTGATGCATTGTCCATGATGGAGGGCGTGCTGCAAGTCTCCGAACGGCAAGTCCGCGAAATCATGATCCCGCGCGCGCAAATGGATGTCATCGACATCAGCGAGCCGCCGGACAAATTTATCCCCTTTGTCATCGAAACCGCGCACTCGCGCTTCCCCGTGAGCGATGGCGACAAGGACAACATCATCGGCATCCTGCTGGCGAAAGACCTGTTGCGCTATTACGCCGGGGAAGAATTCAACGTGCGCGATATGCTGCGCCCGGCGGTGTTCGTGCCGGAGGCAAAACGCCTGAATGTGCTGCTGCGGGATTTCCGCAGCAACCGCAACCATATCGCGCTGGTGGCGGACGAGTACGGCGGCGTGTCCGGCATGGTGACCATCGAGGACGTGCTGGAACAGATCGTCGGCGACATCGAGGACGAATACGATTTCGATGATGACGAGGACAACATCATTCCGGACGCTTTGGGACATTACCGCGTCAAGGCCGACACCGAGATCGGCGATTTCAATGCCGCGCTCGGCACGGATTTCAGCGACGAAGAATATGACACGGTTGGCGGCCTGGTGCTACAGGCCGCCGGGCAGTTGCCCAAGCGCGGCGAACAAATCCACCTTGGCGAACTTACTTTCACCGTGTTGCGGGCGGATAGCCGCAGGTTGTATTCGCTGCTGGTCGAGCGGAAAAAGGCGTAGGGCGGGTCACACCCGCCATTGCAGCAAGCGTAGGGCGGGTTAACCAGCGGCTTGCCTGCGTTTTTTGCAGGCTTAGCCGAATGGCTATGCAAAGCTAACCCGCCGTCTCACCTGAAATGGCGGGTGTAACCCGCCCTACGAACCTTCGATAAATCCGTGCCGGTATGTGCGATGCATCACAGATGACCTTGCCTTTTGTTTTTTGCAGGGCTATGCTGAAAGATATATTCTGGAATCGTTGTATGCAATCAAGTTTCTGAACATTAATCTTGAAGTGTTAACCTTAAGAAGGAGCAGACCATGAAAACAATACATCTGGCACTGGTTTCACTGGCGGCGGCAATACTCGTTGCCGGTTGTGGCGGCGGCAGCAGCAGCGGAACAGCATCTTCCACCACGACTACAGCCGGGAAGGTGACGCTCACCAGCACCAACGCGCCTGCAGTTGCGGACGGAGCGACGAGCACGTCCCAGACTGCGGCCAAACAGGGTTCAACCGGGGCTGCTGCTGCCGCAACCGGGGTGGTGGTGCAACATGGAGCGCCCAGACAGAGCGTAATGAATATCGCGCTTGCCCAGGTCAGGCGCGTGGAAGGGTTGAAATTGCCAGTAGCGCCAGCAAGTGTGGTTGGGGTTCTTCCTGCGATACCACCTATTGATTGCTCAGGCGGCGGTACGATGACGATTCTCCTAACAGATACGAATAGCAATAATGTATTCGACGCTGCCGATGTAATTGACGCTACGTATGCTTCATGCATAGAACCTGATGCCGCCGGCACTATTACGACAAACGGGACCATGTCGATAGCCTTTTCCAGCATGACGAGCACCGACATGTCGGTCGCGGTGAGCTTCAGCAATTTCTCCAGCGCCACGACCAGCCCGGCGGAAACCATCACGCTGAGCGGCGCCATGAACATGGCAATTAACGATACCGGCACTACGCTGACAGCGACGATATCGGGAACGACTTTCTCCATGACCAGCTCTGTTGACGGCAGCTTTACGATGAAGAATTACTCGATTGGTTTTACAGGAGATTCGCCGGATGCCGTTTCCCCGACCTACAATTACAGTTTCACGGTTACGATGACCACCAACATCGCGGCTCTGGGTGGGGATGTAGATATTACGACACCCACCCCATTTACGGGCACGGGCGATAGCAATCCTACCGCCGGCGTGATGTTGATCACCGGGGACAACGGCGGCACGCTGACCCTTACCGCGCAACCCGATGGCTCAACAATTACGATGGTGCTGGATACCGACGGAGCTTCCGGGTCAACAGCGCCGGTGTCATTGCCAGATACCACTTGGGACGCGTGATTTCCTGCATTGCCAGAAAGAGCGCCGGCGGGTTAGGCGCTCTTTTTTTTGTTTTCCTGCTTTCTTCGACGGGGAATGCGGCGGATGATTTGCAGTCTGCCGATGTTGCGGCCGAGTTCGGATTCTCGATGACGCGCTTCCGCTACGCCGAATTTAACGATACCGGCAGCGTGCTGGATACGGAACAGGGCGTCATCCCGGGGTTGTCATTCAGGCTTGCGCAGCGACCGCTTGCCTGGGGGCGGTCATGGGAGTGGGAAGGGTTGGCCGGTTATCACTATGGGCGCGTGGACTACACCGGGCAAACGCAATCGGGCGTGCCATACAACACCCGCACCGGTGAAGAAATCAGCGACTACGCGCTGCGCATCGGGAGCTGGTTCGAGGGCAGTTATCCGGTCATGCCTTACGCCGGTTTGGGCTACCGGCGCTGGGACAGGGATATCCTGCCGGCCAGCCTCGGCGGGCTGTTTGAATCCTACCGCTGGAAATACGCATGGCTGGGAACAAAAATCGTGGCGTATCAGCGGGACGCATCGAATCTTACGCTGGACATCGGCTGGATAAAACCGGTAGACCCGGTATTGCATGTTGATTTCAGGGGCGCTTACAACGTCTCTCCCAGATTGAATCCGGGAAGCCGCGACGGGCTGCGCCTGATGCTGACGTCGCGCAGCGCGCTCCCCGAAAATGCCACGCTGATACTGGAGCCGTATTTCGAATATTGGAAACTGGGGCGCAGCCCTTCATTGACCACGGGCGGCATTACCGTGCATGAGCCGGCGAGCAGAACCAATAATTTCGGATTCAATTTGCGCCTGGGGAAAATGTATTAGCAAGGGTAGGGCGGGTCACACCCGCCGTCTCACCAACTGAAATGGCGGGTTAGCTTTGCATAGCCATTCGGCTAAGCCTGCAAAAAACGCAGGCAAGCCGCTGGTTAACCCGCCCTACGCTTAGAACTGCTCGTTCTCGCCCAGATACCGCCATTGGCCCACCGGTAAATTCCCCAGTTTTACTTTCCCGATGCGTATGCGTTTCAGTCCGGTCACGCTCAGTCCGACCAGCTCGCACATGCGGCGGATCTGGCGTTTCTTGCCCTCGCGCAACACGAAGCGCAGCTGGTCTTCATTCTGCCAGGTGACTTTGGCGGGCTTCAGATATTCGCCATCCAGTTTGAGACCCTGGTTGAGCAACGCAAGTCCGCTGTCATCCAGCCTGCCCTGCACGCGCACCAGATATTCCTTGTCCACTCCGGAATCTTCGCCTATCAGTTGTTTGGCGATGCGCCCGTCCTGGGTGAGCACCAGCAAACCCTGCGAGTCGATATCAAGGCGGCCTGCCGGGGCGAGCCCGAGCAACTGGCTGCGATGAAAGCGCAGCGGAGAATGATCTTCAGCCCAGCGTGTCGCGCTGTCCAGCAAGGTGACCGCCGGTTTGTAATTGTGCTCTGCCTGCCCCGACACATAGCCGATCGGCTTGTTGAGCAATATTGTCACGCGCTGCTGCTGGGTATTCTGCGCGGGGGTGCGCAGCGTGATTTTCTGGGCAGGATAGACCTTGCTGCCCAGTTCACTGACGACTTCGCCATCGACTTCCACCCAGCCTTTTTCGATGTAGCTGTCCGCTTCGCGGCGCGAGCACAGGCCGAGTTCGGACATGCGTTTGGACAGGCGGATTCTTTCCATGATTATCTTGCCGTGCGGCTTATGTGAAGCGCGATTTAAGCACAAAGCGGCATGAAGCGAGAAATAAAACGCTACGCGGGCATATTTGGGGGTGCGATTCAAACTGATGTGGAACTTATGCTGCTTGCCAGATCAATATAGTAATTACGCAGAATAGGTTGATCGCCCGACTCAACCGGGAGCGCC
>JANLIB010000017.1 GCA_024653675.1 Gallionella sp. | reverse complement strand
GGCGCTCCCGGTTGAGTCGGGCGATCAACCTATTCTGCGTAATTACTATATTGATCTGGCAAGCAGCATAAGTTCCACATCAGTTTGAATCGCACCCCCCGCATTGCACAGCAACGTTTAATCGGCGATACTGCCATTACTCCGTTGTATTCCCGCCAGCCGGGAATAGAAATGGGTAGTCAGTCAGCCTGAATGCTTCAGGCCGAGTCTTAATCATTAATTAATTTCAAGGAGGCAAGATGAAAAATATTGTATTGGCAGGCGCAACATTGGCGTTGGCAATGGCTGCGGGAAGCGCGGCGGCGGCAGGTGGGACGGCTCAAGGGAACTTTGGCCTTAATGTTCCCTTATCCAAGGAAACAATATCCGGTCAACCGATTGATTTTATGCTTAACGGCAAATATTTCATTGCCAAGGATATGGCTGTCATTGCCGGCTTTGGCCTGAATATTATTGATACCGGCGCAGCCACTAATGCCTCGTACACAGCCATAGGCTTTAAAGCCGGCATGAGGAAATATATGAAAACCGACGAGTTCGCTCCATTTATCGGCGGTAATTTTCAGTATATATCTACCAGAGACACAACCGGTGCAACCGATATATCAGCAATTGCTATTGTTGCTGAAGCAGGCGCGGAATATTTCTTTGCCAAACAATTCAGTGTGGAAGGCTCGGTTAATTTCGGTTATCTATCGGCAGATCTGGAACCTGTGGGAGGCGGGGCCACGACAGATACATCGGGGTTTGGTACAGCGGCAGTTAACCTGAGCGCAAACTTCTATTTCTAACGCTCAAAGAAAAGCTGAACAGTATGGTTTTGTCGTTCCCGCGAAAGCGGGGACCCTGTCAGAACAATAAGCAGGATTCCCTCTTTCGCGGGGGTGTGGTTTATTCGGCACTTCCTTAAGGACACCTCTAATCATTCGTCACACCGGCGAAGGCCGGTGTCCAGCCTATTGAAAATACTGGATTCCGGCCTTCGCCGGAATGACGAAATCTGAATTTTTAGAGGCGCTCTTAAACAATATTTTAGCCGGGGTTGAAATAACTCCGGCTTATTTATGTGCAGGTATTTGAACATCAAAGTTGTATTCTCATTGTTCCATAACATACATCGCTACTTGCTCTTCTTCATCGCCGCTTCGATCTGCTGGCATAGCGTCTTCAGAATCTTGATGCGCGCAAAGTTCTTGTCGTTGGCTTCCACCAGCGTCCACGGCGCGATCTCGGTGCTGGTGCGGTCTACCATGTCGCACACCGCGTGTTCATACTCGTTCCATTTTTTCCGGTTGCGCCAGTCTTCCTCGGTGATCTTGAAGCGCTTGAAACCGGTTTTTTCGCGTTCCTTGAAGCGCCGCAACTGCTCTTCCTTGGTGATGGTCAGCCAGAATTTCACCAGCACGGTGTTGTTCTTGACCAATTGCTCCTCGAAGTCGTTGAGTTCGCCGTAGGCGCGCATCCAGTCCGCCTCGGAACAGAATTTTTCCACGCGCTCGACCAGCACGCGCCCGTACCATGAGCGGTCGAAGATCGTCACGCGCCCGGTGCGCGGGATGTGCCGCCAGAAGCGCCACAAATACGGCTGCGCGCGCTCTTCTTCGGTGGGCGCGGCGACCGGGATGATGCGGTAGTGACGCGCATCCAGCGCGCTGGTGATGCGGCGTATCGCGCCGCCCTTTCCGGCCGCATCCGAGCCCTCGAACAGCGCGATGACAGACATGTTGTGGAAGCGCTCGTCGCGCGTGAGCAGGTTGAGCCTGCCCTGATATTTTTCCAGTTCGCTGTCAAATTTCTTCTTGGCGATTTTCTGCGACATGTTCAATTTGTCGAACACGTTCAGGCGATCAATCGGGGCTTGCAGCGGCGGCACGCTGGAAGGCGCCGCCTGGACAGGATGATCCAGCCGCTTTCGCATCGCCTCGATCAGGATCTTGCCGGCGGTCAGGCTGCGATAACGCGGATCGGCGCCTTCGATCACGATCCACGGCGCTTCCGCTGTGCTGGTGGCACGCAGAGCATGCTCGGAAACCTTGCGGAATTTGTCGTACAGCTTGAACCTTTCCCAGTCCAGATCGGTGACCCGCCAGCGCGTCTTGGGGTCTTTCTCCAAACTCTTGAGCCGTTTGCGCTGCACATCCTTGGAGAGATGGAACCAGAACTTTATGATCAGTGCGCCTTCGTTTGTGAGCATTCTTTCGAAATGGTTGATCTCGTCAATGCTCTGGTCCAAATCTGAGGCTTTAATTTTGCCCATGACGCGCTGCACGATGGGCGCGGTGTACCACGAACCGAAAAACACGCCGATCTTCCCCTTGGGGGGCAGCGCACGCCAGAATCGCCACATCGGCGGGCGCTCGCGCTCTTCATCCGATTGCTCGCCCATCGCATGGGCGACGATGTGGCGCGGATCCATCCATGCGTTGAGCAGATTGACCGTCTCGCCCTTGCCTGCACCGTCTACGCCGCCGATCAGGAGGATGACCGGAAATTTGGCCTTCTGCGCCAGATCGAACTGCGCGTTAAGCAGATTCTCGCGCAACTGCGGCACTTCTGCATCGTAGGCGGCCTTGTCTATCTTGTGGCCAAGCTCTGCGGATTCGAACATTTTGCCCTCTCGCGCCTATAAAAAATCCGGAGTGATAACCAGTCGTAAAGTGGTTTGATCCGTGCCTTCGCGCTGGCTGAACCACCATAGCGCGCCTTTTTTTATGCTTAGCGGATGGTCACCGCAGCCGAGCAGTTGCGCGGCGACTGCCCCCAGAGTCGGCTGGTGCCCGACTACCAGCACCGTCCCATCCCCGTCCGGCCAGCGCGCCGCGTGCAACACAGCCTGCGCGGAAGCGCCGGGAGCGATGGTGGGCGCCAGCGTGAAATGGTCGGTGAGCGCTGAGGCGGTTTGCCGGGTGCGTGCCGTCGGGCTGACCAGAATGCGGTGGTTGTCCGGCAAATGTTGTCGCAAAAAAGCAGCGGCCTTGCCGGCCTGTTTGATCCCTTTTGCGGTGAGTTCGCGCGCGTGGTCGGGCGAGCCGTCTTCCGCTTCCACGTGCCGCCACAGTATCAAATCCATCATCGCCACCGAATATTACATTTCACTAGTCAGCGTATACCGTATACACTGTTCGCGCAATTCTAATCTTTGGAGGTGAACATGGCTACTAAAATTACTGCTGCGACCAAGGCAAAAACTCCGGTAAAAAAACCGGCAGGAAAGAAAGTTTCAGTCACGAAAAAATCGCCGGCCAAATCGGGTGTCAGCGCCTCGCCACTGCAGGCCGCAAAGAAACCGAAAAAAAATCACAAGGTAAAGGTGGTGCGCGATAGCTTTACCATGCCGCAAATCGAGTACCAGAAAATAGCCGAAATCAAGGCGATTTGCCTGAAGGCGAAGTTGCACGTGAAGAAAAGCGAGGTGTTGCGAGCCGGGCTGAAGGTATTGGCCAAACTGAACGCCGCGCAATTGAAGAATGTGCTGAATGACCTGGAAAAGGTCAAAACAGGCCGCCCGAAGAAACACTAGCCCTACTGTGTCACAAGCAAAAATTGTTCACTAGAACTGCGCTATTCCTTCCCTCTTGCAGGGGGAAGGTTAGTATCTGTAGGTCGGGTTAGGCGCGGTTTTTTGCGCCGTAACCCGACGTTTGCGCAAAATCACATCGGGTTACGCGATAAAGCCGCTAACCCGACCTACGGATATTTGTTAAAAATGGCATATTTAATAATGCAATTAAACACTAGAACTGCGCCATTCCTTCCCCCTTGAAGGGGGAAGGTTAGGATGGGGGTAGGAAACAGTGGGGCAATAGCGCTTCTACCCCCTCCCTAACCCTCCCCCTGCAAGGGGGAGGGGATGCAGCTCGGAATTTTATGACACAGTAAGACTAGCAGCTTGTCTGACTTGAAGAATCGAAGCAGGGTAGGGTGGATAAAGCGCGAAGCGTGTATCTACCATACGCCCCGTCGCAGTTCTGCCGGGATCCGAACCGGAATGCGCCGGAGTTTATCGAGGCGGAGCAGGTGGCTGCTTGAATTAATCCCGATTGGGATAATTCGGAATAGCCACAGTATCGGTATCGAACACGCCCTTTGAGGCTTGAGTGTGGCACTTGTCACAGTAGCTCAGCGACTTTACGCCTTTGTTGCCCTTGACCATTTTCTCAGGGATATCACGGTGTTTGCGTTCGATGTAGCGCAGACCGGTGATCCGTAGCGGCGCCGCGCCTTCCGCCGTAGCGGCAGCGATCTTGCGTGAACGCTTGTACCAGGATTTATCAGCCGAGTTCTCCACCGCATAATCATGTATGGCTCGCAGCGTGTCTTTGTCCATCTCGGCGTTGTCGCCAAAGTGATCGCGCAACGCTTCGGCATTCAGAAGTTTTTCCCAGGATTTTGCCGGCAACAGACCCGGCTGATAGGCAAAGTGACATTCCCCGCATTCTTCCTGGTACAGCTTGTCGGTGACCGGCTTCACCTCTTTGGTGCGCTCAAAATTAATCAGCCAGCCCCAAAAGCCCTCTTCTGCTTCGGCATAAGCGCCATTCACCAGCAGCGCGCCAGCCAACAAGGCGGCGACTTTCAATTTATTTCGCATCATCACACCCCGCTACCAGGTAATTTTAATGGCGACGCCCATTGCGACACCGCCCGTCATCCCCATGCCCGCATGTTCGCTGGCAGGCGCTTTGGAAACTGCATACAGCATGGCCAGCATGCCCGCTGTGCCCAGCATTGCGTGCAGGTTATCCGGGTCGCTAAACCCGTCTTCAAGATGGAAGTCGTTCCAGTGAGCCAGCAGTCCGGTCGTCACCGTGGCAGCGGCCATCGCCGCAGCTGCACGGCCCAATTTTGCGTGAGTGCTTGATTTCTGTTCATCGAGTGGCGCATGCTCGGACGGTTTCGGAGCGATCGCTGTTGCGACGACCAGCGCCAGCGTTCCCAACCCCAGATACTTGTGGGCATTGCTGCCCGAAAACAGCGGCGGTTCAAATCCTGCAGCCGGAGTCATCGGCATCGCAGCCTGCCCCTGGGCTCCGCCACCCTCATTCAAAGCAAGCATGTAGGACCTGGAATCCATGAATGGGGCTTTCCTGGTATACAAACTGGCGGCAGATGGCCATTCAGGATTCAGCGCCGTATCACCCGCATGCGCCGTTCCCGCCAGAACCGTCATGCAGAGAACGGTGACGATATTTTTAAACCTGAAATTGGGTTTCATTCATTACTCCCTGGACGAAACAGCATAGGCCTGGCAGCCAGTCGGCTGTGTTTTGCATGCAACCGTTAACGAATTTGTTGATGTAGCGTTTAATGCTACTCCCAAATTTGGGTAAACGGCAAATTGTCTTTCAGTTGCAGATTTCCGGACTTTGATTGAAACAGCGGAGAGAACTTGAGGCCGTTCTTTTGCATGCCCGATTCTGCGGCAGTGGAGTAACGTATTCAGCAGGTACAGCGGCGGCGAGACCGGTGTTGACTGCACCCGGTCAGAGGGTCAACGCACGGCATTCAACCTCTGTTCAGGCGTCTTCAGCAGCAGGGTGAATCAGCTTGCGCGGGCGGCGAGCCCATTTCATGCCGGTTAAGATGGCAGCCAGAGCGGTGAGATAAAAAACGATTTGTATGCCCGCCGGACGGGCGTCATAGCCGATCAGGGTGTGCAGCAACATGCCGGGCAAGCCATTTTCCGGCAGCAACGCCGATGTGTCCCACAGGGGCGCGGCAAGGCTGGGCAGCAGGTCGGCCTGAACCAGGAAATGCGCGGCCTGCGAGGCCATGCCGGCCGCCAGCAACAACACCAATATGCCGGTCGCCTCAAAGAACCAGCGCATCGGCACGCGCAACAGTCCGGCATAAATCGTGTAGCCGACTGCGATGCCGGCCAGCATGCCGGTCATCCCGCCGGTCAACATCGCAGTTTGCCCGCCGCTGTCCGAGGCGGCGATGCCATACAGGAACAGCACCGTTTCCGATCCCTCCCTGAGCACGGCCAGCCCGGTTATTACCAGCAGTATCGAGCATTCGCGGCTGCCGTCGCTGATGTCTCTTGCCACGGATTTTGCATTGGCAGCGAGCGCCGCGCCATGCGACGACATCCAGATGTTGTGCCAAGCCAGCATCAATACCGCGATGCCGAGCACGATGGCATTGAATATTTCCTGGCCGATGCCGCTGGCCAGCGATCCGATCACATCGGTAAACGCGGCAACCGCACCGGCGCCGGCCAGGCCGAGCAGCGTACCCGCCGCCAGCCAGCGTTTGCTGTTTGGCACATTGCGTGTTGCTGCTGCAAGAATCCCGATGATGAGGGCAGCTTCCAGCACTTCACGGAATACGATGATTGCGGTTGCAAACATATTGCTCTCCTATTGGGCGATGATCACACCCTGGGCAGTGGCTTCGTTAAATTCTCCGTAAAAAGGGTAACGTCCGGGAGCGAGCGGGCCGATATGAATCGTGGCAGCGCTATTGCCGGCAATTACTTTTTCCCGGTTCAGCACACGGCTTTCAAATTCTTCAGGCGTCGCATCGCGATTTTCAACTTTCAGCTTGATCTTCTTGCCGGACGGGACCGTGATCTCAGGCGGCTGAAAGCGGTGATCCTTGATCAGCAGCGTGTAGTTATCTTCGGCGGCAAGCGCCGCAAGCGGAAGCAACAGGGAAATAAGCAACAAGCGTTTCATGATAAGTCCTCACAGGTATTCAGGAATACGAATGATAATCGTTCTCATTTGCAATTGCAAGCGATTTCTGACATGATATTTCAGGGTGCCTCTATTAATTCAAAAGCCTAAGCGAGACAAGGCGTGAAGTGGGGTAAGCAGGCAAGCCGTATAGCGGCTGCTCGCAAAGAAATTTTTACGCGCCGCATATGTTTGGTATGTAAGCGATAAAATTTCTTGAGCAACGCCGCATCGCGACGGAGTTTGGATTAATAGAGGTGCCCTTCAGCTATCCGGAGGTAATCGTATGCACCAACCCGAACATCTCAAGAATGCCGGCCTCAAATCTACCTTGCCGCGGCTCAAGGTGCTGGAGCTTCTTGAAAACGCGCAAGACCGGCACCTGACTGCAGAGGACATTTACCGGAAACTGCATGAGGCCGGAGAGGAGATCGGGCTGGCCACCGTGTACCGCGCCCTGACTCAGTTCGAGGCGGCGGGGCTGGTCACCCGGCATAATTTCGAAGGCGGCCAGGCCGTTTTCGAGCTGGAGCGCGGCCCGCACCATGACCATATTGTTTGCGTGCACTGCGGGCGGGTAGACGAGTTCTATGACAAGATCATCGAAGAGAGACAGCGCGCAATCGCCAAAAAACTGGGCTTCAAGCTGCACGAACATACCATGACGCTCTACGGGGAATGCAGCGGAAGGGACTGCCCGGGACGGAAAAACAAAGGCTGAAGGGTATCTCTAATAATCCAGAAGCTGTAATTCATCCACGAAAAACACGAAAGGCACGAAACTAATTCCAATTCCAGATAAAAAGTGCATTTGCAGGGCGGGCTACGCCCGCCATGGCGGGTGGAACCCGCCCTACGCAAAAAGCACTTCTAAATTAGAAATGGAATAAGACAGGATGTTGCACTACCTACCTACCGGCTATCACTTTAGAGCAATGAAATGTTTCGAATTTTTTCGTGAATTTGGTGGACAACTGTTTTTTCCAGGATAATCCGGAGTTCATCATCCCGGCGAATTCACGGGTGCGCTTACTGATTATTGCGGTGCCGTCTTAACCCGCGAATTGCTTGAGCAACTCGTCCTGCGCACATCTGTGTTTGGCATGGCGCGGATTCCTGTGCCGGTAATGCCCCATGCCATCCATGTTCCAGGCCTGGGTGTTGTCTTGCAGATAAACCTTGAGTCCTTCATCGATCACGCGCTTTTTGAGTTTTTTGTCGAGCACCGGGAAGCACACCTCGATGCGGCGGAAAAAATTCCTGTCCATCCAGTCAGCGCTGGCGAGATATGTGTCATGCTTCAAATCGTTGCGGAAATAAAAGATGCGCGTGTGCTCGAGAAAACGTCCGATGACCGATCGCACCCGGATATTCTCCGATAAACCCTCCACCCCGGGACGCAGCGCGCATACGCCGCGCACGATCAGGTCAACCTTCACGCCGGCCATGGAGGCTTCGTAGAGCGCGTTAATGGTTTCAGGCTCCAGCAGCGCGTTCATTTTGGCGATGATGTGCGCGCGTTTGCCGGATATGGCGAGGCGGGTTTCGTTCTGGATGGCGCGCAGGATTTCGCTGTGCAGCGAGAACGGCGATTGCCAAAGATGATTCAGCTTGCGCGCCTTGCCCAGGCTGGTGAGCTGGCTGAATACCTCATTCACGTCGGCGCATACTTCTTCATTGCAGGTGAACAGGCCGAAATCTGTGTAAAAACGCGCGGTGCGCGGGTGGTAATTGCCGGTGCCGAGATGCACATAGCGGCGCAGCTTGCCGCTCTCGCGGCGCACCACCATCAGCATCTTGGCGTGGGTCTTGTGCCCTACCACGCCATACACCACGTGCGCTCCGGCATTTTCCAGGCGGTTCGCCCAATTGATGTTGGCCTCCTCGTCGAAGCGCGCCAGCAATTCGACTACCACCGTCACCTCCTTGCCCTGTTGCGCCGCCGCAATCAACGCTTCCATCAAGGCGGAATCCACCCCGGTGCGATAAACGGTCTGCTTGATCGCCGCCACGCTTGGGTCGGTGGTGGCTTGCAGGATGAAATCAATCACCGGCTTGAAGGACTGGAAAGGGTGGTGCAGCAGCACATCGCCCTTGCGGATCACCTTGAACATATCCGCTCCCTTCTTGCGCAAGGTGCCGGGCACATCGGGCACGAAAGCCGGGAACTTCAAATCATCGCGGGCGACCAGATCGGGGATTCCCATCAAACGCACCAGATTTACCGGTCCTTCCACACGATACAGATCCTCAGGCATGAGGCTGAATTCCCTGAGCAATAATTCTGAGACTTGGGGCGGGCAATTGTCGGCAACCTCAAGGCGCACCGCATCCCCGAAATGACGTTGCGGCAGTTCGCCTTGCAGGCTGAGGCGCAGATTTTTCATTTCCTCCTCGTCCACGAACAGGTCGCTGTTGCGCGTCACGCGGAATTGGTAACAGCCGAGCACCTCCATGCCGGCAAACAGCTCGCCGACATGCGCGTGCAGGATGGAAGAAAGAAACACGAAGCCATGTTCGCAACCGCAAATCCCGGGCGGCATGGCGATGGTGCGCGGCACCACGCGCGGGGCCTGCACGATGGCGCGGGTCGAATTGCGTCCGAAGGCATCCTTGCCTTGCAGTTCCACGGCAAAATTCAGGCTTTTGTTGAGTACGCGCGGAAATGGATGTGCCGGATCAAGGCCCATGGGAGTCAATACCGGCATCACCTCCCGGAAGAAAAAATCCTTGACCCAGGCGCGCTGCGCTTCATTCCAGTCGGGGCGGCGCAGAAAATGGACCTCCTGCGCGGCAAGAGCGGGAATGATATCGGAGTTGAATAACTGGTACTGCCGGGCTATCAATTGATGCGCCTGTTCGCTCACCATCTGGAGGGTCTGCCTTGCGGTCATGCCATCCACGCTTGTGGCGATACTGCCCAGCTTGATCTGTTCCTTCAGTCCCGCCACACGTATCTCAAAAAATTCGTCGAGATTGCTGCTGACGATGCACAGGTATTTCAAGCGTTCCAGCAGCGGAATGGCCGCATCTTCAGCTTGAGCCAGCACGCGGCGATTGAACTCGATCTGGCCGAGCTCGCGGTTCAGGAATTGCTGGGGGGCGAATTTTTTTGCCATTGGTAGGGGCGCGATTCATCGCGTCCTGATCTGTTCATGCACCTGAAGAAGGGCGTATTGAATCGCGCCCATGCAATAATTTTTGAAAACAAAATTAACTCCTGGGGGGCACGTAACCTTGCGGCATTTCTACGCCCTCGCCAAAGAAATATTTTTCCATCAATGTCGCGAGAAACTTGCGCGCTGAGGCGTCGGCAAGGTTGAGGCGGTTTTCGTTCACCTGCATGGTCTGGAATTTGAGCCAGTCCTGCCAGGCTTCTTTGGAGACGTTTTCGAATATCCGCTGACCCAGCGCGCCGGGGTAAGGCAAACGATCAAGCCCCTCTGCCTCGCGTCCCAGTTTAATGCAATGCACCATTCTTGCCATGTTGTTGAGGGCACCTCTATTAATCCAGACTCCGTCGCGATACGGCGTTGCTCAAGAAATTTTAACGCTTACATATCAAACATATGCGGCGCGTTAAAATTTCATTCGCGCCTTGTCTCGCTTAGGATTTTGAATTAATAGAGGCGCCTTTGAGTCTCCGAGTAAGAAATTATGTGCCGCAATTATGACACCTGAATGAATTTTTTGCGCGTGCCGTCTGCAAGCCAGCAGCTGCGCGGGTGCGGCAATATGCCGCATTTTCAGGCAAATGCGTTACGGTGATAATCGCCGCGCAATTTTCTGCTGGTTTAATTCAAGAGGGATAATAATGCAACTCAAGCAAATAACTATTTATATCGCGCTGGCATTTGCGCATGGCGCATTCGCGGCTGAAGCAACCGAGACAACCTTGCCCGAAGTCGAGGTGGTCGGAAAAAAAGTCCAACCACTCCCCGCCTTGAGCGATTCGGCGCTGGGCGGAAGCAACATACCCCGCCAGCGCGCATCCACCAACGATACGGCAAAACTGCTTGATGGGCAGCCGGGCGTGAGCTTTTACGGAGCCGGCGGAGTTTCCAGCCTGCCGGCGATACATGGCATGGCGGACGACCGCGTGCGCGTCAAGGTGGATGGCATGGATTTGATTTCCGCCTGCGGAAATCACATGAACCCGGCGCTTTCCTACATTGACCCATCCAGCGTCGGCAGCGTCAACGTATTTGCCGGCATCGCGCCGGTCAGCGCCGGCGGCGACAGCATAGGCGGCACAATCCAGGTGGATTCCGCAAAGCCTGAATTCGCCGCAGCAGGAGAGACATTGCTCAAGGGGCAGATCGGCGCTTTTTACCGCAGCAACGGCAAAGCAAAAGGCGGCAACCTTGCGGCAACGGTTGCAAGCGAGGCGATGAACATGACATATAACGGCTCAACTGCGCAGTCCGGCGATTACAGCGCGGCGCAGGACTTCAAGGTTTCGACGGCGACCGGCCGCGATGGGCATACCCTTCCGCTCGACGTCATCGGGTCGTCCATGTACAAAACGACCAATCAATCGCTCGGCTTTGCGCTACGCCGGGAGAACCACCTGGCCGAACTGAAGCTGGGCATGCAGGACATTCCCTATCAGGGCTTTCCGAACCAGCGCATGGACATGACCGGCAACGACAGCAGGCAGATCAATCTGCGCTATATCGGGCAATATCAGTGGGGCGCGCTGGAAGCACGCGCCTACAAGGAAAAAACTCGGCACGCAATGCAGTTTGGCGACGACAAGCGTTATTGGTATGGCTCCGCATCCGGCACAGGTGCGCCATGCTCGCCCATCAGCACTACTTGCGCCGCCGGCATGCCGATGGACACCGAAGGAAAAACCACGGGCACGCTGGTCAGGGCAGACATCCCGCTTTCAGAGCGAGACCTTATCAGGGTGGGCGGCGAGGTGCAGAATTACACCCTTGATGACTGGTGGAATCCATCCGGCGGCGGGATGTGGCCGAATACCTTCTGGAACATCAACAACGGTGAACGCGACCGGCTCGCTGTCTTTGGCGAATGGGAAGCGCGCTGGGATCCGCAATGGATCAGCCAGTTCGGCGCGCGCAGCGAAACGGTCAGTATGAATACCGGCACGGTGCAGGGCTATAACACTACCAGTGCGGGCTATCTGGCTGAATCGACAGCCTTCAATGCACTCGACCGCAAGCGTACCGACCACAATCTGGACATGACCGCATTGGGCAGTTATACGCCGGATGACGGCAAGGCTTTCGAGTTTGGCTATGCCCTGAAAACCCGTTCGCCCAACTTATATGAGCGCTACACCTGGTCAACCGGCGGCATGGCGATGCGCATGATCAACATGGCCGGCGATGGCAATGGATATTATGGAGACCCCGACCTGAAGCCGGAAGTGGCGCATACCCTCAGCGCGACCGCAGATTGGCATGATGCCGCGAAGGAAGACTGGGGATTGAAAGTTACGCCGTATTACACCCGCGTTCATGACTACATTGATGCCGTCCGCTGCGGCACGGCAAATTGCCTGGCCTCAAATGCAGCCAATCTGACTGCCACAACCGGATTTGTCTATCTCCGGTTTGCCAACCAGAGCGCCCGCCTCTTCGGCCTGGATATTTCAGGTCATCGTTTGCTTGCGAAAACCGGCGACTACGGCAACTTCACCGCGAAGGGCGTGTTGAACCATGTCGACGGCAAGAACCGCACAACCGGCGACAACCTTTACAACATCATGCCGCTGAACGCGAAACTGGCATTGGTGCAGGAAACAGGCAACTGGACCAACACCATTGAAGGACAGATGGTTGCCGCCAAGAAAAATGTTTCTCAGGTTCGCAACGAGGTTAACACCGGCGGTTACGGCCTGCTCAACCTGCGCAGCAGCTATGAATGGAAGCAGGCCCGGTTTGATATTGGCATAGAGAATGCGCTCAACAAGTTCTACAACCTTCCGCTGGGCGGCGCTTACACCGGCCAGGGGACAACCATGTCCGCAACCGGGGTTGCCTGGGGTGTTCCCGTACCCGGCATGGGACGCTCGATTTATGCCGGAGCGACATACAAGTTCTGAAGTTGCCCGGCAGGTAGGGCGGGTCACACCCGCCAAATCTTCGTAGGGCGGGTCACACCCGCCGAATCGGGCTGTCGAGCGCAAGCGCGACAGACGGCAAAGCGCAGCAACGTCGCGGCAATCCAGATCGGCTAAGCCGCCGACCAGCTCACCAGGCCGCTGTAAGCCGTCCCCAGCACCACCACCCCGAACACGATGCGATACCACGCGAACACCGTGAAATCGTGATGGCTGATGTAGCGCAGCAGCCAGCGCACGCACAGGAACGCGCTGATAAACGAGGCGACCGAGCCAACGATAAAAATCCCCCAGTCATCCGCATGGAACTGGTCGCGATACTTCACCAGCTCATAAACCGTCGCGGCCGTCAGCGTCGGCACCGCGAGAAAAAACGAAAACTCGGCAGCCGCCTTGCGCGACAGACCGAAAAACAGCCCCCCGATAATCGTCGCCCCCGAGCGCGACGTACCGGGAATCAGCGCCATCGCCTGCGCCAGCCCCATCTTCAGCGCGTCCCGCCATTGCATATCGTCCACCGATTCAACGGTAATCCTGTGATTGCGCTTCTCCGCCCATAAAATAAAAATGCCGCCGACAATAAAAGCCAGCGCCACCGGAACCGGCGAGAACAGATGCGCCTTGATCGCCTTGCCGAACAGCAGGCCCAGAATCGCCAGCGGCAAAAAAGCAACGAACAGGTTGACAGTGAAGCGTTGCGCAGCCTCCTGCTTCCGCAGCAAGCCGCCGATTACCGCTCCCAGCCTGGCGCGGTACTCCCAGCACACCGCCAGAATCGCAGCGAACTGAATCACAATCTCGAACACCTTGCCGCGCTCGTTGTTGAAATCGAGCAGATCGCCCGCCAGAATCAAATGGCCGGTGCTGGAGATCGGAAGGAACTCGGTGAGGCCCTCGACGATGCCGAGAATCGCGGCTTTGAGCAACAGAATGGTATCCATAAATTCAAAAGGCCCGTCATACCGGGCTTGATCCGGCATCCAGCGGTTTTATTCGACTGGATTCCGGCTGCCTGTCCCGAGCTTGGCAAAGGGCCGGAAAGACAAAATGGCTGTAATCCGTTAATTGACAGGACGCGGATTATACGCGCACCCTTCAAAGAAGCAGGCTGTAAGCGCCGTGGTAGTAATGAGATTGCTTCACACTCTTGGTGGTTACGAAACAATGCATTTGACCGAATGTAATCCATGGAATACACTTGAAGCATGGTAAAAATACTCCGCACCGCCGAGTTTGATACTTGGCTGGATAACCTGAAAGACCGGCTGGCGAAGTCCGGCGTGCAGGCGCGTATCGACCGCATGGCAAAGGGCAATGCGGGTGACGTAAAGCCGGTGGGTGAAGGCGTGAGTGAAATGCGCATCCACGTTGGTGCAGGTTACCGGGTGTATTTCACCCGCGTGGGCACGACGATAGTTTTGTTGTTATGCGGTGGCGCCAAAAGCAGCCAAAACCGCGATATTGAACGGGCGCTTGAAATGGCCCGCATTCTGAAGGAGTGAAACATGATCAAAAAATCCGCAATTAAAAAGCTGGGGATTGCCCCTTACGATTCCGCCGAATATCTCAAGACGGAAGAAGACATTGCTGCCTACCTTGAAGCATGCATCGAAGAAGCGGGCGACGATCCGGTTTTTATCGCACAGGCACTCGGCACGATCGCGCGCGCCAAAGGCATGACACAACTTGCCCGTGACACCGGACTGGCGCGTGAAAGCCTGTACAAAGCGCTGTCCGCCGAAGGCAACCCGGAATTCGCCACCATCTGGAAAGTGATCCGCGCGCTGGGCATACGCTTGCACGCACGGCCGGCATAAGAAATTGGTGGACTGCAATATCTTATTGAATTTTTCGTAATTCATGACGGATATCTAATTCCGGTATGTCCATCAAACCTGTTAGTGGTTGCATGAAAGAGCAGTCATTGCGAGCAAAGCGCGGCAACGACACGGCAATCCAGAATTTTTATCGATACTGACGCTGTGCTGCTGGATTGCCACGCCCCGCCACGCTTTGCTCGCGGCTAAAGGCGCGGCTCGCAATGACGGGGCAGTTGATCTCGCCTGCTAGTGTAGTGTCTCGCAAATACCTCGACATGAAACCGCGTCTTTTTCCGCCATGCGGCGTTGCGCCACCTTGCCATATGCCCAATATGGCTGCGGT
>JANLIB010000076.1 GCA_024653675.1 Gallionella sp. | reverse complement strand
TCTTTTTGCTTCAAGCGCTGGTGTATTCATCATCTCAACCTGATTGTTCAAAACACGTTTGTTAATTCGTCTCACTGGTCATTGCAACGGCGATGATTCACTCATTACACACGAACACCGAAGGTACCGCAATCAGCTTGCGCACCTCATGCTGGCTCTTGCCGCAGAAAGAACAGTAAAGCAATTTATCGCCTGAATTTTTTTCGCCGGAATTTTTATCGTCAGCCATCGCTATTAATCTCCATCAAATTGTTGGCAAACCAAACACTTTCAATAGTCCTAGTCCCCGCCCATGCGCATCATCACGTATTTTAGGTCGAAGTCGAGCACCCGTGCGGCGAGTTTGTCGATCAGTGCGGATTTCCTGTCGTCGTTCCCCTGGCTTATATCGCTCTCGTGTTCTTCGTCATTGCCCATGTCGGGCTGTTCCTTCTTGAGCAGCGCGCGCATGGTCTGAATTTGTTTCTTTCCGACCTTGGGCTGGTTCAAGCGATAAGCGCTGATGGCGGATTGAAAGGATCGGTCTAGCTGGGCGGAGAAGGTTGTATCGAGTAATTGCATCCCGATCCACGTGTGCGTCTGGGTTTGGATGCGCTCCAGCGTCACGGCAGGATCGAAAGGACTGGGGACGGCGATGGCGGGGACGGCGGCGGGGCGGGGGACGAAGTTGTTTTGCCTAATTGGCTCGAACTCTTTGGCCAACTCGCCTGCTGGGCCTTCAGCCGGGAACATGGGAACCGGAGCATTTCCATCCAATTCCGCTATGCCGATCCCAGGAATATCTTTGCTGGAAAAACCAAATCCTCCTTGTGATTTTCCCGGAGCCAATCCACTGTCGGTACTATAACTCCAACCAATTCGAAGACCTCCAGAACGGCTTGTAGTGCTTCTCCCAGTCCATTCACTGGGCGTTGTAAGTGCGGCCATGCCAGCCTCAATCTGCGCAGTTGTGTTTAAGTCAACATCCTGATGGCGCTTCGGTAGGGGTACTGCCGAAACGATGTCGCTGACCGGATCAAAGCGCAATGCTTCCAGCGCTTGTCGGCTTTTTAGGCCATTGGTTACTCGGTAGGCATAGACAACGACACCTTCTTCCTTGAGCGTGAATATTGACTTCACCAAGGGATCAATTTTGGTGGCGGGAACAAATACAGCTTGCCGCATCTGTCTTTTCTTAGGGGAGCTTGGATAATCCCAATAGGTAAGGGTATAGTCACCAGTATTTGAATCCAGCACAATGCTCTCCCCAGGCAATGCGCTGATCGTTTGTGTCGAAGTAAATAGGAGCAACAGTCCCATAAGTAGCAATACGAATTTTATTTTATGTTGCATGATTATTCACTCCTGCCTAAAAGACGTACATGGAAATGCTGGTTGGTTCCCTCTGGACTATGAATTTCTGCATCTGCTTTGTAAAACTTTGCCAGCCTTATAAATTCCTTATAATTCCCAGCGGCGATGGCACCCGTGTTTGAGTTAGCGCGAATATCAATGACCGTCCCGCGCTTGTGCTCATCGTGAGGGGTCTCCCAATCCGCATCCAAGTCAAAGACTCCCCCCCAAACCAGACTTGCATCGTTCACATGCAGCAGCGGAGGAGGAGCAACGCCATTCAGTTTGAAACCGGACTCGAATTGATAAGACGCAGCCATGCTCCATAGCACGGAAGCTGCTTCAGGGGTGAGGTAATGATTATCCGAATGATTTTCGGTTGCGCCAACAAACGTATAGAACTGAGAGGCAGGTATCGTCGCCAACCCCTCCACCTTCACATCCACCGTTGCTTTTTGCGGGCTGTTGCTGCACATATCGCACGTCGCCGTGATGGTGTGCGTGCCGGAAACTTCTGTCGCGCCGAAGGTGATCGTGAACGAGTTGTTCCCGGAAGCGGGCGATACGCCGCCCTTGGGACGATCGGAACCACCATGTTCATGCCCGCCGCTGATGAGATCGACTTCCAGTTTGACGGTTACCGGGACGTCTTCGGTCGGCGGGCTGCCATCCTGGTTCGTCACTGTGGCGGTAAACGTGTAGGTATTGCCGGGTTCGATGGTGGCGGATTCCGGTGTCAGCGAGAGGGTGTATTGTTCCAGAACGCAGCTCGTTTTAGCGGCATCGGGCACATAGCCGGTGTCGCAGGTGCAGGTAGTTGTTCCTGTAGCTGTTGAATGTGCCGGACAGGATAGTGCCGTATAGATGTAAAACTCATTGTTATACGGAATGCAAGCCGAATAGATGCAGGAATAAAAACCGCACTGTAGTTCGTTCCTGTAGTAAGCGATTGAAAAATGGTCGACATAAGAGCCTGACGGGCCAAAATCATTCAGTACTGGGGCGGAGCAAGTAGCAATACGGGCATTTTCAATGGGATAATTGACAAGGTTATCATGATCTCTTTCAAGCCAGTGCTGGCGCTTGGCCATCTCACAGCTTTGAACCGCACCGGCGGAAATCATGCTGGTACAGTCATAGCCGTCATTGTTAGTGCCACCCTTGTAAAGAACAGCAGCGCTGACAGTGCCTTCAGCCTGGGCCGGCTTTATCATCATCGTCGTCGAC
>JANLIB010000277.1 GCA_024653675.1 Gallionella sp. | reverse complement strand
CGCTTCGCGGATTGCCTGCTTACCCCGCTTCACGTTTGCTTCCTCTCCCGCAAGCGGGAGAGGATTGAGGTGAGGGGTATTGCGTAACCCAACACTGATAAAACAAGGCAGATTGTTGGGTAGCTTTGCATAGCCATCTGACTAGGCCGTCAAAAAACGACGGCCAAGTCATTGGTTAACGCTGCGCTAACCCAACTTACCAAACATAGGATTTTGAATTATTAGAGGCGCCCTTTATGGAGCGGCCGGAGCGGGCGCATTGAGATACTCGATTTTCGCCGATGAGCGCAGGTGTTTGATTTCTGCATCCGCCGCCTCCCTGGTTTTCCTGTTGGTCAAATATTGTTCGATCTGCGCCGCAGCATTACTGGCCGTGACGGGACTATCTTTTATATTAATGATGGAATTTATCATGCTGTTTTCTCCTTCATTGACGATGAATAATTGCCCCTTCTTCATCTCTTTCAGCTTTACAACCATCTGCTCCGGCAAGTCGGCGCTGCTGCGCGACAACTGGCCGCGTGCGTACCGCACGCTATGCCTGTCCAGCCACGATGCAACCTCGTCCAGGGTCTTGGCAGACTCTATGGCCGATTTGAGTTCATTGCTGAAATCCCTGGTGGCGATAGCCAATTGATGTATGTCGAATTGCTTGCGCTGGGAGAAATACTCCGGGTGCTTCTGAAAATAATCGTCGATCTCTGCCATGGAAGGCTTGGCGATCTTGGTCACAATGCTTTTCAGGTATGCCTGGGAGATAATTTGAGCCTTGGCATGCTCAATCGCCTGCATGACTTCGGGCGTGCGATCAATCTGGTTGCGCATCGCCTCGGCTGCGACCAGCTGGCGATCGATCAATGATTCCAGCAGTTGCTTGGTCGCGGTTTCCTGCTGTTCAGCCTTGACTCCGGCACGCTTCAGCTCGTCGTTAAGCTGGAGAACAGTAATCTCCACACCATTCACTCTGACCAGCGCCTGCCCGGCCTTTTTCTCCTTGCTGCCGCAAGCGGAAAGGCCGACAGCGGTCAACACCAGAGCACAGCACAACACGCGCCTGAATGGCACATTGCGGCAGCCCTTCATGAGCGACGACACATCAATATAATTCAAGATATTCTCCTTCAACTATCGTAATTGAGTTACCAGGTCAATGGCAGTAATACAGAAATCTACCATCATTGTACCGTTCGCGCTGCATATCGTCCGGGTTTAAAACTAAACGCCAGTCTGGTGGATGTCAATCGAGCTTTAGTACGCATTATCCCGCCGCAGCACCACCCATACCGTGCGCATGATAATCCACATGTCCATCCATATTGACCAGTTCTGCAGGTAGTCCAGATCGAACTCGATACGCGCCTGCATCTTCTCCAGCACTTCGGTTTCGCCGCGCAACCCGTTTACCTGTGCCCAGCCGGTAATCCCGGGTTTCACCTTGTGGCGCAACATGTAACCCTTGATGAGCTTGCGGTAAAGTTCGTTGTGCGCAACCGCGTGCGGGCGCGGGCCGACAATGCTCATCCGCCCCTGCAATACGTTGATGAACTGCGGCAATTCGTCCAGTGAGGTGCGGCGCAGGAAAGCGCCGATCCGGGTAATTCTTGGATCGTTTTTTTGTGCCTGTTCAATGCGTGAACCATCCTCGCTGACTTTCATCGTGCGGAATTTATAGACGATGATCTCCTCGCCGTTAAGTCCGTAGCGGCGCTGCCTGAAAATAGCCGGGCCGGGTGAGGTAAGTTTCACCGCCAATGCAATGACCAGCATGAGGGGCGACAGCAGCAGCAGAATGAGCAAGGCGAGCACGAAATCGCTGGCATTCTTGACCACGCTATCCACACCCGAAAATGGCGATTCACATATCGCGACCACCGGTACACCGCCCACATTGTCAAAGCGGGCCTGCATCAGATCGAAGATATAGACATCCGGCAGGAAATAAATGGAGGCAGTAGTGTCATGCAGGTCATCCAGAAGCGCGCGGATGCGGGGCTGGGCGGACATCGGCAAACTGATGAAGATCATCTGGATGTTATTCGAGCGAACATAGTTTGCTACGTCTGACACTCCACCCAGCAACGACGTCGAGCCTGCCGAACTGCGTGATTCATCCCGATCGTCAAAGAAACCGCGCACCTCCATGAGCAGGTAGGGATACTCCAGGATACGCTCGGCCAGATTCATGCCCGTATCGTTGGCTCCAACTATCACTGCAGAACGCACCTCCCCTTCCTTGCGCAGGTCAGTAGCGATCTTGCGCACGATAAGATGGCTGACGATAAGCGCGACCGGGGTGACAATGAACCAGGTCAGGATAACCTGATCAGAATACTGATAGGAAAGTTTGGTGGCGTAACCCAGAAAGACCAGGATGGCGATAATGATCCCCCAGCCCAAGAGGGTATCGCGGATATATGCCAGCAATTTCCCGTTGCGCCACGTGCGATATATGTGGGTTTGCTCGTAAATGTATGATGAGATGAAGAAGGTGATGATCATCAACACCAGGTAGTAACCGGTGAAGGTTTCGTCGTATGCAAAAGCGATCAGTACCAATAGACCCCAGATCATAAAGGGATCAAGCAGGTACTTGAAAAAGGACACTACAGGGATGTCATTAGCGGCCATGGGCTTCCTGATTCGTGATTCGCGCTGGCCATCGTGTCTCGACAGGAACCAGACAGTTCATGCCCGGTTCCATGACAGCTTCGTTGTGGATGAGCGTGCGCCGGAAAAAGAGGTCGGCGCTGAGGTATGGGGCGTGTGTCCCAGCCGCACAGGCGCCCTCAGGGATGGAAACGCGGGAAAGCATCGAATAATTTTGAAGCCTGGAAATAAACATCGGGATCAGTTTACCAGTAACTCCAGTTGCCAGTATAGATAACCCACACCCCTAACAGCGCATTGGTGACGGCATGCGCAAGTATCGGCGACCATAATGTGCCGCTACGCATATAGAGCAAATTATAAAACACTCCGGCCAACAAGCCCGCCAGCCACAAATTATGTTCGAAGGCGAATAATAGCGCTGAAATGACAAAAGCCCTGGATCCTGCGCGGGCCGGTTCGACGGCCAGGAAATCATGCCTCGCTATCCAGCGCATCAGAAACGACCGCCAGAACAGCTCTTCCATCAGGGGAACCACCAGTATCGCGCCCATCAGCCTTGCGGCGGCCATCATCCAGTCGATACCGGCATCACTGCTGGGATTAAAGCCGGCGGATACCCCGATTTCCATCCAGCCTGCTTTCAGGTTGATCCAGGCCACGAACACCACGGCCCCGGCGACAGCGGCAACCCCCCAGGTCATAACCCCTGCACCGTGTGGTAAACGCAACTCGGCGTAGGCGCCCCTCAGCGTCCAAAGCAGGGCGGCAACTACGGCAATCTTCACCGCATAAAGCAAACGCAACTCGTGCGCGCTCCAGCCGTATCTCGACAATAATTCTGCTAGGAGCATGAAAAAAACATAGGCTATAAAAGGAGATATCCGGCACCAGATAGCGCGATCCAGCACAGCCTTCCGGTTCATCTTGATCTTATTGCGAAGATTTTTCAGGATAGAAAAACCCCGTCACCAGGACGGGGTTGTTTGAGAGATGCGGCAAAACCTGGTTAAGCGCCCCGCATTCTGCGGCGTGCAGTAAAACCCAGCAATCCAAGCCCCGCCAGCAACATGGCATAAGTCTCAGGTTCAGGGACTACTGTCATGCTTTGAGCATCGTGTGAAAACGGGGCGAACTTGGTTATGTCGGTATCGGTGCTGCCAGCGCATGAGCCCTTGTCCTTCGAGCATAGCTTGGTGTTGTACAGATCGAAGTGAATTGCGTAACCGGCTGCGAGATTCGACGTGTCAATATTGAAGAGGTTGTAGTACATCCCGGTCCCGGATTGCGGCCCCCAGGACGGGTGATCCTGTGTATTAAAAACGCCGGACTCGTTGCCACTGGAAAAGGAAAACTCAATTTCAGTAAAATAAGTCGGGAACACGTCATGGGGCTTGAGATCACCCGGATCATATGTTGAAGAAAAGGCATCTATGGGCGGCGTGCCGTAGGTCATGTCGGAGGTCACGTTCACGGTATTGCCGTTGTAGGTGAACGACCCCAAATCTGCCGTTGTGGAAACTTGCGGCGACATGGCCATGGACAGGTAATACGTATCAGTGAGCAGATTGCTGCTGTTGGGATCCAGGAATGCATACAGCGAGAAACTTGGACTGGTTGCAAAAACGGTTTCCGTCGACCAATCGTAAGTTCCACCGGCAATGCCAAGCTGCAATGTAGGGACAGCATTTGCGTCGCGTGGCAACAACGTAAGGCCTGCAAGGCCTGCAAGCAGTAATGAGCCAAGAACTGTTGACTTAAACATACCTTCTCTCCTTGTCTGTAATTCGTTCCATATTAAGCTTCGTTTCTCCTGCGACGCGCGGTAAACCCCAGTAGTCCAAGGCCAACCAGCATCATGGCATAGGTTTCTGGCTCGGGAACAACGGTAGTCAGGGGCATGTATTTGGCCTGGTAACCACCATCAATTCCGTTGATTTTGACATACATGTTTGAAAGGGTGCTGTTGGTGCCCAAGCCCGTAACATTCCATGTGACATAATCATCCTGGGAAAGCCTGTCCGAGCTGTTTGCCCCGAAGCCTGTCCCGAAATCAATATCGGCGAATCCGCCATTGCCGCTTCCGGAATAACTCCAAGTTGCTGTCGTGCCGTCTACATTGCTTTCCACGAAAGTGCTTACCGGCCGAGGATCGGGGTCGGGGCTGAAATCAAAATTCAATACCTGCAAATAGGCGTTATCACCGAAGTAGCTGAACAGATTATTGTTGATGCTCAGCGTAAACGTCCAGACTCCATTCTCGTTATCCGTTGCAGTCAAATGCGCAAAAGGATCCCGTGCAAAATTGTTGGGCGCAACATAACCGAGACTTGTCCCGGAAGGTGTAAGCCTGCCGAAATCATATTCCGTCGTTACCTCTGCATAAGCCGCACTGCTGAATATGATAAACAGCGATGCCAGCAGCGAGCAAAAGCTTATTGATTTAATTGATGTAAACATGAATCTCCCCCTCGGTTATTGCGACTATTCTGCCAAAATATTTGGCATTGATCACTGCGCCCTCGCATCCCTTCCACTAAGAACGTCAAGGGATCATTGGGCGCGATGATACTGATTTATTTTTGAAGAACCATTGTACTGAAGTACAGGTGTACCAAAGTACAGACGGAAATCACATTTGCGCACCAGTCAGGTGCGCGTCTCGCCCAATGAGTGAAATTGGCTGCCTTGCCTGTGAATGCATCCGAAAGTGATACGTTTATTGCTGCATGGAAAGAGATAAGGAGCCAGGTTATTAGCCTAACCCCTTGAATTTGATGGTGCGCCCGGAGCGATTCGAACGCCCGACTCCTTGGTTCGTAGAACGATATTTTGATTTACGAGCTTTATTATTGAGCTTTCCATAATTTACGACAAATATACTGCTGAACGGCGGCATACGAATACTCCCTTCTCCCGCGGGCGGGAGAAGCAGGGGATGAGGGGCTATGGGCACATAAAAACCTTATGGGCACCTCTAAAAATTCAGATTTCGTCATTGATGAAACAACTAGCCATTCGACTAAGCCCGCAAGCGGTCAAGTCGCTGGTTATCCGGCGAAGGCCG
>JANLIB010000270.1 GCA_024653675.1 Gallionella sp. | reverse complement strand
CAGATCAATATTGTAATTACGCAGAATAGGTTGATCGCCCGACTCAGCCGGGAGCGCCGACGTCCCCGTCGGCATTCTTGTGTGCTTTACCGTTTGTTGCCGACGGGGACGTCGGCGCTCCCGGCTGAGTCGGGCGATCAACCTATTCTGCGTAATTACAATATTGATCTGGCAAGCAGCATAAGTTCCACATCAGTTTGAATCGCACCCGCGCTCATCCGTCATCAGGAATTATTCCTGCGAGCTGGTAGAATGTTCGCCCGTTCACAAGGAATCCCGATGAGCCTGATCCGTCCCTTTGCCGGTTTGCGCCCCGCGCCATCCCGTGCCGCCGAAGTCGCCGCCCCACCCTATGATGTGCTTTCCTCGGATGAGGCACGCGTGCGCGCGGCAGGCAAGCCGTGGAGTTTCCTGCATATCTCCAAACCCGAAATCGACCTGCCTGCAGGCGCCGACCCCTATGCGGCAGATGTCTATGCCAAGGCGGCGGAAAACCTCGGAAGGATGCTGGCGGAAGGAGTGCTGGTGCGCGACGCGGCGCCCTGCTATTACGTCTATCGCCTGGTCATGGGCAGCCACACCCAGACCGGGATCGTAGCGGCGGCCTCGGTGCAGGACTACAACACCAATCGCATCCGCAAGCACGAGTTCACCCGCCCGGACAAGGAGGACGACCGGGTGCGCCAGATCGACGCGCTCAACGCCCAGACCGGACCCGTGTTGCTGGCCTATCCTTCTGCCCCGCCGGTGGACGAGCTGCTGGAACGCGCATCGGGAGGAATCCCCGATGCCGACGTGACCGCCGATGACGGCATTCGCCATACGCTGTGGGTGATCCGCGATGCGGCGGCGATCGGCAAGCTGACCGCCGCATTCGATGCCATGCATGCCCTCTACATCGCCGACGGACACCACCGCTCGGCTGCCGCCTCACGCATAGCCGCAACACGGCGCGCCGCCAATCCGGCACACAGCGGCGAGGAAAGCTACAACTATTTCCTGTCCGTCATCTTCCCCCACCACCAGATGAGAATCATGGATTACAACCGCGTCATGACCGATCTGAACGGCATGGACGCGGCGAAATTCCTGCAGCGCATCAGCGGGAATTTTTCGGTGCAGGCAAGCGCTGAGCCGGTCAAGCCCGCCAGGCCCGGCGAGTTCGGCCTCTATTTGCCGGGCCGGTGGCACCGCCTGCAGATCCGCGCCGGGTTGATCCCGGCAAACGACCCGGTGGCGCGTCTTGACGTGAGTCTGCTGCAAAACCACCTGATCGCGCCGGTGCTCGGCATCAGCGACCCGCGCCGCGACAAACGCATAGACTTTGTAGGAGGCATCCGCGGACTGGCGGAACTGGAAAAGCGCGTCAACAGCGGTGAAATGGCCGCGGCCTTCTCGATGTTCGCCACCCGCATGGAAGACCTGATGGCGGTTGCCGACGCCAATGAAGTGATGCCGCCCAAATCCACCTGGTTCGAGCCCAAGCTGGCGGACGGCATGGTGTCCCACTTGTTGGATTGAACCAGGATTGTTCAATAGTTGCCTTCAACCCTAAGCCGGACGAGCCGGAACCAAAATACGTAGGGTGGATAAAGCGCGCAGCGCGTATCCACCAATCCGCCGAGGCAATCCATTGGTGGAAACGCTA
>JANLIB010000269.1 GCA_024653675.1 Gallionella sp. | reverse complement strand
TAGCGTTTCCACCAATGGATTGCCTCGGCGGATTGGTGGATACGCGCTGCGCGCTTTATCCACCCTACGTTTTTTGGTTCCGGCTTGTCCGGCTTAGGGATGAAGTTGCTAATCGATGCAGGAAACACCCGCATCAAATGGGCGTTAGCCGATGCGAATGACTGGGTGCGCAGCGGTGTTTTGCCTGTTGAACAAGCGGGCGAGTTGGCGCAACAATTTGTCGGCATACAGCAAATATGGGTGAGCAATGTCGCCGGCGAAGAAGTCGCGCGGCAAATCCGCAATATCAGGGACGGCCAGCCCCATTTTGTCGTTGCACGGGAGCAGCAATGCGGCGTCAGGAATGGTTATTCAAATGCCGGCCAGCTTGGCTGCGACCGGTGGGTTGCCTTGATCGCTGCATGGCATCTGCTGCACGAGAAATGCCTGGTGGTGAATTGCGGCACGGCGACCACGATAGATACCCTGTCCGGGCAGGGAGAATTCCGTGGCGGACTGATTCTGCCCGGGGTGGAGTTGATGCAGCGCAGTCTGGTTGCCGCAACCGATCAGTTGAAATCGACTCAGGGAAAATACGTGCCGCTTCCGCGCAATACTGCTGACGCGCTTTATAGCGGCGCGATTCAGGCAAGTTGCGGCGCGATAGAGCGGCAACACGCTTTGCTTGGGGATGATAGCGCGCCGGTCGTGTTGAGCGGCGGAGCAGCGGGGGCGTTGCGCGAACACTTGGGGATGCCGCTGCATGTCGTGGATAACCTGGTATTGCAAGGGCTGATGTTGATTGCACAGGAAACGAACGCGTAATGAGAAAATTATTCTGGATTTTATTGCTGGCAAATGTGGCTTTTTTCGCGGCGATGCAAAAGGGATGGATGGGATTGGGTGAACAGGTTTCACAGTCTCAGCCTCCGCTGCATGAGGACATGATTCGCCTGTTGGGCACGCCGGAAGCAATATTACCCGCGCCTCCAATGCCTCCAACGCCTCCTGCAACTCCTGCAACTCCTGCAACTCCTGCAACTCCTGCAACTCCTGCAACTCCGGCATCACCCGCGACAGCCCCGGTTGAGCCTCCGGTGATCGAGCCCCCTCCTGCGACAGCCAGGCCTGATACGCTGGCCTGCCTGGAATGGGGCGATTTTTCAGGCTCGGATCTGACTCGCGCCACCGTTGCGTTGGCTGCTTTGCAGCTTGGGGATAAATTAAGCCAGTATCAGATCGAGCACGACACGGGCTATTGGGTGTATTTCCCGCCGCTCAAAAACAAGGCCGCAGTCAACCGGAAAATCAGCGAGCTCAAGGCGCGCGGCATCAATGAATATTTCGTTGTGCAGAACGCGGGAAATTTGCAGAACGCCATTTCGCTGGGCGTATTCAAAACGCAGGAAGCGGCGCAAAATTTTTTCGATGAATTGCGGGCCAAAGGCGTGCGCACCGCGCAGGTCGGCGAGCGCGCCAGCAAGTTCAAGGTTACCGTATTCAGGTTGAGCGGGGTCAGTAACCTGACGGAAGTGAAAATAGCTGAATTGCAAAAGGATTTTGCCGGAAGCGAACTGAAGCGTGTTCCCTGCACACACATTGACAAGGCAGGGTGAAATCCGGAGAATGCCGCGCTCTTTGCGGAGTTGTAACTCAGGACGGTGATATAGCTCAGGTGGTTAGAGCGCAGCACTCATAACGCTGAGGTCGGTGGTTCAAATCCACCTATCACCACCAAGACACAGTTTCAGGCAGTCTCAAAATGCCTTAAACATTACACGAAACCCGCACTGTACATAGCTTTGTGGGTTTTTTTACGCCCAAACGGTTTCAATCAATCCCATTGCATCTTACAGTATTTGACAGTATATTTCCCCCTTGGGTACTGTCATTCAAGATTTGATACTGTCAAAAGGGGGCAATCATGGCGCTGACCGCGTTAGAGGTAAGCAAGTCAAAGGCAACAGACAAGACGCAAAGGCTGGCTGATGGCGGCAATATGTATTTGCTGATACAACCGAATGGCGCGAAGTATTGGCGTATGGATTACCGCCTGGCAGGGAAGCGCAAAACGCTGGCAATCGGGGTATATCCAGACACGAGCCTATCGGATGCCCGTGAGCGGCGCGAACAGGCACGCAAGCTGATAGCGAACGGTGTAGACCCCGTGGCAGTGAAGCAGGCACAAAAGGTATCCACAATTGAAAATGTTGAGAATAGCTTTGAAGTGATTGCCCGTGAGTGGTTTGTCCGCCATGCGCCCAACTGGAAAGAGAATCATTCGAGCAAGATTATCGCCCGGCTGGAAAAAGATGTTTTCCCGTGGATTGGTAATCGGCCTATCGCTGAAATTGCCGCGCCTGCATTGCTGGCAGCGATACGCAAAATAGAAGCCCGTGGCGCACTGGAAACGGCACACCGCGCCCTTGCCTGCTGCGGGCAAGTGTTTCGCTATGCCGTTGCAACCGGACGCGCTGAGCGTGACCCTACCGGCGATTTACGCGGCGCATTGCCACCAGTCAACAAGGAAAAACACTTTGCCGCGATTACTGAACCAAAAAAAGTGGGCGAACTGATGCGCGACATTGAAGGCTATCAAGGCTCGTACATCGTGAAGGGTGCATTCAAACTTTCACCGTTGCTATTCGTGCGACCTGGCGAGCTGCGCAAGATGGAATGGACTGAGCTGGACCTGGACAAAGCTGAATGGATTATTCCTGCTGACAAAATGAAAATGGGGGTTACGCATATAGTGCCGCTGGCAAAACAGGCCGTGGCAGTGTTGCGCGAAATGCTACCGCTAACAGGGCGCAGCAAGTATGTATTCCACGGCGAACGTGACCACGACAGGCCAATGAGTGACAACGCGATTAGATCAGCATTGCGGCGTATGGGGTGGGCTAATGACGAAATGACCCCGCACGGCTTCCGTGCAATGGCTTCAACCATCCTGGACAACATGGGCTATAAGCAGGAATGGTTAGAGCGTCAACTGGCGCATGAAGAGCCGAACAAGATCAAGGCGGCATACAAGCGCGAAGCATGGCGGATGTATCTACCTGAGCGCACCGCCATGATGCAGGCGTGGGCGGATTATCTGGACAAGTTAAAGGCCGGGGCGGAAGTGATACCACTGCGCGCATAATTCAGTTTGCCGCACCTAGCCCGACGGGGCGAAAACGGACACCCTTATCCGCTGGCGTGGGTTTTATTTGAGGAGCGTGAAAGGGACACACGTATGAATACTGAGACTCAAGCTGAGCGCCAAGAGCGCGTTAGAAAGGAGTTCTACAAGAGAGCTTGTGATGAGTATGATGAGCTCGAAAGGGTACGGCTGAATAAAATTTTCGCTGCACCAGGCAGCGTTGAATCACATTTTTCCCTCGAAAACACTTCCATCGAAAAAATTTTAGACTTCAGTAAAACATACCTTCCCCTCGAAGAGGTCAGGAATGGCGTTGAGTCCGGGGATAGAAGAGCCATGTTGGAACTTCTCGCCATATTGACCGACTCGCTCCGGTTATTTGAAATCTTGCCACGAGAAGTCCGGTTAGCCATTGCTGATGGTTTGGAAAAAATGCAGGATAATTTGAAGGGGACTCCTGGCTTCCTGCCACGCAAACGTGGTGAAATATCAAACGAAGTAAAACTCGCCCGTGAGAAGAGGGTTTTATTGATGGCATTGGAAGTGGAATTGTATCGATTTGACCTCAGCATTGGCCTTGATGAGGCGGAGGCAAAGGTGGCAGAAGAACATAACATGAAACAAGATGTTATACACAAATACTGGCAAAAATCCCATCACAAAGCAAGGCAGCAGATCGAAATGGGAATCGGCAAGTTATCTAAAATCGTCCTCGAAGCTGAACTAAAGGTACGGTAAACGCGTTTACCGTACCGTGCTATTTTCTTTTATGTGACTATCATCGGAGGCCTCTTAACTAAACACAAAGGGGCTTACCATGAATCAAGCTGCACAACAACTAACAGACTTCCTGTTACGCCGCAAAGAAGTTGAACGCATCGCCGGGATCAGCCGCGCATCTATCTATCGTCTTATCAAAGCTGGCAAGTTTCCTGCCCCAGTTTCTTTGGGAACCGGATCGGTGCGCTGGAAACAATCGGACATCGTCGCATGGCAATCAAGCCTTACTAAAACAGCGTAAGGGGCGACCATGAACACTACAAACAACAAGGGGCGCACCGTGGCTGGCGCACCCCTCAAAACACTACGCGATGATTTTACCACTTCGCTAAACCAAGTTGAACAGGCATTAACTTTCATTGATGCGACCGATCGCAAAACGTGGACAGATTGCGGCATGGGGATTAAGTCAGAGTTTGGCGAAGCTGGCTTTGATGTTTGGGATCGTTGGTCTAGTACGGCTGACAATTACAGTGCGCGAGCGGCAGCGGCCTCGTGGAAGTCATTTACCAGCGGCGGCGGGATCAATATCGGCACATTGTTTCACCATGCAAAACAGGGCGGCTATATCCACAACAGCACCGATAAGCCGACACCACCGACACCGGAAGAGATTGCCCAACGTGAAGCCAAGCGCAAAACTGAAGCTGACTTGCGGGCATCACGGCGTGGGGCGGCAGCGGACAAAGCAGCATCTATCTGGAATGCACCGGCAAGCGCGCTGGAAGCTACGCAACCGGCTATCGCTGACCATCCCTATCTGAAGCACAAACGCATTCAACCGCATGGCGCGAAGATATACCACGGTAGCCTGAGCATCGGCGGCATGGCCTGCAATGGCGCATTGATGATACCGATGCGGTTGAACGGCAAGATCACAAGCCTGCAATTCATAAACCGCGATGGCGAAAAACGCTTTTTGTCTGATGGTGAAAAAGGCTATTACTTGATCGGCAAGATTGCACCTGATGCACCTACCTGCATCGCTGAAGGCTTTGCCACTGGCGCGAGTATTCACGAAGCCACCGGCCATGCTGTTGTTGTTGCCTTCGATGCGGGCAACCTTCGCAAGACGGCGGCATTATTACGTGCGAAATATCCTGACGTGGTGATCGTGCTGTGCGCTGATGATGATGAAGCCGGTAGGCGCAACGCATCCGAAGCGGCGCAGGCGGTTAGCGGCTTGGTTGCCATGCCGGTATTCAGCGAAGGGGCAAGCCATGAATAAGCTAACCGACTTCAACGATATGGCAAAACTATCCGGCCTGGAAGCTGTGAAACTGGCGATTGATGCGGCAAAGCCTGTAGAGCAAAAAACAGACCCCGTAGGATTCGATTCTGTCCATTCAAACAAGGACGGTGATGCAAAGGTATTGCCGCAATCATTCGCGCCCTTGCCAGTGGTGCAGATAACTTGTGCTGCTGATATTAAGCCTGAAGCAATCCGCTGGATTTGGGTTGGATATATTGCTCGCGGGAAATTCCATGTATTTGCAGGCATGGCTGGGGATGGGAAAACCACAATCGCAATTGCCCTTGTTGCAACAATAAGTGTCGGTGGGCGCTTTCCAGACGGCACACGCGCACCAGTCGGTAACGTGCTGATATGGAGCGGCGAGGACAGCGCAGAAGATACGCTAGTTCCTCGATTGCTTGCTGCTGGCGCTGATATGAGCCGTGTGCATTTTATCGGAGACGTTAAGCACGGCGATGAAATACGCAGTTTTGATCCAGCAACAGATATTAAGGCCATGGCAGATGCCGCTACCCGCATCGGCAATATCGCGTTGCTGGTAGTCGATCCCGTGGTCAATGCCGTTGCAGGAGATAGCCATAAAAATGGCGAAGTGCGTAGAGCGTTGCAGCCATTGGTTGAACTCGCTGAAAAACTTGGTTGTGCCGTTCTCGGAATCACACACTTTTCTAAAGGGACTGGCGGAAAGAATCCACTCGAACGTGTGACCGGCTCGCTTGCGTTCGGTGCGCTGGCGCGTGTGGTACTGGCAACTGGCAAGATTGATGATGGTGGGACTACGAAGCGCATATTCTGCCGCGCAAAGTCAAATATCGGCCCGGATGATGGCGGATTTGAGTACGACTTTGTCCAAGCGGAACTCGCGGATCACCCTGGGATATTTGCATCATCAATCTTGTGGGGCAATGCGGTAGAGGGTACAGCGCGGGAACTGCTGGCCGAACCTGATAACCGTGAATCTGGCAAACATGACACCAGCGCATTAGATGATGCAAAAGAGTTTTTGCAGGGGCTGCTAGCTGAGGGTGAGTTACCGCAAAAGCAGATTGAGATAGATGCTAAAGGTGCAAGTCACTCAATGGCTACGGTTAGACGTGCAAAAACTGAACTATCCATCAAGTCGATCAAAACCAAATTAGACGGCTGGGTTTGGAAGTTACCTTCCAACATGCTCAAAAGTAGTGAAGATGCTCAAGGCGCTCATATAAATAATGTGAGCATCTTGAGCGCCTTGCCTGAATCAAAACCTCTTCAGGGAAATGTACCCGCTGAAAATGACGAAACCGAGGTGACGCTGTGAACGCCCGGCAAGTGATTATTGACGCTGCTGGAAAATTCGACACTCCAGCGCAAGCGATCCTGACACGATGCGAACAGTCCGGTGTGCAGCTACGGGTGGAAGGCGAACACCTGAAGGCGAAGGGCAATCGCGAAACAATCGCGGCATGGCAAGCAATAATCCAGAGACACAAGCCGGAAATCATCGCGGCACTGACCGGGCAACCACCCACCACGGAAGCTGCTGCAAACGATAACGCAACACTGGGGGCGGACTATGCAGAGTTGACAGCATGCATTATTGAACTGTGCCGACTTGCAGGGTATGCGGACGATGCGCGGGAACGGATGCTTGCTGCGCGGTGCAATCTCTACCCCTACCTGTATGCGACAGAAGCCGCGTATTTCCGTTTGCAGGTAGTCCGCGCAAGGTCTGGGGCATATTGGGATAGCGATGCGCTGAGGGCTGGAATATGAGCGGCTTGGACAGACAACGCACTAAGAAAAGGTTAAACATGGCAACGAAAAAGACAAAGGCAGTAGCGAAACCACTCGTAATGGCCGCTAAGGAAAAAACTGAAAAGATAGCAAAGGCGACATTGCTCCCCAGTGTTAACGCGGCGGCGGTGGTTGCCGAATATGCGAAATCCTTTGGTGAGCAAGATTTATGCGCACTGGTGGATGAACTTCGCCCACATATGAACGATGTTAACGATGGGAATTTACAGCACTGTGAAGCAATGCTGGTAGGGCAAGCGCACGCGCTGCAATCCATCTTTGTGAACCTGGCACGGCGGGCAGTTAATCAGGAATATTTGAAGCAGTACGAAACCTATTTGCGCCTGGCATTGAAGGCGCAGAATCAAAGCCGCATGACGCTGGAGACATTGGCCGCGATCAAGAACCCGCCCGTAGTATTTGCTAAACAGGCAAATATCAACCAAGGCAATGGCAACCAGCAAGTAAATAACGGCACACCTGCTCCCGCGCACGCGGGGAAAAACATAAATCAACAAAACGAACTATTAGAGGTACAACATGGCAGCGAGACATTGGACAACGGAGCAACAGGCGCGGCAATCGGCAAAGATAAGGCAATGGCAGCCCTGGACTAGGTCAACGGGGGCTCGCACACCGGAGGGTAAGGCTAGATCATCACGCAACGCTTACAAGGGCGGGCACAGGGCGATGCTGCGCAAAATGTCCGCGCTGCTGCGTGAGCAGCGGGATGGGCTCAAGGAGATTACTTAGATTATTTGCTATTGATCATTGAGCGTGTCGTGTTATGTCGTAGTGCAGAGAACGTGCGTAGCGCATGCGCGAGGCAGGTATGCACGAAGAATGCTGAGTAATGTTGAGGTTTCGGACATATCCGCGCCTGGGTGCAGGCGCGGTCTGAGCACCCAGAATTTCTTGAGTCCATGAAGACATATCCGCGATGTGGTCGCAGTCAGCCTATTAGGAGATGTAAGGGTTAAGGCAATGATCGCGGAAGCGACTGAAAAAGCAGCTGGAATTGCTGGTTTATCTGTGCATGGGTGCAGGTGCGTGTAAGTCTGCCTGCTAACAGGCAGAAAACAGGCGGGATGTTGAACGCTCCGCACGCATTGAGATTTTCAGTTGTCCGATTAAATGATAGTCACACCATCACGAAATTTAGAGAGGAGTTACCGGAAATGAATAGCGACAAAATTAACGGCAAGGTTATGGCAAGGGTACGGGTACAGAAATACCGCGCCACACATCGGCGGATTGATTACGCACCCTCGGCAACAGTGCTGGCAGCAATTGAGCGGCACTTGGCCGCAGGACTGGACAACTGCATCGCCGGTGTGATTGACCAGTTGATAGATGCTGGCGACAAGGCTGTTACCGGAAATGGGCAACGGTAAGGTAGCTGTTGAAAGAAGTTGAGGTTTGACAACAGCGAGATTACAGCGAGGATCACTGTTGAAAGATGTTAAGGTTTGATAAGGTTTGACGCTGACATTCCGACCTGTACGCGCAGGCGCGCGGGTGCGCATTGAGTGCCAGCGATATACTAAGATTACACAAAGGTTAGCTACCAATCGAACAGAATAAGTAAACGTGTGCAGCCTGTCAGCGTCGATGGCTCTTCAGCCGTTTTTCGACGAGACCAATCAAATCCCCCGCAGGTATGTTCAGTGCTTCGGCGAGACTAAAAATCGTTGCGAGTGCTGGGCCTTTTTCGGCACGCTCAAGGGCGCTGATATGGCTACGCTCAGTCCCCGCACGTTCGGCAAGTTGGTCTTGCGTGAGTGCCTGCTGCAAGCGTAGTTCCTGCAACACCTCGCCAAATATCGTCGTCGGAAATTTTTTGTCCTTCATAGGTGGGCAAGGTTTGCCTAAACACCCGGACTTGTCTGCATACGGTTGTATGCGTTAGACTGACTATGCTGGCTGAAAAAGCCCGGCCAGCCAGTTAATTCATTGGTATCGAATGCGTGTATATTGATTGACCATTCACTAAGGTTTCAGTACTGCGGCTATTCTAGCCACACCTAAAGTTGCACCAAGATTGTTTTTGCTACTTAAATCAGGGGGAGATTTTCATGCGTAAAATTATTTATGTGTTTTTGTCTGCTGTTGCTGTGATAGGCGTCACGGGTTGTTCAAGCGCCCCGAGCAAAGAAAAGGTGGCGGAATGTGTGTTTCCGAATTCGCATGAGTCTGCCCCTGGCTGGGTCTGCGATCAACCCGTCGAGGGTATCCCGGTGGCGGCGATGGGTTCAGCCGCTAAATCTGATGCCGGCTTGGATTTCATGAAACAGATGGCCGCTACAGGAGCGCGCGTTCAGCTTGCCCAGAACATGAAGGTGCAAGTGCAGAACATGATCAAGCAGTATGTCGAAACCACCGGTGCGGCGAGCAAGGAGACAGTTGATCGCGTCAACACTTCGGTAACCAAGCAGATTACCGATCAGTCGTTGCAAGGTACAAAAATATTGAAAAGCATCACCGGCCCGGATGGAACGCTGTATGTTCTTGTGGGCCTTGACACGACGGGCGCACAACAGCTAACCGAGGCAGCTATCAAGACCAGCATGGGTAATGATCAAGCGGCATGGCAGCAGTTCCGCGCTCAAAAAGGTCAGGATGAGCTGGCGGCAGATATTGCAAAACAGAAGATGGAGTTCGAGAAACAGAAGAACTGATCCTGATCTGCTTTTCGGCTAACATGCTGTGAAAATATGCCCTATCCTGTTCATCCTTATAATGGATTGCGCATTACAAATTCGTGCTGAGATATTGGAAAAAATATATTCGCTAGGTTATTTGGCTCATAACATCACGGACGTGCGGGCGGTATCGTGCTTAAGATTTCCCTGCCTGAAAACCTGAATCCTAGGGACAATATGTTTTTGAGAAGCTTGTTTAACATCTCTCTTGGCAAGCATGGCATGAGCTTGCTTGTCGTTATCATTCCGATGCTGACTGCCTGTGGGGGTGGCAGTGACACTAACAGTAGCGGCAAGACAATCGTCACGCCCCCAACCTCTGCCCCACTCACTAGCATCGCTATCACGCCAGCATCAGCCACGATAGTCAAAGGATCAGCTTCCAATCTGACTGCGATGGCTACGTATTCGGATGGCGCTACTGCTGACATAACCATCTCAGTTAACTGGGTTTCCACTAACCCTGCGATTACCAGCGTAGGGAAAAATACCGGAGTCGCTACCGGGGTTGGGGCAGGATTGACCACCATCACGGCATCCATGAACGGCGTCACCTCGCCTGCCGCCAATATCACAGTAGTCGCAGCTACAGCGACCCTATCCAGCATCAGTATCACCCCAGCAACTTCATCCACCCCCAAAGGGCAGCCCGTCACCTTCACTGCCACTGGGTATTATTTAGACGGCAGCACCGGCAATGTGTCCGGGTCAGTAACTTGGGCATCCAGCAACACCTCTGTCGCCACGTTGAATGCCAGCGGCATTGCATCATCGCTGGCACAAGGCAGCACCACCATCACCGCCTCGGCAAACGGCATCAGCTCCAACAGTGCCACCTTGACTGTAACCGCACCGGTGTTGGCTTCCCTTTCCATCACGCCAGCAGCTCCCAGCGTATTGATAGGCAACACGCAACAATTCACCGCCAGCGGCATCATGACAGATGGCACGGCAGCGACTTTGGGAACGCTGACTTGGGCATCTGGTAATACATCTCTTGTTACTGTTAACTCCGCTGGCTTGGCTACTGGTTTAGCAGTGGGGAGTGCCACCATCACAGCTGCTTCTGGTGGCGTTACTGGTTCTGCAACATTGACGGTAACGAACATTCCTCCATTGACTATTGAGATTGAACCCAACAACAATACTTCTCAGGCCAATCAATTAACGCAAGGTGCGGCGCTTACGGGCCAGCTCTCCAGCTCAACGGATGAAGATTGGTATAGCGTTACTGCAACGGGGGCGGGTTCGGTTTCCGTTGCCTTTTCCGCAACTGAC
>JANLIB010000247.1 GCA_024653675.1 Gallionella sp. | reverse complement strand
CCCGCGAGCCTTTAGGTCGCGGGCATGGCCCGCTCCTACGCCGAGTGTATGACTATGAAAAGGATATTCACGCTGGTGATGTTGCTGGTGCTGCTCGCCACGGGCGGGTTGGGCTACTACGCCTATCGCCCGCTGACGCTGCCCGCCACGCCGTTTGAATTCGACTTGAAGCAGGGCGGCAGCCTGAAGAGCACGGCGCGGGAGATGCAGCAATCCGGTTTGCTGGATCAGCAATGGCCGTTTGTTCTGTTCGCCAGAGTGCTCGGCAAATCAACACAACTCAAGGCAGGCAACTACGAATTGAAACAGCCGGTTTCCCCTCTGCAGCTATTGAACATCATCACCAAGGGCGAGTTCAGCCAGCGCAGGATCAGCGTCATCGAAGGCTGGACGTTCGGGCAGTTTCGCAGCACGCTGGATTCCAACCGATATATTGCCCACGACACGATAGGCTTATCGGATCTGGAGATCCTGCAACGCATCGGCGCAATCGAAAACCATCCCGAGGGCTTGTTTTTCCCCGACACCTACAACTTCGTTTCCGGCAGCAGCGATCTGGCGATACTCAAGATCGCTTACCACACCATGCAACAGCGCCTGCAGGAAGCGTGGGCGAATCGCGCGGATAATTTGCCCCTGAAGACGCCGTACCAGGCTCTGATCCTGGCTTCCATTGTCGAGAAGGAGACAGGCACTGCAAGCGACCGCAGCATGATCGCCGGGGTGTTCATGAACCGGCTGCGCAAGAACATGCTGCTGCAAACCGATCCGGCCGTGATCTACGGCATAGGCGAAACATTCGACGGCAATCTTCGCCGCCGCGATCTGCTGGCCGACTCCCCTTACAATACCTACCTGCGCCGCGGCTTGCCCCCCACGCCGATCGCCCTGCCGGGCATGGCAGCATTGCAGGCCACATTGCATCCGGCACAGACCGACGCGCTATACTTCGTCGCACGCGGCGATGGCAGCTCACAGTTTTCCAGCAATTTGAAAGCGCACAACCGTGCAGTTGATCAATACCAGAAATGAGCAGAGGCAGTGTAGGGCGGGTCACACCGGTGCCGGGACAAAAGTTTTTCGTACCCGCCATTGCAATATTGGATGTGATGGCGGGTGTGACCCGCCCTACAGCCTGATTTTTCATCATACAAAACCAGCCAACGACTAACGACTCACAACTAACAAACATGAGCAAATTCATTACTTTTGAAGGTGTCGACGGCGCCGGCAAAAGCACCCACCTGGCGTGGTTCGCCGATGCATTGCGCCAGCGCGGGCACGATGTGGTGGTCACGCGCGAGCCGGGCGGCACTCCGCTCGGCGAGCGGTTGCGTGAGATACTTCTTACCCAGACCATGTGCATCGGCACCGAAGCGTTGCTGATGTTTGCGGCACGCATGGAGCATATCGAGCAAGTCATCAAACCGGCGTTGCGCGCCGGCAAGTGGGTGATCTCCGATCGTTTCAGCGATGCCAGTTTCGCCTATCAGGGCGGCGGCAGGGGGCTGGATTGGGATAAGCTAAGCCAGCTCGAGCAATGGGTGCATGGCGATCTTCAACCCGACCTGACGCTGTTTTTTGACATCCCGGTCGAAGTGGCACGGCAGCGCCTGAGGTCGCCTGATAATACAAGGCCGAGCAATTCTTCGCTGGATCGTTTCGAGCAGGAGCAGGCCGATTTCTTCGAGCGCGTGCGTGCCGGATATCACAAACGTGTGCAGGAAAATCCGCAGCGCTATGCCGTGATTGACGCGGTGCAGAGCATGGACAAGGTTAAGCATCAACTTGAGAAAATAGTCGCATCTATCTGATATTAGACTGAAATAAATTTACATTCGTAGGTCGGGTTAGCGCAGCGTAACCCGACAAATATATATAACCGTCGGGTTACGCTGCGCTAACCCGACCTACATGATTATCTGGAATGAAAGATATTTACCCCTGGCAAAAAAACGACCTGGCGCGCTTGCAAGAGCTGCGCAAGCGTCCTCCGCACGGCCTTTTGTTCAAGGGAACAAAAGGCATCGGCAAGTTCGATCTGGCGATGAATTTCGCCCAGAGCTTGTTGTGCCAGCATCCGGATGGGGCGGGTTTTGCCTGCGGAAAATGCCCCTCGTGCCACTGGTTTGAACAAGAGTCGCACCCTGACTTTCGTTTGCTGCAACCCGAAGTGTTAAGCACTGAGGGCGAAGAAACAGAAGATTCCAGGCCCGCATCCGCCAGGAAACCCAGCAAGCTGATATCCGTCGATCAGGTGCGCGGCCTGGCCGGTTTTATCGGCATGTCCGCTCATCAGGGCGGCATGCGTGTGGTGGTCATACATCCTGCCGAGACGATGAATGCCAATGCGGCGAACGCCTTGCTGAAAAGTCTTGAGGAACCGCCGCCGGGGCTGCTGTTCATCCTGGTTTCGCACAAACCGCAGCAATTGCTGCCGACCATACTGAGCCGCTGCCTGTCTTTCGCGCTGCCTGCTCCCGATGCAGCGAGCGCAACGCGGTGGCTGAAAGAGCAGGGCGTGAAAAATCCCGCCGAAGCCCTGGCCGCTTCGGGCTTTGCGCCGCTGCAAGCAGTTCAACTGGATGAACAAATGGGCAGCGAAGAGCGCGAAAAATTGTTGCGCGCCGTGCGCCAGCCCGCCGGGCTGGATGTGTTCGCGCTGGCCGAGGCGCTGCAAAAAACCGAACAGGTGCTGGTCGTGCAGTGGCTGCAACAATGGAGTTATGACTTGAATGCCATGAAGCTGGCGGGCAGGCTGCGTTATCACCCCGGTGAGGAAGCCGCTATCAGGAAACTGGTCGAACCTGTCGCGGCGCTGAATCTGGCGCGCCTGCAAAATCTCCTGAAAACAGCGAAACGCGAGTCGCAGCACACGCTCAATCCAAAGCTGTTTTTTGAATCCTTGTTGTTTGCTTACCGCCAACTCATGCTCGAATAAACTTAAAAACAGAAATCCGTCCACGAAAAACACGAAAGGCACGAAATAAAACCAGTTGTTGCAGAGGTTCGGCGACTCGCCCATTGGGCATCACTTCTCAGCATGAAGTCCTTTGATTTTTTTTGCGAGCTTCCGCCTTGCGGCGAAATGCCTGCTTACCCTTTTTCGTGGTTTTCGTGCCTTTCGTGGATAACGGCTTTTTCTAGGATAAAGAGACTCAACAAATGCCTTTCGTCGATTCCCACTGCCATATCAATTTCCCCGAACTTGCCGGAAACATGAGCGATGTGCTGGCGCAAATGCGCCACAACGAAGTTATCAGCGCATTGTGCATTTCAGTCAATCTGGCGGATTTTCCACAAGTGCTTGCGCTCGCCGAAAAGTACCCGCACATCTACGCCTCAGTGGGCGTACATCCCGATTACGAGGGGGTGGAAGAGCCTGATGTCGCGCGCCTGGTCGAGTTGGCGCAGCATCCCAAGGTCATCGCCATCGGCGAAACCGGCCTGGATTATTTCCGTCTCAAGGGCGACCTGGAATGGCAGCGCGCGCGCTTTCGCAACCACATCCGCGCGGCACGCGAGAGCGGCAAACCGCTCATCATCCACACCCGCGAGGCGGCAGCGGATACGCTGCGCATCATGGCTGAGGAAAACGCCGCCGAAGCAGGCGGCGTGATGCATTGCTTCACCGAAACCTGGGAAGTGGCTGAAGCCGCGCTGGCGATGGGTTTTTACATCTCCTTTTCCGGCATCGTCACCTTCAAGAACGCCAGACAGCTCAAGGAGGTGGCGCAGCGCGTGCCGCTGGAGCGCATCCTGATCGAAACCGACGCGCCCTATCTGGCCCCGGTACCGCATCGCGGCAAGCTCAACCAGCCGGCTTATGTGAAGCACGTCGCCGAAGAAATTGCCACACTGCGCGGCATCAGCCTCGACGAAGCAGGGCGGAGCACCACGGAGAATTTTGCGCGTTTGTTTAAAGTGGGCAATTCCAATTTCCCAAAGGCGAATTACTCTGTAGGGGCGTGATTCATCACGCCCTGATCTATCGAACACCCGGACAAAAAGTTTTTCGTATCATGCGCCAAAGAAAGGGCGCGATGAATCACGCCCCTACGATATTTCACTATCGATTGCAAAATGGAGTAAAACTTCCCGATAAATATTGCAAGCGAAAATATTGACAGCAATTCGAATATCCCTATAATGCGCCACTCGTTTCGCGGGAGTAGCTCAGTTGGTAGAGCGCAACCTTGCCAAGGTTGAGGTCGAGAGTTCGAGACTCTTCTCCCGCTCCAGATACAATAACTTGTGTCCCGGCACCGGTCAGAGGGAAAGCATTCTGGCTTTCCCTCAATCATTTCAAGCTGTTGATTCGCAGCACGGCGGGGTAGCAAAATGGTTATGCAGCGGATTGCAAATCCGTAGACGCCGGTTCGATTCCGACCCCCGCCTCCAAATATCCGCCCGGGTGGTGAAATTGGTAGACACAACGGACTTAAAATCCGTCGCAACCGTAAAAAGTGCGTACCGGTTCGATTCCGGTTCCGGGCACCATCATCTATTCCAGCCCCAGTTACCCATTCTTTCAGCTTGAGAAGTTTACTCACGTTGCCGCCATTGTAGCGAGGCATTCCCAGAATGAGCGAGGCCATTCATGCGCCGAAATCTGTTAGCATTCCTCATAAATTACATGGTACGGAAACTGCTGACACATGGCGCTACATCCTGAATTCCCGAAATCGCCCTACGCCGAACTGCTGCCGGATCAGCGCTGGTTCCCGGCGGCGGAAGAGCTTCGTGAAAAGTCCTATGACAAACTTCTGCCGCCGCTGGTTGCCAAAATTCGCGTCGAGGTCTCTGCGTGGCGGGCCGCGGGCTATGCGGGCGCCTCGGATACATCGCGCTCACTACTAAACTGGTGGTTCGAGACCGAGCACTTGGTCGAGCAGGCCGACGGAACACTGTCGCCGTTCCGTTATTACTTCGCGCAGCGCGAAGCGGTAGAGACGGTGATCTGGCTGCATGACGTGCGCCGAGCACGCGACAAGTTTGATCTGATGCGTTATTCGTCACTGGATGAAATCAAGCCGAGTTTATTCGACGAAGACTGGCCGCGTTATGTCGTGAAGATGGCGACCGGCGCGGGCAAGACCAAAGTGCTGTCGCTGCTCATTGCCTGGAGTTTTTTTCACAAGCTCTACGAAACTGATTCGACGCTCGCGCGAAATTTTCTGCTGATTGCCCCGAACATCATCGTCCTTGACCGGCTGCGCGCCGACTTCGACGGGCTGCGCATATTCTTCAACGATCCCATTCTTCCAGACAACGGTCACGAAGGCCGCAACTGGCGTGACGACTTCCAGCTCACGCTGCATATTCAGGACGACGTTCGCGTGGTGCGGGAAACGGGCAACCTTTTCCTTACCAACATCCACCGCGTTTATCTCGGCGAAGTGCGCGAGCCGTCGCTGGACGACGAAGATTTGCGCAATTACTTTCTTGAACCATTCGGCTCAAAGCCTGTGGGCAAAACAACTGACAGCAAGACCGATCTTGGCGAGATTGTGCGCGAAATAGACGAGCTGGCCGTGTTCAATGACGAGGCGCATCACATCCATGACCCGAAGATGGCATGGTTCAAAAGTATTCAGGACATTCATCACAAGATGTTGCAGAAAGACACGCGCCTCGCACTGCAAGTGGATGTGACCGCTACGCCACGTCATAACAACGGCGCGATCTTCGTGCAGACCGTGTCGGACTATCCTCTGGTCGAGGCTATTCACCAGAACGTCGTCAAGCATCCGGTACTGCCGGACGTCGCCAGCCGTACACGGCTGCAGGAGCACACCAGCGCGATCTTCACCGAGCGCTATGAGGACTATCTGCAACTCGGCATTGAAGAGTGGCGCAAGAGTTATGCCGAACACGAAGCGCTTGGCAAGAAAGCCGTGCTCTTCGTCATGGTGGACGACACCCGCAACTGCGACGAGGTCGGCGCCCATCTGGAGAAAATTTGCCCTGAGCTGGAAGGTGCAGTGCTCGTCATCCACACCAAGAACAACGGCGAAATCTCGGAGGCTGCATCGGGCAAGAACAAGGAGGAACTCGAAAAACTCCGCAAGGAAGCCAACGACATCGACACGTGGACATCGCCGCACAAGGCCATCGTCTCCGTACTGATGCTCAAGGAGGGCTGGGACGTGCGCAACGTCACCACCATCGTCGGTTTGCGCGCCTATGCAGCGCAGAGCAACATTCTTCCTGAACAAACCTTGGGGCGGGGGTTACGCCGCATGTACTTCGGGTCGGATATGCCGGAGACCGTCTCAGTGATGGGTACGCCCGCCTTCATGGAATTTGTCGAATCCATCCAGAGCGAAGGCGTCACCTTCGAGCATGTGCCGATGGGGCCGGGCACCGGGCGCAAGGACTCGCTCATCGTCGAGGTGGACACGCAGGATGCCAACAAAGACATCGACGCGCTGGACATCGCGCTGCCCCGGCTCACGCGGCGCTTCAACCGCGAATACAAAGACCTCGATGCGCTCGACCCCGCAAAATTCGGCAATGCCAAACTTCCGCTCAAGCCCTTCACGCCAGAGCAAACGCGCGAGATCGTGTTCAAGACCATGCTCGATGCCGAAGTGCACCACACCATCCAGCTCGACGGAACAGGCCCCGCGGACTATCGCTCTGTCGTCGGCTTTTTTGCGCGTCAATTATTGAAGGAACTGCGCCTCGTCGGCGGCTACGACATTCTTTATCCCAAGGTGAAAGCATTCATGGGCGGGCATCTGTTCGCAACCTCGCCGGTGAATCTCGAAGACCCGGTAGTGCTGCGCAATCTATCCGAGCCAGAGGCAGGGAAGATTCTGTTCGATACATTCAAAACCGCCATCAACGCACTTACCATCCAGGACACCGGCTCGGTACGCATCGAAGATCGCATCCGCCTGCGCGACACGCGCCCCTTCCGCACCGAGAACCGGCCTTACCTTGCGCCGAAGAAATCGCTGTTCAGCAAAATCGTCGGCGAGCCGTACGCCGGTGGCTTCGAACTGACCTTCGCCGGTTTTCTTGATGCCGCGCCGGATGTCGTATCGTTTGCCAAGAACTACCTCGCCGTCGGCTTCAAGATCGACTACGTCAAAGCCGATGGCGACCTCTCGAACTACGTGCCAGACTTCATGGTGAAGACAACTGACAGCACAATCTGGATCGTCGAAACCAAAGGCCGCGAAGAACGCGACCTGCCGCAAAAGATGTCCCGCCTGAGCCAGTGGTGTGCGGACGCAACGAACGCGAGCCAGGGCGAAGACGGCACGGTTTACCGATTTGTATATGTCGATCAGCAAGGCTATGAGCGCAACCCGCCGAAGACCTTCGCCGGGCTTGCCACTAGCTTTACCGAATATCAGCCGGGTTCAACAAAATGATCGAAAGGATTGGGACATGATGGAACACAGTGAAGTCACCCAGAAAATCATTGGCTGTGCGATGAAGGTGCATGGCACTCTCGGTTCGGGCTTTCTGGAGTCGGTTTATCAGAATGCTCTTGCGCTTGAGTTGCACAAGGCTGGAATGAAAGTGGAATGCGAGAAAAGAATCCAGGTCACTTATGATGGCGTGGTCGTCGGTGACTTTGTCGCGGACATGCTGATCAATGAGAATATTTTGGTTGAAAATAAGGCAGTCCAAGTGCTTGTCTCAGCTCACGAGGTGCAACTGGTCAATTATTTGACTGCCACAGGGACTGACATCGGTTTACTGTTGAACTTCGGAGCCGCACGGCTGGAGTTCAAACGGAAGACTCGCACCTTCTGCCCAAAAAAATCAGGACAGGATGAACAGGATTTTCAGGATAAAGCCCAAGCCCCCTTTGCTTCATATCCTGTCCATCCTGTAAATCCTGTCGAAGCAAGTAAGTGCACTGGAGATCAATAATGAAAACTGAGATCGTTCATACGCTTACCGACACCTTTGAAGCTCACGCACAGCAGGCAGAAAACGGTATTGAATTCTGGCTGGCACGCGACCTTCAGCACCTGCTTGGTTACGATGAATGGCGCAATTTTACTGCTGTAATCAATAAAGCAAAAACTGCTTGTGAGGTATCTGATCACGCCATCTCGGACCATTTTGTTGACGTCAACAAAATGGTCGATCTCGGCTCAGGCAGCCAGCGTGAGGTAGATGACATCATGCTCACACGCTACGCTTGTTACCTGATCGCCCAGAACGGTGATCCCAGAAAACAGCAAATCGCCTTTGCCCAAACCTACTTCGCCATGCAGACCCGCAAAGCGGAGCAGATCGAACAACGGTTGCTCGAAGCAGAGCGCGTATCCGCACGCAAGAAACTCACCTCCACAGAAAAAGAACTGTCCGCTGTGATTTACGAACAAACCGGCAGCGACCAGAATTTTGCAGTCATACGCAGCAAAGGCGATCAAGCCCTGTTTGGCAAAACCACACAGGCGATGAAGTCGCAATGGAAAGTGCCGGACAGCCGCCCGTTGGCTGATTTTGCGCCCACTATCATCCTCAAAGCCAAGGACTTTGCTACCGAAATTACCATCTTCAACGCCAGGCAGAATCAGCTTGCCAGCGAATCAGCGATTTCTTCCGAACACATCACCAACAACGAGGCAGTCCGTAAAACGCTGCTGGAGCGAGGCATCCGGCCAGAGAGTCTGCCTGCCGCTGAAGATGTGAAAAAGGTCGAACGCCGCCTTGCAGCGGATGAGAAAAAAGCACTTAAAAATCCCGATGCGCTGGACTCATGAATTGTGAATTTCGAACGGTGAATTAGGAATTATGAATAACGAAGTGGGACTTGTGAAAAGGGACTTGCCTGATCGGACGTTTGAGTTTGCGCGGCGTGTGGTGAAGTTGTGCCAGTTGTTGGATCAGACACCGGGGGTGAGCCGGACAATGGCCAATCAACTCCTTCGGTCGGGCACATCCATTGGAGCAAACGTTGAAGAGGGGCAGGCCGGCCAAAGCCGGGCAGATTTTGTGAGCAAGCTTTCCATCGCATGCAAAGAAGCGCGCGAAACGCACTACTGGCTTCGCCTGCTCTCGGCAACTGAAATAGTTCCCGAACCACGCTTGGCAGAATTGCTGGATGAAGCCAACCAACTCATCGCGATTCTCACTGCGATCACTAAAAACACGAGAAAGAATAGCGAGAAATGAATTGCGAATTACGAATGATGAATTACGAATTTATTGAGGCTCTAATAATGACTATACATTTCACAATCCGAAATTCAAAATTCGAACTTCTTTTCCGCATTCAAAATTCAATATTCGTAATTCAATAGCCATGGCGAAACCACCCAAAGTAGCCTACGACCTCAGCGACGCCGAGAAGCGCGACCTGACCCAACTCATCCAGCAGGGCAAGCCGCTGCCGGAGAAATACCGCTTCATCCTGTTCGAGGACAAGCGCGAGGTGGAGCTGGTGTGGAACGGCAAGACCCGCGACGTATGCACCACCGTGCTGCCGTTCCAGTCGCTGGAGCATGTGGACGAACCGCGCCAGGAAAAACCGGAACTCGGCACGATGGATATGTTCGACACACGCGGCCGCCAGCTCAAGGGCTGGACCAACAAGCTCATCTGGGGCGACAACAAACTGATCCTCTCCTCGCTCAAGAGCGGCGCGTTGCGCCGCCAGATCGAGGACGCAGGCGGCTTGAAGCTGATCTACATCGACCCGCCCTTCGACGTTGGCGCGGATTTTTCGATGGACATCGAGATCGGCGGCGAGACCTTCCACAAGGAACCTAACCTGCTGGAACAGATTGCCTACCGCGATACATGGGGGCGTGGGGCGGATTCGTTCATTGCGATGATTTACGAGCGGCTGATTTTGATGCGGGATTTGATGCACAGCGAGGGGAGTATTTATGTGCATTGCGATTGGCGGGTGAATTCATTCATCCGTATCGTTCTTGATGAAGTTTTTGGTTCTAGTTATTACCGCAACGAAATTCGGTGGAAAAGGCAGCCACCTCGCGGAGCCAAAGCGATTGCGCGCCAGTATGCCAAAAGCTCGGACACGATTCTCTATTACTCACGCAATAGCACCTACGCATGGAATCCACAGTTTAAGGAATACAGCGCGGAATACGTGAAGTCGAAGTTCACCTACAAAGACAAAGACGGGCGCATTTATCGCATCGACAACATTGGAGACTACTCGGAAACGTCCATTGCTGAGTTTAGGACACGTGGCCGCATCTACGATTACCCGTCGGGAAAAGTCGGTCTTATTCGCTATCTCGACGAGACGAAAGGTGAAGCAATCACCGACATATGGGTGGACGTTGCGGAAGTAAATTCGCAAGCGATTGAGGACACTCGATACGCCACCCAAAAACCCGGATCACTCCTCGATCGCATCATCAAAGCCAGCAGCAACGAAGGCGACCTCGTCGCCGATTTCTTCTGCGGCTCCGGCACCACGGCGGCGGTTGCGGAAAAGTTGGGACGCAAATGGATCTGCACCGATCTCGGCAAGTTCGGCATCCACACCACGCGCAAGCGGCTGATCCAGGTGCAGCGCGAATTGAAAGATGCAGGCAAACCGTTCCGCGCCTTCGAGGTGTTGAACCTTGGCCGCTACGAGCGGCAGGCTTACCTCAATGTTGGCGGTCGACTCAGCGGCAAGCAGAAGGAGCAGGCGTTGATGCAAAAAGAACGCGAGTTCCGCGACCTGATCCTGCGCGCGTATCGTGCCGAGCCGCTGGAGGGCGAGAGTTTTTTTCACGGCAAAAATGCAGGAAGGCTGGTCGTGATTGGCCCGATCAACCTGCCCGTGGGGCGTCTGTTCGTGGAGGAAGTCATCACCGAATGCCGCAAGCGCGGCGCCTCGCGCGTAGACATGCTCGCCTTCGAGTTCGAGATGGGCTTGTTCCCCGCTGTACTGGAAGAGGCGAAGCAAAAGGGCATAGATCTCGTGCCGAAACAGATTCCTCCCGAAGTATTCGACAAGCGCGCGGTCGAGAAAGGACAAGTAGTATTTTTCGACATCAGCTTCATCGAGGCCACGCCGCGCTACCACAAAAAGGATAAATTCACACTCCAGATCGAACTGACCGACTTCTCCGTTTACTACACGCAAGGAGCGGCGGAAGCCGCCGCCGCAAGCCTCAAGGACGGCAAGAGCGAAGTCGTGTGCGAACAGGGTCAGCTCATCAAGGTGAGCAAAGACAAGGACGGCGTTGTCACGCGCGACACCCTCACCAAACACTGGGCCGACTGGGTGGACTACTGGGCGGTGGACTTCGATTACATGAGCCGCAAGGAAATCATCAAGGTCGCTCGCGATAGTGGGGTAGGGCGGGTCACACCCGCCATCCTGAACACGGAAGCAACGGCGGGTGTGACCCGCCCTACGGCTGGCATTGATGAACCCGAATTCGAAGAACGCTGGACCGGCAGCTACATCTTCGAAAACGAATGGCAAAGCTTCCGCACCCGCAAGAACCGCGACTTGGAATTCATCTCCGCGCCCCACACCTACACCAAAGCGGGCCGCTACACCGTCGCCGTGAAAGTGATTGACATCTTCGGCAACGACACGATGGTGCTGGTGCCAGTGAGTGTGGGATAACTATGGCGAGAAAAGTACGACTGTCGCATAATCTGCAATAGCGAGACAATTGTCTCTAGGGGAACCATCATGGCTACAGACATCACGACAGACCTTGCTTCGTTGCGTTTCGATGGGAAGCGATTCGAAGGGCATGCGCTTGACGTCGAATGCACGCAAGAGCTGATTGCTTACCGCAACCTGATCGTCGAATGCGCGAAGGAACTCTGGCGTCGTAAGCATCCAGATCGTCCCCGGCTTCCCAAGGGATTCGAGGAGGATTTCCGGCTTCAGTTTAATCGACTGGATCCTGGCTCCGCAGTCGTTCCGCTGCAAAGAGTCCGAGTGAATGATCAGAGTGAGCTCTTGGACGACGAATTCGACGAGGCCGCAGATTTGATCGATGCGGCCATCGCTGCCGCGAACGATGATGCGTTGCTACCGGACGCACTGCCTTCCAATGTGATTCCGCTGTTTAGGTATTTTGGAAAATCGCTTCGGCCTGACGAGGTCTTATTCACCCGTTCGCGCCACGCCTCCACCGAGGCGGCTTATACCGTCAAGGCGCGTGAGCGGCTGACCGAGTGGGTAGTGCCAACTTACGAGGACGCGGTTGATGTCACTGGCGAAGTCCAAATGGGCAGCGTGTCAGGTACATTTTCACTCAAGCTTGATGATACGGAAACTGTGGTCAGCGGGCGCTTCAGCCCTGAGCAGGAATCGGCAGTGCTTGATGCGCTGCGCAATCACCGGTCTGTGCGTCTTCGCGTTGAAGGCATAGCCGATTTCTCGACCAGCGATCGGCAAATCAAGAAGTTCTCACGTGTGGATAAGGTGGCACCTGCGGTGTTGGCAGAACAGGGCTTCGATGAAACGGTGGTTCCAATTTGGGAACAACTGGCTGCGATTGGCAAGTCGGCGCCCGAGGGAACTTGGGACAACGTACCAAGCGACTTGTCGATGCGAATCGACGAGATTGTTTATCGGCGCGGTTCGGAGCCAAAATGAAGGTAGTCTTTGCGGATACAGGTTATTGGGTAGCGGTGCTGGATCCGAAAGATGATCTGAACACGAAAGCAAAAGCGATTTCGAGCAATCTGGGCAAGACTCGAATCCTAACGACGGAGATGGTGCTGGACGAACTACTCACAGCCCTGTCCCGTTTGCCTGCAAGGGCTGTAGCAATAAGCGGGGTGGATGCGATCCGCACGAATCCGAATGTCGAGGTCGTACCACAAACATCCATCCAGTTCCGGGAAGCCTTTGATTTATACAAACGGATGGCAGACAAGGAATGGAGCCTTACCGATTGCGCCTCATTCGAGATTATGAGGGCGCGAGGTATTTCGGAAGCGCTGGCGCATGACCGACACTTTGAGCAGGCGGGGTTCAAAGCGTTGCTTCGTGATTGAGCACCAACAAATCTCAAGCGAGATGGCGAATGGGAATGCTCCAAGTGCAAATACGTGCAATGACTTCTAACAACACAATCAGCCAGACTAGCAAAGAGCCGCTCTTTTTAACCGAGGGTTATTTCACATATTGACTGGCAAAATCAAACATCCTTAAGGAGGACACAAATGGCGACGAAAAAGAGAGTTTTTATCAGCTTCGACATAGATCATGACGAAGGCACAAAAATCATGCTTGCGGGTCAGGCCAAATTGCCAGATAGCCCATTCGATTTCATCGATTCTTCAGTGAAGGAACACCTTACGGGCGACTGGAAGGAAAAAGTGCGGCGTCGCATGGACAATATTGATGTTGTAATTATTCTTTGTGGAGAGAAAACTCATACAGCAAATGGTGTCGCCACCGAATTAACAATTGCTCAGGCAAAGAATAAACCTTATTTTCTTTTGGCCGCATACTCTGATAAGAACTGTACAAAACCTACATCAGCCACTTCTGGGGACAAGGTCTACAAGTGGACTTGGGACAACCTCAAGGCCCTAATCGGCGGCTCTCGCTGATCTTAGCGTGGGAGGATCAAGTATGCGTCGCGCACTTTGCGTTGGCATCGACGAGTATTCATTTGGCTCACTTCAGGGCTGTGTGAGCGACGCAGAACGAGTAGCCAGGATTCTCTCCACCAATTATGACGGGTCTCCGAATTTCGATTGTCGGATATTAGCGGCCCCGATTGGCGGTCCAAAGAACTGCATTACAAGAGCCGTGCTTCGCGAGTCAATTGATGCGCTCTTCAAAGATAAAGCTGACGTCGCGTTCCTACATTTTTCGGGCCATGGCACTGTAAATAATCTCGATGGATATCTCGTCACTCAGGATGCGAGTAAATATGACGGGGGCGTCGCGATGGGCGATATTCTTAAGTGGGCAAATAATTCAAAGGCAGAAGAGGTCATAATTCTCTTGGATTGTTGTTTTTCTGGTTCGCTCGGAAATCCACCAGAGTTTGATAATGCAAAAGCATTGCTTCGCGAAGGCATATCAATACTGACAGCCAGTCGCGCCGATCAGCCTTCTGTTGAAGTCGGCGGCGGTGGGCTATTTACTTCGCTTGTGGTAGATGCTCTAGATGGCGGTGCAGCGGATGTTCTTGGCTCTGTTACTTCTCCGAGCGTGTATGCCTATGTCGAAGCAGCACTTGGCTCATGGGATCAGCGACCGCTTTTTAAATCGCATGTCTCTCGATTGGTTGCGCTACGCCATTGCGCTGCCCCTATTGATCGAAGCATTCTGCGCAAATTACCCGCTCTTTTTCCATTGCCCGCTGAAGATTTTGCCCTTGATCCTTCGTATGAGCCAACTTCGCATAACGCTGACCCTAGTAAAACGGCAATCTTTGGCGATCTTCAGGCGCTAAGTCGAGTTCACCTTGTTGTGCCGTGCAACGCTCCACATATGTACGAAGCCGCGATGCATTCGAGCGCCTGCCGACTGACACCCTCCGGGCGGTATTACTGGCGACTAGCAATAAACAAGCGAATTTAAATTAAGCGCGATGCGCATCCAGCCCAACTTATGAGCCTTGATCACGCAGAAGATATAGCTCGTTTTGTTGAAAATAAAAGTGCCAGTCTCGAATCACGATCAGTTGAAAAAATATAGAAAGAGGCGAAGATATGCCCGGTGCATTTGCTCATATGGTTGCTGCTGATCGAGCGAAACAAGCAGCAGAATCACAAGGTCTTCATTTGATTGCCCGAAGCACGCTTAAATATCCTCAATGGCTACAGGCTGGCACAGTCGGGCCCGACTACTCATATTTGCATCACCTTCCCGCTGGTTGCCGATGCGGTTAAGGCGGCTGCTTTCTATAGCGTTGCCAAAATTACATTAATATGTATAATCAACAACAATTTGTTGATATTTACAATTAATGGTGGTTTATATGCTACATAGCTACGCATTTTCCAACTTCCAGTCGTTCCGTGAGCGCGTCGAAGTCGATCTAACCATCAGCCGCAAAGTGGCGCTGACGGACTGGATGACTGATGCTCCTACGGGCGAGCGGCTATCCAAGTTGATGGCGGTGATTGGCCCCAATGGCAGCGGCAAAACTGCGTTGCTGAAACCGATAGTCTTTATCAGTTGGTTTATTGCGCATTCATTCCAAAGTTCGCCCGATGCCGGTATTCCTGTTGCGCCGCATGCCGCCTCCAGCAATGAGCCGAGCGAGTTAGAGTGCATGGTGGATTTTGACGGCAAGCTGTGGCGCTATGTGTTGCGCTGCACGCCTGAGCGGGTGCTGCATGAGTCGCTTTACCAGAAGCGTGAGCGGTTTGGTTATGTTTTCATCCGCGATTGGGATGCTGTAAACAATACTTATGTGGTCAAGCAACAGGATTTTGGTTTGGCGCCGCAGGAGGCGCGCAAGGTGCGTCCGAACGTGTCCCTCATTGCATGGGCTGCGCAATTTGGCGTGCCGCTGGCCATGCGTATGACGGCTCCCTATGTGAACAGCAACGTAAATGTGTTTGGCCGTGTGCTTATGGGTAGTCAGGATGTGCAGAACGCAGCCCAACATTTTTCCGATCATCCAGATCAGCGCAAACTGATGGAGCAATTATTGTCCGCATGGGATTTGGGTCTGTCCGGCGTTGAATTGCTGGAGGTTGCCGTTAATAACCCACAGACGCCAAGCCAGAAAATCTGGGTGCCTTTTGGTAAGCACAGAAACAAGACGACCGAGTTTAAATTGCCTTTTGCACTTGAGTCCAGCGGTACTCAGGGCGCGTTTGTATTGTTGTCACGTTTGCTGCAAACGCTGGAGATTGGGGGCTTGGCGGTTATCGATGAATTTGAGAATGATCTGCATCCACACATGCTGGAACCCATTCTCGACTTGTTTGCCAACCCATCAACCAACCCGCGTCAGGCGCAACTTTTGTTTACCTGTCATGCCATCGAGGTGTTGAACCTGGTGCATAAATCTCAGGTGATGTTGGTGCAAAAGGATGAGGATTGCGAGAGCACAGCCAGTCGCATGGATGCGGTTGAAGGTATCCGCAATGACGATAACTTCTACGCAAAATACATGGCTGGCGCTTATGGCGCTGTGCCTGTTTTCTGATTGACCAAGATGCCGATTTGGAAAGCCAGACGCACGTTGTTGATTGTGGGTGAGGGGCGCGATGAAGAAGCATTCCTGAATCACGTTAAGCAACTTTATGCCCCTCGTGGTTGTGGGCTAACGGTGACTATCAAGAATGCTCGCGGCAAAGGCGCATTGCACGTGATCGACTGGACTGCCAGACAGATTGCCAATGCTGATTACGATGCTGTTGCCGCATTATTGGATACTGATGCAGATTGGAATTCAAAAACGGAAAGGCTGGCGAGAACAAAGAGAATAAAAGTGCTCAAGTCAGAACCTTGTTTTGAGGCGATGATGCTGAGGTTGTTGGGGGTAACAACAATTGGCGATGCTAAAACACTGAAAAAACAGTTCGCGCCTTACGTCAATCATGACGCGACACTGCGCACCCATTACGCGACGAACTTTGGGACGGTGTGCTTGCAAGCCGGAAGGACAAAAGAGCCGACGATTGATGCGCTGCTCAAGCTCTTTGATAAGTGAATTCGAGGCTTCAGGTGCAGTCTCGAATTACGATCAGTTGGAAAAATATGGAAGGAGGCAAAGATATGCCCGGTGCATTTGCTCATATGGTAGCTGCCGATCGAGCGAAACAAGCAGCAGAATCCCAAGGCCTTCATTTGATTGCGCGAAGCACGCTTACACAGCCGTCAGTAAATATGGCTACACCATATTCTCATGCAATGCGGTTTTAATTATTGATCCGGCAAACAAACACTATGAACCTTGTCATTCCGGACTTGATCCGGAATCCAGTAGAAACAAATATCGGCGCGCCTTGCGCGCCACTGGATACCGGCCTTCGCCGGTATGACGGTGGTACTATTTGCTGGCCGGGTCAATAGTAATTCTGTAGCCTTTATTGCTGACTGCTGAGTAAATATCCTCAATGGTTATACATAACGGAGGTGTGTGATGAGGCTGCAAGTATCAAGATGGGGTAACAGTTTGGCCATGCGATTGCCGGTAAAGTACACTCGCGCTACCGGCCTGAAAGAGGGGGATACGGGCTGGCGCGACCAGACTGTGTCGGTTTAATTGGCACAACAGCGATGCTCTTGTGCGAGGCATTGTTACAGACTTGCGATGCAAGACTGTGGTGGTCGCATGCACGGCTGTCATCTGAGACTTACGCCGTAGCTAAAGCGTAACCATGTTAAACCCAGATAATCCATTAGGCCACGAACCCACCCGAACCCACTGTAGGGCGCCTCTAATGGACAACCCGGGTTAAAAGCGCCCCCAAGTGTTGATGCGCTTTCTGTAGCTGCCTAACAATCATTGCGGATGATTGCAGGGCATTGATTAAAAAACAATCCTGATTTTAAGCTGATTCTTAAAACCCGTCGCAACCGTAAAAAGTGCGTATCGGTTCGATTCCGGTTCCGGCCAGCCAGCTTGAACTGCTAGAATTCCGCGTTACCCATTCCGGCACACTCACTTGTTATGACCTTCATTCGAGTATTGAGCGGCGACATCGGCGGCACCAAGACCCGTCTTGCCGTCATCGCCGTGGACGGCGCCCGGTTGCGCACGGAGCGCGAACGTGACTATGCGAGCCGGGATTACGCCACGTTCGATGAATTGCTGGGCGATTTTCTGCATGGCTCGGATATTCCGGGACGGGCGGCTTTCGGGATTGCCGGACCTATATATGGCACGGGGCAGGGCAGGGTGGCGCAAACCACCAATCTGCCCTGGCGCATCGGTGCCGATGCGTTGCAAAAAAGATTCGGCTTTGGACTATGCGCGTTGCTCAACGATCTTGAAGCGACCGCCAGCGGTTTGCCGGCACTGGGCGCGGAGGATTTTCTGACCTTGCGTGCGGGCACGCCGAACGCCAGCGGTAACATGGCGGTGATTGCGGCGGGCACCGGCCTGGGCGAGGCGGGCTTGTTCTGGGATGGGCAGCGCCACCATCCTTTTGCCACCGAGGGCGGTCATGCCAGCTTCAGTCCCATTGATGACATGGAAGTCGCATTGCTGCGGCATTTGCAGCAGCAGCATGCGCATGTCAGTTGGGAGCGTATCGTTTCCGGCCCCGGCCTGGTCTGCCTCCATGAGTTCCTGTGCCAATACCGCCGTGCCCCTGTACCGGATAGCCTGAAGCATGAGATGCAACGAGGCGATGCGGCTGCGGTGATCGCCGATGCTGCAATGGGCGAGCGCGATGAGTTATGTGGCGAAGCCCTTGACTGGTTCGTGCGCCTGTATGGAGCGGAGGCGGGCAATCTTGCTCTGAAGGTAATGAGCCGCGGCGGCTTGTATCTGGGCGGCGGCATCGCGCCGAAAATTTTGCCGCGCCTGCAAAACGGCGCATTCCTCAACGCCCTTTTCAACAAGGGAAGGATGCGCCCATTGCTGGAGGCGATGCCGGTCAAGGTGATTCTGAATGATCGCGCTGCACTGTATGGTTCTGCGTTGCGGGCTGCGCGGATATAGGTTTACGATTTCTATTTTGCAACCATTGCAGGGGCACGATTTATCGCGCCTTTCATTCAAGGGTGCGATTCAAACTGATGTGGAGCTTATGCTGCTTGCCAGATCAATATTGTAATTACGCAGAATAGGTTGATAGCCCGACTCAACCGGGAGCGCCGACGTCCCCGTCGGCAACAAACGGTAAAGCACACAAGAATGCCGCCGCGGACGGCGGCGCTCCCGGT
>JANLIB010000240.1 GCA_024653675.1 Gallionella sp. | reverse complement strand
CCCGGGCAGTCAACGTGGGCGTAGTGGCGCGCCGCCGTCTCGTATTCCACGTGCGAGGTGTTGATGGTGATGCCGCGCGCTTTTTCTTCCGGCGCCGCGTCGATCTGGTCATAACCCTTGGCTTCGCCGCCAAATTTCTTGGCCAGCACGGTCGTGATCGCCGCAGTCAGGGTGGTCTTGCCATGATCCACGTGCCCTATCGTGCCTACGTTGTCGTGCGGTTTGGTGCGCTCAAATTTGCTCTTTGCCATGATTATCGTCCCTTGAATCAAAAATTATTTCTTATTCACAATTGCTTCGGCAACATTCTTCGGCGCCTCGGAATAATGCTTGAATTCCATCGTGTAGGTCGCACGCCCTTGCGTTGCGGAACGCAACGCGGTGGAGTAGCCGAACATTTCCGCCAACGGCACCTCGGCCTTGACAACTTTGCCGCCACCCGCCATATCGTCCATCCCCTGCACCATGCCGCGACGCGAGGACAGGTCGCCCATCACCGTGCCGGTATAGTCTTCCGGAGTTTCCACTTCGACCGACATCATCGGCTCCAGCAGCACCGGACTTGCTTTGCGCATCCCCTCCTTGAAGCCCATTGAAGCAGCCATCTTGAAGGCATTTTCGTTGGAGTCCACATCGTGGTACGAACCGTCAAACAGCGTCACCTTCACATCCACCACCGGGAAACCGGCCAGCACGCCATTCGGCAGCGTATCTTCCAGACCCTTCCTGACAGCCGGGATAAATTCACGCGGCACGGAACCACCCTTGATCGCATCCACGAACTCGAAACCTTTACCGGTTTCATTCGGCTCGACCTTCAGCCAGACGTGGCCGTATTGGCCGCGGCCACCGGACTGCTTGACAAATTTACCTTCGACTTCAACCGGCTTGCGAATGGCTTCGCGATAGGCCACTTGCGGCGCACCCACATTGGCTTCCACGCCGAACTCGCGCTTCATGCGTTCAACCAGAACCTCCAGATGCAACTCACCCATACCGGAAATAATGGTCTGGCCGGATTCTTCATCGGAGCGCACGCGGAACGATGGATCTTCCTGCGCCAGACGATTCAGCGCGAGACCCATCTTTTCCTGGTCGACCTTGGTCTTGGGTTCAACCGCCACGTGGATCACCGGCTCCGGAAATATCATGCGCTCCAGAATGATTTCCTTGGTGGGATCGCACAAGGTATCGCCTGTGGTCGCTTCTTTCAGGCCTACCGCAGCGGCGATGTCGCCCGCGAACACTTCCTTGATCTCCTCACGCTCATTGGCATGCATCAGCAAAATACGGCCAACACGTTCTTTACGCCCCTTGATCGGGTTGTAGATCGTGTCGCCGGATTTGAGCATGCCGGAATAGACGCGGAAGAAGATCAGCTGACCCACAAACGGGTCGGTCATGATCTTGAACGCCAGACCGGCGAACGGCTCAGCATCGCTGGCCTTGCGCTCACCGATACTGCCGTCGGCCAATTCACCCTTCACCGGCGGGATATCGGTCGGGGCTGGCAAGTAGTCGACCACCGCATCCAGCATGGCCTGCACGCCCTTGTTCTTGAACGCCGATCCGCACAGCATCGGGATGACTTCACCGGCAATGGTGCGGATACGCAGGCAGTTCTTGATCTCTGCTTCGGACAAGTCACCTTCTTCGAGGTACTTGTTCATCATGTCTTCGGAGGCTTCAGCAGCGCTTTCCACCATCTTCTCGCGCCATTCCTTGGCCGTCGCCAGCAGATCGGCGGGAATATCGCGCAGCTCGAATTTCATCCCTTGCGAAGCTTCATCCCAATAGATCGCCTTCATGCGCACCAAGTCAATCACGCCCTCGAATTTTTCTTCGGCGCCGATGGGGATTTGAATAGGAACCGGGTTGGCATGCAAACGAGTACGCATTTGATCGTACACTTTGAAGAAGTTGGCACCTTGGCGGTCCATCTTGTTTACGAACGCCAGACGCGGCACGTGGTATTTGTTGGCTTGACGCCATACCGTTTCAGACTGCGGCTGCACGCCGCCCACGGCGCAATACACCATGCACGCCCCATCCAGCACACGCATGGAACGCTCCACCTCAATGGTGAAGTCCACGTGTCCGGGCGTATCGATGATATTGATGCGATGCTCCGGGAGGGATTTGTCCATCCCCTTCCAGAAACAAGTGGTCGCTGCGGAAGTGATCGTGATGCCGCGCTCCTGCTCTTGCTCCATCCAGTCCATGATAGCCGCGCCGTCATGCACTTCGCCGATCTTGTGGCTCACTCCGGTGTAAAACAGCACCCGCTCTGTGGTAGTGGTCTTGCCTGCGTCAATATGCGCGCTGATGCCGATATTGCGGTAACGCTCGATGGGGGTTTTTCGTGCCACGATAAATACCTAATTAAATTATTACCAAGCTTGTAGCCTGTAGCCGGTGGCTTGTAGCCAACCCGGTGTTGCTACTCGCTACAAGCTGCTTGCCACAAGCTCAAATTAAAAAACGGAAATGCCTAAAATCTAAAATGAGAGAACGCCTTGTTCGCCTCGGCCATACGGTGCACTTCTTCACGTTTCTTCACCGCGCCGCCGCGGCCTTCGGATGCATCGATCAACTCGCCCGCCAGACGCATACCCATGGACTTTTCACCGCGCTTGCGCGCCGCTTCACGCAGCCAGCGCATCGCCAGCGCCATGCGGCGGGAAGGGCGCACTTCGACAGGAACCTGATAGTTTGCGCCGCCGACACGACGGCTCTTCACTTCGACTTGCGGCTTTGCATTGGTAACGGCCAGGTTGAATACCTCGATCGCGTCCTTGCTGGTTTTCTTGCTTACCTGCTCAAGCGCGCCGTACAGGATGCGCTCGGCAACCGACTTCTTGCCCGCTGTCATCAATACATTCACGAACTTGGACAAATCCTGATTGCCGAACTTCGGGTCCGGCAGGATGTCGCGTTTGGGGACTTCTCTGCGTCTTGGCATAACTACCTCGAATAATTATCATCACAAAAACATGTGTCCACGAAAAACACGAAAGACACGAAATGGGGTAAGCGCAGCACACAGCTACAAGGCAAAAACCTAAAGCATTATGGGTTGCGGGCAGCTAACCAGGAACGCTTGATGGTTCGTGCTTTTCGTGTTTTTCGTGGACCATTACGCTTTTTTGGCGCGCTTTGCACCATACTTGGAACGGCCCTGCTTGCGATCCTTCACACCGGCCGTATCCAGACTGCCGCGCACCATGTGGTAGCGCACACCCGGCAGGTCCTTCACGCGGCCGCCGCGCAGCAACACTACCGAGTGTTCCTGCAGGTTGTGGCCTTCTCCTCCGATGTAGCTGATCACCTCGAAGCCATTGGTCAAACGGACCTTGGCGACTTTACGCAACGCGGAATTGGGCTTTTTCGGAGTCGTGGTATAAACACGAGTGCATACGCCGCGCTTCTGCGGCGATCCTCCCAAGGCAGGCACCTTGCTTTTTTCTACGATTGCGACACGCGGCTTGCGGATCAATTGGTTTACTGTTGGCATTATCTATACTTCCTGAATTGTTCTAAAGGGCACTTCTAAAAATCCACATTTCATCCCAACTGCTGCGTTGCAGAAAAAATTTCTTGCTTACATATCATTCATATGCGGCGCTTCGAAATTTTTTCCGCGCCTTGCATTTGGGCGAACTCTGAATTTTTAGAAGCGCCCTAAAGTCCGGTTAAAAATCAACCCACAAAAATACAACGTCGCAGCCAGACAAAATAATTCATCCGCTGCGACGGGAAAAAAGGTTGCGAATTCTAGAGAGAAACCCCCGGTGTGTCAAGCAATTCGCCCGGTGCAACCGCTTCTCCCTCCTGCAACTCGCGCCCTTCCCCCAAGTCGATACCCAAAGCCTGTTTGCGTCGCGCGACATGATAGGCCAGCCCGGTGCCGGCCGGTATCAAACGGCCCACGATGACGTTTTCCTTCAGTCCGCGCAGATCGTCCCGCTTGCCCATGATCGCTGCTTCGGTCAGTACGCGGGTGGTTTCCTGGAACGAAGCCGCGGAAATGAACGAGTCGGTGGACAATGATGCTTTGGTGATGCCGAGCAGCACATATTCGAAGGTCGCCGGATTCTTGCCCTCAGCCAGCACGCGTTCGTTTTCTTCCAGCAGGTCGGCACGCTCGACCTGTTCACCGGTGATGAACCGGGTATCGCCCACATCCCTGACTTGCACGCGGCGCAGCATCTGACGGACGATCACTTCGATGTGCTTGTCGCTGATCTTCACACCCTGCAAGCGGTACACTTCCTGCACTTCATCGGTGATGTAACGCGCCAGTTCGGCAACCCCAAGCAAACGCAGAATGTCATGCGGATCGGCCGGGCCGTCCACGATCATTTCTCCGCGATTCACCACTTGGCCATCGTGCGCCAGCACATGTTTTTCCTTGGGGATCAGGAATTCGTTGGCTACTCCATCAACATCGGTGATCACCAGGCGCTGCTTACCCTTGGTGTCCTTGCCGAACGAAACGATGCCGGTGCATTCAGCCAGCGTGCCGGCATCCTTGGGCACCCGCGCCTCGAACAACTCGGCCACTCGCGGCAGACCGCCGGTGATGTCACGCGTCTTGCTGCTTTCCTGCGGGATGCGCGCCAATACGTCACCCACACCCACTTGCTGATCGTCCTGAACGGTTATGATGGAGCCGGTCTGGAAAGTCACGCTGACTGCAGTGTCAGTGCCGGCCAGTTTGACTTCCTTGCCAGCCTTGTCATACAGGCGCACCATCGGACGCACACCCTTGCTTTGCGCGGTCGATCTTTTCGGGTCGATAACCACCAGCGTGGACAGACCGGTCACCTCATCGATCTGCTTGGCAACCGTTGAGCCTTCTTCGACGTTCTTGAAGCTCACCTTGCCCGCATATTCAGTGATGATCGGGCGAGTATGCGGATCCCATGTTGCCAGCACCACGCCGGCCTTCACGGCATTGTCCTGCCTGATTGTCAGGGACGCGCCGTAAGGAACCTTGTGGCGTTCGCGCTCACGGCCGTGATCATCGGCAATAATGACCTCTGCGCTGCGCGCGACTACGATAACCTCACCGCGTACTGTCGTGACAACACGCATGTTCGGGCTATATTTAAGCACGCCGTTGGATTTGCTTTCCACCTGGCTGGCCACTACGGTACGGGAAGCCGCGCCGCCGATATGGAAGGTGCGCATGGTCAACTGGGTACCCGGTTCGCCGATGGATTGCGCGGCGATCACGCCTACTGCCTCGCCCACATTCACCAGCCCGCCGCGTCCCAGATCGCGTCCGTAACATTTGACGCACAAACCGAAGCGGGTTTCGCAATTCAGCGGCGTGCGGACGCGGACTTCGTCGATACCCAGCGTTTCGATATTTTCTACGGCAGCCTCATCCAGCAATGTGCCGGACGGGTAAAGGGTTTCAGCGGTATCAGGGTTGATCACATCCACGCTGGCCACACGCCCGAGAATGCGTTCGCGCAGCGCCTCGATCACTTCACCGCCTTCAACCATGGCTTTCATCGCCGTGCCGTTGGTCGTGCCGCAGTCATCTTCAATCACCACCAGATCCTGCGTCACATCCACCAGACGGCGGGTCAGATAGCCGGAATTCGCGGTTTTCAGCGCGGTGTCGGCCAAACCCTTGCGCGCGCCGTGCGTGGAGATAAAGTACTGCAACATGTTCAACCCCTCGCGGAAGTTCGCCGTGATAGGAGTTTCGATGATAGAACCGTCCGGCTTGGCCATCAGGCCGCGCATCCCGGCCAGCTGGCGGATCTGCGCAGCCGAGCCGCGCGCGCCCGAATCAGCCATCATGTAGATGGAGTTGAACGATTCCTGCATCACGGGTTTGCCCTTGACCATGCGCGGCAAACCTGTAACACGGTCGATCACCGGCTCGCTGCCCAGTTGCTCCATCATCGCCTTGGCCACCACGTCGCCGGTGCGCCCCCAGATATCCACCACCTTGTTATAGCGTTCGCCGTCCGTAACCAGGCCGGAGGTGTACTGGACATGAATCTCATGCACTTCCTTTTCGGCGGCGCCGATCAGTTCGCTCTTTTGCGGCGGCATCAACATATCGTCCACTGCAATCGAGATGCCGGCGCGCGTCGCGTAGGTGAAACCGGTATACATCAGCTTGTCCGCCATGATCACGGTGTCACGCAGCCCGCATTGGCGGAAGCTGGCGTTGATCAGGCGTGATATCTCTTTCTTCTTGAGCGTCTTGTTGATCAAGGCGAACGGCAGGCCGCTCGGCAATACTTCAGACAACAAGGCGCGGCCCACGGTGGTTTCGTAGCGAACCAACCCGGAAGACAAAGGTCTGCCTTCTGTCCTCTGTCCTCGGTCCTCTGACAAGCGCACGATTACCTTGGCTTGCAACTCGACTTCACGCGTCTCGTAGGCGCGCGACACTTCGGCGATGTTGGCGAACATCGAGCCTTCACCCAATGCGCCGATCTTTTCGCGGGTCATGTAGTACAAACCCAACACGATATCCTGCGAAGGGACGATGATAGGCTCGCCGTTGGCGGGCGACAGCACGTTGTTGGAAGCCAGCATCAGCGTGCGCGCTTCCATTTGCGCTTCCAGCGACAACGGCACGTGTACCGCCATCTGGTCGCCGTCAAAGTCGGCGTTGAATGCCGAACAGACCAGCGGATGCAGCTGGATCGCCTTGCCTTCGATCAGAAGCGGCTCAAACGCCTGGATCCCCAGCCGGTGCAGTGTCGGTGCGCGGTTCAACAGAACCGGATGCTCACGTATCACTTCTTCGAGAATGTCCCACACAATCGGCTCTTCGGCCTCGACCATGCGTTTGCTGGCCTTGATCGTAGTTGCCAATCCCATTGCTTCGAGCCGGCTGAAAATGAACGGCTTGAACAACTCCAGCGCCATCTTTTTGGGCAAACCGCATTGATGCAATTTCAATTGGGGTCCCACCACGATCACGGAACGTCCGGAGTAATCGACACGCTTGCCCAGCAGGTTCTGGCGGAAACGGCCGCTCTTGCCCTTGATCATGTCAGCAAGGGATTTCAGCTGGCGTTTGTTTGCGCCGGTCATCGCCTTGCCTCGGCGGCCATTGTCCAGCAATGAATCCACAGCCTCCTGCAGCATGCGCTTTTCATTGCGCACGATGATGTCCGGCGCTTTCAGTTCGAGCAGGCGTTTCAGGCGATTGTTGCGGTTGATCACGCGGCGATACAGATCGTTCAAATCGGAAGTCGCAAAGCGGCCGCCATCCAGCGGCACCAGCGGACGCAACTCCGGCGGCAGCACCGGCAACACTTCCAGCACCATCCACTGCGGCTTGATGCCTGACGCGTTGAATGCCTCCAGCACTTTCAGGCGCTTGGCAAATTTCTTGATTTTGGTTTCCGATCCTGTCGCAGCCAGTTCGGTGCGCAAGGTTTCGATTTCTCCGGCCACATCCAGATTGCTCAATAGCGAACGGATACCTTCCGCTCCCATCGTCGCGCTGAATTCATCACCGTACTCTTCAGTCTTGGCAAGGTAGTCGTCTTCGGACAACAGCTGCCCCAGGGTCAAAGGCGTCATGCCCGGTTCAGTCACCACGTAGGCTTCGAAATACAGCACACGTTCGATGTCGCGCAGGGTCATGTCCAGCACCATGCCGAGACGCGATGGCAAAGATTTCAAAAACCAGATATGCGCCACCGGGCTGGCCAGTTCGATATGTCCCATGCGTTCGCGACGAACCTTGGACAGAGTCACCTCCACGCCGCATTTCTCGCAAATCACGCCACGATGCTTCAGGCGCTTGTACTTGCCGCACAGGCATTCATAATCCTTCACCGGCCCGAATATCTTTGCGCAGAACAGGCCATCGCGTTCCGGCTTGAAGGTGCGGTAGTTGATGGTTTCCGGTTTCTTGACCTCACCGTAAGACCACGAACGGATCTTCTCCGGCGACGCAAGACCGATCTTGATCGCATCGAATTCTTCTTTTTGTGTAACCTGCTTGAACAAATCCAGCAATGATTTCATGTGTGACTCCTAAAAATCTGGTGAGTGGAGAGTGGGAAGTGGAAAGTGGGAAGTGGTGAGTGGGTTTTCCCACTCCCTACTCCCCACTCCCTACTCCCTAGTGTCTTACCAAATCCATATCAATCGCCAGGGAACGGATTTCCTTGATGACCACATTGAAGGATTCCGGCATGCCGGCGTCGATCTTGTGCTCGCCCTTGACGATGCTTTCATAAACCTTGGTGCGCCCGGCCACGTCGTCCGACTTGACGGTAAGCATTTCCTGCAAGGTGTAAGCCGCGCCATAGGCTTCCAGCGCCCATACTTCCATTTCACCGAAGCGCTGGCCGCCGAACTGCGCCTTGCCGCCCAGAGGCTGTTGTGTGACCAGGCTGTACGGCCCTGTGGAACGAGCGTGCATCTTGTCATCCACCAGGTGGTGCAGTTTCAGGATGTGCTTGTAACCGACCGTCACCTGGCGATCGAATGCCTCGCCGGTGCGCCCGTCGTGCAGTGTGGTTTGACCGGACAGCGGCAGATCGGCCAGCGCCAGCATGTACTTGATCTCTTCCTCGCTGGCGCCGTCGAACACCGGCGTCGCAAACGGCACGCCATGCTTCAGGTTGCGGCACAGTTCGATGATCTCGTCGTCGCTGAACGCTTCAAGATCGATGACCTGGCCGTTGTGATGGTTGTAGATCTTGTTCAGGAATTTACGCACCTCGGCGATCTTGGCGTTGGTTTGCAGCATCTCGTCGATCTTCTTGCCCAGACCCTTGGCCGCCCAGCCCAAGTGGGTTTCCAGTATCTGTCCGATGTTCATGCGCGACGGCACGCCGAGCGGATTCAGCACCACGTCCACCGGGGTGCCATCCGCCATGTACGGCATATCTTCCACCGGCACGATGCGCGACACCACACCCTTGTTGCCATGGCGGCCAGCCATCTTGTCGCCGGGCTGAAGACGACGTTTCACCGCGACATATACCTTGACCATCTTTTGCACGCCGGCCTGCAACTCGTCGCCCTGCGTCAGTTTTTTCTTCTTCAGCTCGAAAGCGGCATCGAATTCGGCGCGCTTTTGCGCCAGGCCTTCCTTGACCTGCTCCATCTGGGCGGCCACATCGTCATTCGCGACGCGAATATCGAACCACTGATGATGCTCGACGCTGTGCAGGTATTCTTTGCTCAGCTTGGTGCCTTTGGCCAGTTTCCTGGGCCCGCCGTTGGCCGCTTTACCGTGCAACAACTTCTCCAGACGCGCAAACACGTCATCTTCGACGATGCGCATCTGATCCACCAGATCCTTCTTGTAGCGATTCAGTTCGTCATCGATGATCTGCTGCGCGCGCTTGTCGCGTTGCAGGCCTTCACGCGTGAACACCTGCACGTCGATCACCGTGCCCGAGCTGCCGGTCGGCACCCGCAGGCTGGTGTCTTTCACGTCCGAAGCCTTCTCGCCAAAGATCGCGCGCAGCAACTTCTCTTCCGGCGTCAGCTGGGTCTCTCCCTTGGGAGTCACCTTGCCGACCAGCACGTCGCCCACCGCGACCTCCGCGCCGATATGCACAATGCCGCATTCGTCCAGACGCGCCAGCTGCGCTTCGGCCAGGTTCGGGATATCGCGTGTGATTTCTTCTGACCCCAACTTGGTATCGCGTGCGGCGACGGTCAGCTCTTCGATATGGATGGAAGTGAATCTATCCTGCGCCGAAACGCGCTCGGAAATCAGGATCGAATCCTCGTAGTTGTAACCGTTCCACGGCATGAACGCGACCAGCATGTTCTGGCCGAGGGCAAGCTCCCCCATGTCGGTGGAAGCGCCGTCAGCCACCACGTCACCGCGCGAGATCACATCACCCACCTTGACCAGCGGGCGCTGGTTGATGTTGGTGTTCTGGTTGGAACGTGTGTACTTGGTCAGATTGTAGATGTCCACACCCACTTCCCCGGCAGTGGTTTCATCGTCGTTGACGCGCACCACAATACGGGCGGCATCCACGTAGTCGATGCGTCCGCCGCGCCATGCCTGCACCGTCGTGCCTGAGTCCACTGCCACGGTGCGCTCGATACCGGTGCCCACCAGCGGTTTTTCCGCACGCAGGCAGGGAACGGCCTGGCGTTGCATGTTGGCGCCCATCAGGGCTCTATTCGCGTCATCATGTTCCAGGAACGGAATCAGCGAAGCGGCCACCGATACCACCTGCGAGGGTGAAACGTCCATGTATTCCAGATTCTCCGGACCCGACAGAACGAATTCGTTGTGATGGCGCGCCGACACGATGTCATTGGTGAAATGGCCCCTCTTGTCCAGCTCGGCATTCGCCTGGGCGATGGTGAACTGGCCCTCCTCGATGGCAGACAGATAGTCGACTTCATCCGACACCTTGCCCTTGGTCACCTTGCGGTACGGTGTTTCGATGAAACCGTATTCGTTGGTGCGCGCATACAACGCCAGCGAGTTGATCAGGCCGATGTTCGGGCCTTCCGGTGTTTCGATCGGACAGACGCGTCCGTAATGGGTCGGATGCACGTCGCGCACCTCAAACCCGGCGCGCTCCCGCGTCAATCCGCCCGGTCCCAGCGCGGAAATACGGCGCTTGTGGGTGATCTCGGACAGAGGATTGGTTTGATCCATGAATTGCGACAACTGGCTGGAGCCAAAAAATTCCTTGACGGCGGCCGAAATCGGCTTGGCGTTGATCAGGTCATGCGGCATCAGGTTATCGGTTTCGGCCTGGCCGAGGCGTTCCTTGACGGCGCGCTCCACGCGGGCCAGACCGGCGCGGAACTGGTTCTCCGCCAACTCGCCCACGGCACGCACACGGCGATTGCCGAGATGATCGATGTCATCAATCTCGCCGCGTCCATTGCGCAGCTCAACCAGTATCTTGACCACCGCAACGATATCTTCATTCGACAGGATCGACGCGCCAGTCAGCTCTTCGCGCCCGACACGGCGATTGAATTTCATCCGGCCAACGGAAGACAGGTCATAGCGTTCATCATTGAAGAACAAGCCGTTGAACAGGTTTTCCACGGCATCTTCCGTAGGGGGCTCGCCGGGCCGCATCATGCGATAGATCGCCACGCGCGCAGTCCATTGGTCGACTGTCTCATCGGTACGCAGCGTCTGCGAGATGAACGCGCCTTGATCCAGATCGTTGGTGTACAAGGTATGAATCTTGCGAGTGCCAGAGGCCAGCAGATTGTGCAGCAGCGTTTCGGTGATTTCGTCATTGGCGTTGGCGATGATTTCGCCGCTGTCCTTGTCCACCACATTCTCCGCAATCACGCGGCCGATCAGGAATTCTTCGGAAACGTCCAGCTTGGATATGCCGGCTTCCTCCATCTCGCGGATATGACGCACTGTGATGCGCTTGTCTTTGGCCACGATGACCTTGCCGGATTTGCCCACAATGTCGAAACGCGCGATATCTCCGCGCAAACGCTCAGGCACCACTTCGAACTGGATGCCTTTCTTGCTCAGGTGGAATGCATCGAAATTGAAGAACATGCGCAGCATGTCCTCGTTGCTGTATCCCAATGAGCGCAACAGAATGGTGACCGGCATCTTGCGCCGGCGATCAATACGGAAATACACATAATCTTTTGCGTCGAACTCGAAGTCCAGCCAGGAACCGCGATACGGAATGATGCGCGCGGAGAACAACAGCTTGCCGGATGAATGCGTCTTGCCGCGATCGTGCTCGAAAAATACTCCGGGCGAACGGTGCAACTGGGAAACGATGACGCGCTCGGTTCCGTTGATAACGAACGAACCGGTATGGGTCATCAGCGGAATCTCGCCCATGTACACTTCCTGCTCCTTCACCTCCTTGACCGTAGGCTTGGACGCTTCCTTGTCCATGATGGTCAGGCGCACGCGGGCGCGCAGCGGCGATGCATAGGTCAGGCCGCGCTGACGGCATTCCTTCACGTCGAACGGAGGCATACCCAACTGGTAGCTGACGAAGTCGAGGCGCGCATTCTTGGAATGGCTGAAAATCGGGAAAATCCCGTTGAACGCAGCCTGCAGGCCATCGTTCTTGCGCTGTTCCGGGGGAGTATAAGCCTGCAAAAACGCGGCAAAGGATTCCAGCTGGGTAGACAGCAAAAATGGAACCGGCAATGCACCGACTCTTTTGGCAAAACTTTTACGGATACGTTTTTTTTCGGTAAAAGAGTAGCTCATATAATCTCCACGATTGAGGAAAACGAAGTTTGCGAGCTTTTGCCTTGCGGCAAAATGCCTGCTTACGTCACTTCAGTGCAGGCTAACCTTAAGGTTATGCCGGAACTAAAAAGACAGGGGACATAACCAATGACTTACCCAGCGTTCTTTGCTGGGTTAGTCAGATGGCTAGTAGTTTCACCAGAAAATATTACGGACTTTCTGGCCGCTGACTTCTTAAAGCGGCAAAAGGCTGACGGCAAAAACTCCCCCTCCTCAATCCTCCCCCGGAGGGGGAGGAAACAAACGTACCCTCTCCCGATGGGAGAGGGTGAGAAAATTTTTTACTGCCAGCCTTTCAACGGCGTGTGACCTTACTTGAGTTCGGCAGACGCGCCGGCATCGAGCAACTGTTTCAACGCAGCGTCAGCATCGGCTTTGGAAACGCCTTCCTTGATCGCTTTCGGCGCGCCGTCGACCATATCCTTGGCTTCTTTCAGACCCAGGCCGGTGATCGCGCGAACCGCCTTGATCACGTTGACCTTGTTGTCACCGGGCCCCTTGAGCATCACGGTGAATTCGGTCTGTTCGGCGGCGGCGGCGCTGGCAGAAGCGCCGGCAGCGGGTCCTGCAACAGCGACTGCTGCGGCAGATACGCCGAATTTTTCTTCCATTTCCTTGATCAGTTCAGACAGCTCCAGCACGGTCATGCCGGCGATTGCGTCCAGAATTTTTGCCTTGGATTCAGCTTTAGCTACAGTCATATCATTCTCCTTGTTCAGTTAATTCAAAAATAATTAAGCGGCGGTTGCGGCTTCGTTCCCTTCGGCTTTGATCGGGGCATGCTTGTCGCGGATCGCCGCCAGAGTGCGCACGAACTTCGCAGTCGTCGCATTCATGGTAGCCATCAGGCGCGCAATCAACTCGTCGCGGCTCGGGATTGCGGCCAGCACAGCGACTTGTTCCGCAGACATCACGGAACCACTCATTGCACCCGCCTTGATCACCAGCTTGTCATTGGTCTTGGCAAAATCGAAAACCACTTTTGCGGCAGCGACCGGGTCAGCACTCATGCTATACACAAGAGGTCCAACCATTTTTTCTGCCAGCGCTTCAAATGGCGTTCCTTGCACCGCGCGTCGCGCCAGGGTGTTTTTCAACACATGGAAATACACCCCTGACTTGCGCGCGTTGGCACGCAATTTGGTGATGTCGGCGACTGCGATGCCGCGATACTCCGACAAGATGATAGTTTGCGCCTGCGCCACCTGGGCACTGACTTCCGCTACCACGGCTTGCTTTTCTTGCAGATTGAGACTCAAGTCTTCCTCCAGTTTCCGGAATGCGCTTACCGGAACTTCAAATTACCAGAAGCTCCCTTACGCACATCCCATCGTTTACAACAGCGACCATGAGTCAGGAGAACAAACATTCCTGCCCGCGGGCACACCATCTACGGGGGAATCAGAGGACAGAAGACAGAGGACAGAGGACAGAAAAATCCTCAGGCTCACCATCAACCACCTACCGAGTATTAAGCCTTGCGGCTCCACCGGTCTTGGATGCTGCATACACGCCAGCAGTCCAAAAACAAATGCTGTCGAGACATAAACTATCTCGCCAGCAAATTCATAAACAATTATGCAGTCAGGCTGGCCTGCTCAACGCGGATGCCCGCACCCATGGTGCTGGAGAGCGACACCTTCTTCAGGTATATCCCCTTGGAGGCGGCCGGCTTGGCCTTGTTCAACGCATCGATCAATGCCAGCATGTTCTCGCGCAACGCCTCCGGTGCGAATGACGCGCGCCCGATGGTGCATTGCACGATACCGTTCTTGTCGGTGCGATACTGCACCTGACCGGCTTTGGAATTTTTTACCGCACCCGCCACATCAGCGGACACCGTACCCACTTTGGGGTTGGGCATCAAACCGCGCGGGCCGAGAATCTGTCCCAGCTGGCCGACCAGACGCATCGCGTCAGGGCTGGCGATCAGCACGTCAAAATTCAGGTTGCCGCCCTTGATGGATTCGGCCAGATCTTCGAAACCCACGATGTCCGCACCGGCAGCCTTGGCTTCTTCGGCCTTCGCACCCTGAGCAAAAACCGCTACGCGCACCGTCTTGCCGGTGCCCTTGGGCAACACGACGGAACCCCTCACCAGCTGGTCGGATTTCTTCGCGTCAATGCCGAGATTGATCGCAACGTCGATGGACTCATCGAACTTGGCCACTGCGTTTTCCTTGACCAGCTTCAGCGCGTCGCCCAGGGGATACAACTTGTCGCGATCGATCTTGGCTGCAATCGCTTTATAACGTTTGGACATCATGTTATGCGCCCTCCACGGTGATACCCATGCTGCGCGCGCTACCGGCGATGGTGCGCACCGCCGCGTCCATATCGGCAGCGGTCAGATCAGGCATTTTGGTTGTTGCGATTTGTTCCGCTTGCTTGCGGGTCAGCTTGCCCACCTTGTCGGTATGCGGCGTCTTGCTGCCCTTCTGCACACCGGCGGCCTTCTTGATCAGAATGCTCGCGGGCGGGGTCTTCATAATGAAGGTAAAGCTCTTGTCCGCGAATGCGGTGATCACCACCGGAATCGGCAGACCGGGCTCCACGCCCTGGGTTTGCGCGTTGAACGCCTTGCAGAATTCCATGATGTTCAGACCGCGCTGTCCCAATGCGGGACCGATTGGCGGACTGGGATTTGCCTTGCCTGCAGGCACTTGCAGCTTGATATAGCCGACGATTTTCTTTGCCACGTTAATACTCCTTATCAGTGGGTATCGCGGAGTCAAGGGGCTGGGGGCTAGGGGCTAGAGGCTGGTTAAAACCCAGTCCCTAGTCCCTAGTCCCTAGTCCCTCAACCCCTCCCCATTAAAAACAACTTCTACCATGCTACTAATCCTGAATCCGGTATCCCGAATCCTTGATTTCAGGCCTTTTCCACCTGGCCGAAATCCAGCTCTACCGGTGTCGAGCGGCCAAAAATGGTCACCGCCACGCGGATCTTGTTCTTGTCGTAATTGACATCTTCAACAGAACCATTGAAGTCGGTGAACGGGCCTTCCTTGACGCGCACCAGTTCACCCACCTCGAACAGCACCTTGGGCCTCGGCTTTTCAACCCCCGCCTGCATTTGCCGCATGATGTTCTGCACTTCTTTCTCGCTGATCGGCGTGGGCTTCATCGCCGAGCCGCCCAGGAAACCGGTCACCTTGGGCGTATTCTTCACCAGGTGCCAGGTCTCATCGGTCATTTCCATCTCGACCAGCACATAACCGGGAAAAAACTTGCGTTCAGTAATACTCTTTTGCCCCAGTTTCAACTCCACCACCTCTTCGACCGGCACCAGTATCTGGCCGAACTTATCCTGCATCCCCTCACGCTGAATACGCTCGGTCAATGCACGCTGCACGCTTTTCTCGAACTGCGAGTACGTATGGACAACATACCAGCTCTTGGCCATCACTCACCCCGCCCCATCAAACCGTTCACCGCCAGCATCAGCCCGGCGTCCACCGCCCACAGGAACAACGCCATCGTGATCGCAAACAGGATCACCACCCCGGTGGTCTGCAGCGTTTCCTTGCGCGACGGCCAGACCACACGCTTGGCCTCGGCGACAGAATCCTTGCCAAACGCAAAGAAAACCCTGCCCGGTCCGCTGCTCAATGCCATGCCGGTTGCCAGCAACAAGCCAACCAGCACCGATGCCAGCCTTAACACCGCCGCACTGTCGCTCAAATAATAAAACCCGGCGATACCTGCCACCACCAGCAGAAACGCAACGAACAACTTGATTTTGTCTGCCATGTGCGATTATTCCAATTAACTATTAGCTGCTTCTTTGGCAGGCCAGGAGGGTCTCGAACCCCCAACCCTCGGTTTTGGAGACCGATACTCTACCAATTGAGCTACTGGCCTAAAATCAGGATCGAGGATTGTGGATCGAGGATTAAGCCGGCTTTCCTCAATCCTCAATCCCCGATGCTCAATCCTGCTACTCGATGATCTTCGCCACCACACCCGCCCCAACAGTACGACCGCCTTCGCGAATGGCGAAACGCAGGCCTTCTTCCATCGCGATCG
>JANLIB010000219.1 GCA_024653675.1 Gallionella sp. | reverse complement strand
AAAAAAGAGCGCGGCATCGGGATGATCATCGTCGACTACCTGCAGTTGATGCACGGCTCCAACACCCGTGGGAACTTCGAAAACCGGGTGCAGGAGGTCTCCGAGATCTCGCGCTCCATGAAGTCGCTGGCCAAGGAGCTGAACATCCCGGTGGTCGCGGTCTCCCAGCTCAGCCGCGGGGTGGAGAGCCGGAACGATAAACGCCCTCAAATGGCGGACTTACGCGAGAGTGGGGCAATTGAACAGGATTCAGACCTGATATTGTTCGTCTACCGCGAGGAGATGTACGCCAAGGAGAAGACGCCGCAGGAGGCGAAGGGGATCGCCGAGATCATCATCGGGAAGAACCGGAGCGGCCCCATGCGCGACGTGAAACTCGCCTTCCTTTCGCAGTTCACCCGCTTCGAGGACCTGGCGCAGGACCTCGAGTAATAACATCCCACCGGACACCCCCTTCTGTTCTCATTTCCGGCGGGGGAATGAATAAGGAGATCGAGCTTGAACGGGATTTTCAGGCTTCGATCAAGACCAGCAACTTCCTCCTTTAGCAAGACTTTACAGAAATACCGTGAATTATTACTGACTGAGTGTCCGTATTTGCAGACATGGTTTTTTGATTGATTAGGATGTCCTGTACGCTGTCTAATTCTAGTTAGACGGGCACTTGTTTTTCGACTAACAACTTGGATTCGAGTAAAAGGAAGCAACTTATAAACCAGTAAAGGAGAATATTATGACAGAGGAAAAAAAGGGGAACTTCCCAGTAATACCAAATGCGCATTGGTGGGGACTAAGGAAAAAATTTCAGCTGAGTATTCCAGGAGTGGTAACGGATAGTTATATTGCAGCAGTGTTGAATATGCAGGCAAAATCCGCGCGAGCCAATATATTACCTGGGTTAAAGGCCGCGAAGATCATAGATCAGGATGGAAAAACTCTGGAACGCGCCAAGCGGTGGAGGGATGACGAACAATACCCAAAAGTATGTAAAGAAATTGTGAAAGACATGTATCCGCAAGAGCTTATTGATGCCGTTCCTGACCCGATATCGAATAGGCAAGCAGTAGAGCGATGGTTTGCCAACCATACAGGTTTGGGTGAAGTTGCCGTTCGGAAAATGGTTACATTTTATACATTGCTATCAGAGGCAGACCCCAATAAGGGAATGGAAATCGTTAAGACAAAACAAACTATAAAAAAAGATAAAAAGGAAAAGATAGGTTCCAGAACTAAATCATCTAATCCTGAAATATCAAGTCATATACCTGATAAATCATCCGATAAGCCGAGTAGAGTTGAAGAGAGATCAGGTAAACCAGGAATCCACATAAATCTTCAAATTCATATTTCGGCGGATGCATCATCAGATCAAATAGACCAAATATTTTCAAGTATGGCAAAGCATATTTATAGGGAAAAGATATAACTGATGGAGTCTCTTGCAAAAAAGGCCTTATCACTTGTAAAGAAGATACAGCGAGATTCCTCACCGAGATATTTGCCTCCCTCTGAAGGCACACGTCCGAGAAGCGAAATGGTTCTTCCGAGCACATTGGTCAAGGGTACGCGAGGCTACATAGAAAAAATTACTAACCAAATAAATGGCTCTTATGAATACGGTTGGTACGATGGTTGCGCGGTTATGATGCGAAGATTGATAGAAACATTGCTTATAGAGGCATTTGAAAAACAGGCAATAGACCATAAAATAAAGAACGCCGATGGTGATTTTATCAGGTTGTCTGAAATTATAAACACGACCATAATTGAACCTAAATTTAATTTAGATAAAAAAACCAAAAAAGCACTTCCAAAGTTAAAAGATATTGGTGACAAATCTGCCCACAACAGGAGATTTAATGCTCATCGAGAAGATATTGATAATATTCAGCCAGAGTTTCGAACTGCTATACAAGAATTGCTATATGTTTCAGGGCTTAAATGAGTAGTTCCGTCTAACCACAGGCTGGAGCTGACGGCTGCCCTGCGGGAGATCATGAGGCCCCGCAGCTCAGCTTGAGCGTTAGGCGTTCGATATTATTGTCGAGCAAGGGGGTGATGCATGTCTTTTGTTATAACTATGTATGTACGCGAAGGAATTGTAATGGCTGCTGATAGTAGGCTGACTTTGAACACCACTCAAACTAATGCACAAGGTCAGATTGTTAAAGTTCCTGTGCCGCAATCTGATTCAAATTATAAAGTATTTTTGACCACGAATAAAATTGGAATATTAACTTGCGGGGTTGCAGATATAGGTGGAGTTCCAATCGCCGGGTACATTGAAAGTTTTATTAGCAATATATTGACTGGGAATACGATTAACATCGATGCGGTTCCCCAGTTATTACTTCAGTATTTTAGACAATTTCAACCAATACCCGATACTATGTTTTATGTCGCCGGATATATGGATATAAATGGTCAAAAAGAACCACGGGTTTGGCATATAAATTTAATTCAGAATAGCGTTAATAGATTGAATCTTCCTGGGCAACAAGGAGCAAATTGGGGCGGTGAAATTGATGTGCTTACCAGATTGATAAATCATGTAGGTGCTCTTGATCAGCAAGGCAGTCTCATAAATCCGTTACCATTATATAATATACCGTTTCAGTATTTTACTCTTCAAGATGCAATTGATTTCTGTATATTTGCGATTCGTTCTACTATTGATTTGATTCGCTTCCAACCGCGAGCCAAGACCGTAGGCGGTCCTATAGATGTATTGGTAATTAAGCCTGATGAGGCATTTTGGGTACAAAGGAAAGAGCTGCACGGAGAAACACATGTGATCAAGGAGTAACAGGGTATCTCGACGCCTAACCACAGGCTGGAGCTGACGGCTGCCCTGCGGGAAATCATGAGACCCCGCAGCTCAAAAAGCGTTAGAACGATTGGAGTAACTGGATGACCGTTATCTCCACTTTGATAACCCGAGTTGGAACGGTGCACGCTACCGACTCACTCATCACTATTCTGAAATCTGACGGACAAAGGGACCCAATCGAATGGCAACGGACGAAAATTGTTCCTGTTCGAGCGTGGCGGGGTGCTATGTCGTATTACGGACTTGCTCAGATTGAGGGATGCTGGTCCACCCTGGATTGGTTGCGCGAACAAGCTACAAAAGCAAGCACGTTTGCGACAGCGGGGAGATTTGCGTATGCGTTAGCTGATGCATTGAATCGTGAGATCCCCGCTCTACCGATTAGGCGCGAGGCGGACAAAGGAATAGGGATACACTTCTCGGCGTATGAATGGATTAACGGATACTGGATACCCGAGCTATTCCATATCTCCAATTGGAGTGACCCAACATATACAGGGCTCCGACCGACGGGAGTTGGGGCCTCGGCGGATATGTCCGGTGCTGTATCTAACCATTTCCCCGATCTAGTAAATAACGAAGAGGCGAAGCGATTAGCAGTTCATCAAGCTATTCAGGCTGGAGTCTGGTTTCAATATAACAATGGTGACCCACGATTGTTCAACAGCGCAGCCAAAGCTATTTTGGACATGTTCAAAGAGCTCGAGAGTCGAGGCATCCTATGTGACGCAACTAATATAGAGACGATACGCGCACTTACTACGCAGCCTGTCGAAATGGTTTCTAATATTCAACACGGTTTCTGCGCCGATCGCACGAGAGTAGTTGGCGGAAGAATTCACGATCTTGCGATTACCCCCGATGGCGAATATTTTTCCACGAGTGGTGATGCGGCTTGAACGGTCTATCTACCGGTTGAAGCTGACGGCTCGCTTGGGATGATTCGTGAGCGCACGCAGCTGAGCTTTAGGCACACCAAGACCCATGTTCGCGAGGTGAGGATCTGCAATCACTCCAAGAGCATCGACGTACTTTCCCGGCAGGAAGCTCGGTTGCTCCGATGAGCCTGACCCCTCACCACGCTAAGTACTTCGCCCACGACCTGACCCGTCGGGCCAGTAGCGGCATGGACCGCTTGTCGATGGCGCTGTTCGACGCGGCTGTCGACCTGAATCCGCACCAGATCGAGGCTGCGCTCTTCGCACTGCAGTCACCGCTCTCCAAGGGCGTGATCCTGGCCGACGAGGTCGGCCTCGGGAAGACGATCGAGGCGGGCATCGTGCTCTGCCAGTTCTGGGCGGAGCGCAAGCGCCGGTTGCTGGTGATCTGCCCGGCCTCGCTGCGCAAGCAGTGGTCGCAGGAGCTGGAGGAAAAATTCAACCTGCCCACGCGGGTGCTCGATGCCAAGGCCTACCGCGAGGCGCAACGGAGTGGGCGCGCGCCTTTGAACGAGAAGGCCGTGCTCATCATGTCCTTGAACTACGCGAACGCATTGCGCGAAGAACTGAAGAGCATCGCTTGGAATCTGGTCGTCATCGACGAGGCCCACAAGCTGCGCAACGCGTATCGGCCGAGCAACAAGGTCGGCCAAGGCATCCGCTGGGCGACCGAGGATTGCCGCAAGCTCTTGCTCACGGCCACGCCGCTGCAGAACTCACTGCTCGAACTGTATGGCCTCTCGACCCTGATCGACGAGCACCTGTTCGGGGATCTCAACTCCTTCCGATCCCGGTATGCCAGCGTCGGCAGCAGCATCAGTGATTTGCGGCAACGCCTGTCGGGCTTCTGCAAGCGCACGCTGCGCAACCAGGTCACCGAGTACATCCGCTACACCGAGCGGCGACCGATCACGCGGCCGTTCACGCCGAGCGACGACGAGCACGCGCTCTACGAGGCGGTGTCCGGGTTCCTGCAGCGCGAAGACAGTTACGCGCTCCCCCAGCGCCAGCGCCACCTGACCGCGCTCATCCTGCGCAAACTGCTGGCGTCGTCTTCGCAGGCCATCGCTGCCACGCTGGACACGCTGCGCGCGCGGCTTGAAACGCTGCGCGATGAGAAGGTGCACGACGACGCGGAGTTCACCGAGGGGCTCATCGAGGCGGAGGAGATCGGGGACGACCTGCTCGACGAGATCCTCGCGGAGCCTGACGAAGCCGAGGCCGCGAGCGCGCCGCGCACCATCGACCGGAAGAAGCTGCGTGATGAGATCGACATCCTGCAACGGCTCGCTACCTGGGCGCGCGGTATCGGTACCGACACAAAGACAAAGAGCCTGCTCATCGCGCTGGACATCGGCTTCGAACAGATGGCCGTGACGGGCGCGGCGCGCAAGGCGCTGATTTTCACCGAGTCGCGCCGCACCCAGGAATACCTGAAGACCTTTCTGGAGTCCCACGGCTACCGCGGACAGGTGGTGCTCTTCAACGGCACCAACGGCGGGCCCGAGGCAACCGCGATCTACGAACGTTGGGTTGAGAAAAACCGCGACACCGGCCGTTCCTCCGGTTCGCGCGCCGTGGATGTGCGCACCGCGCTGATCGAGCACTTTCGCGATGAAGGCTCGATCCTGATCGCCACCGAGGCGGCCGCGGAAGGCATCAACCTGCAGTTCTGCTCGCTAGTCATCAACTACGACCTGCCCTGGAATCCACAGCGCATCGAGCAGCGCATCGGCCGCTGCCACCGCTACGGGCAACGGCACGACGTGGTGGTCATCAACTTCCTGAACGAACGCAACGAGGCCGACCGCCGCGTGCTCGAGCTACTGGGCGAGAAGTTCAGCCTCTTCAGCGGCGTCTTCGGCGCCTCCGACGAGGTGCTTGGCACCATCGAGTCCGGTGTGGATTTCGAGAAGCGCATCCTCGCCATCTACCAGGAGTGCCGTACGCCCGAGGAGATCGACGCTGCGTTCCGCACCCTGCAAGAGGAGATGGACGAGCAGATCCGCACGCGCATGGACGACACGCGCCGGACGCTGTTCGAGCATTTCGACGAGGACGTGCATCAACGCCTGCGGCTGCAGCTCGACGATGCGAAGGCTCAGCTCGATCGCTTCGGCCAGCGCTTCTGGTCGCTGACCCGCTTCATGCTCGACGATCGCGCCCGCTTCGACGACGACGCGCTGGCCTTCGATCTCGAGCGCCCTCCCCGCACAGAGATCGCGACCGGCCGTTACCACCTGATCTCGAAGTCGCACCCCAAGTCGATACAGGCGGCCGACGGGGATGGTGGCGCGGAGCGTAGCCAGTTTCTCTACCGCCTCTCGCACCCGTTGGGCGAGCATGTCGTGGAGAGCGCGAAGGCACTCCCGACTGCCTCGGCGCAGATCGTATTCGATGTGTCGCATCATCCGACCCGCATCCACGCTGTCGAAGCAATCTGCGGCAAGAGCGGCTTCCTCATGCTCACGCGCCTCGTGGTCGAGTCCTACGAGCGCGAGGAGTACCTGCTGTTCTCCGGCTTCGATGATGCCGGCGCCTCGCTCGACCAGGAGACGATGGAGAAGCTCTTCGGCTGTTCGGGCCGCTTGCACGGCGATGAGGCGATACCGGCGGCCGTGCAACAACGCATGAACGCCGAGGCGGATCGGCACAGCAAGGCCACCGTGAGCCGCTCGCTCGAGCGGAACAGCGTCCACTTCAATCAGGCGCGCGAGAAGCTGGAGAAGTGGGCCGACGACATGGTGCTGTCGGCGGAGAAAGCGCTCGCGGATACCAAGGAGCAGATCAAGGCGCTACGGCGGCAGGCGCGCCAGGCGGTCACGCTCGAAGAGCAGCATGAGATTCAGCAAAAGATACAAAAGCTGGAAAAGCAGCAGCGTCGCCAGCGGCAGGACATCTTCAAGGCCGAGGACGAGGTCATGGAAAAGCGAGATGCCCTTATTGAATCTTTGGAAAAGAGGTTGTCCCAAAGCTCTGGGTCCGAACATCTCTTTACTATTCGGTGGGCTGTTGAATAGACTGTTGGACCGAACGCCTGGAATCAAAGGGGACTTCATGGTAGAAGACGAGCCGATGAGCGCTGAGGAAGCTGAACTCCGGGCGGCTATCGAGGCTGTTCTGCAATCACCCAGCCGGAAGAAGCTGGTCATTGCTGGCCCAGGAACCGGCAAGACAACGCTCTTCAAGCAGATGCTTGAGCTTGCCTCTGGAGAGCCAGATCAGCGCATCGTCCTCACGTTCATCAACAACCTCAAGGATGACCTGGAAAAGGAACTTGAGGGGCAGGCTCAGGTATTCACGCTGCACTCGTACTGTTTGGGCCTACTTCATCGCAATCCGGCGCTCAGAGGTTCCCTGTCTCCGGACTTCCGCTGCTGCCCTGGGCTCGCCAGCCTCATCGCGGACGACTGGGAACTCATCAACTCAAGCGAGGCTCCGCAGTTCGTTGGTGAGATGCGAAGTCTCGCGGAGGAGAACCACCTTCACTTCTACCTCGCTCGCGGTCATTACTACGACGCGGTAGATTTCGACGACAGCGTGTACCGCGCTTTCGATGGTCTGTCATCTGGACGCGCAGCACCTGACATCTACGTTCTGGTGCTGATTGATGAGTACCAGGACTTCAACGCACTTGAGGCCGGCGTCATCGGTGTTCTGGGCGAGCGAAACCCCATACTCATTGTGGGGGATGACGACCAAGCATTGTACAGCCAACTGCGTGACGCGAGTTGGGATCACATTCGCCTATTGAGCAAAAATGACGAGTTCGAAGTATTCGAGCTTCCCTTCTGCATGCGCTGCCCGAAGGTGGTCGTTGAGGCTGTCGCCGACATTATTGTAGAGGCCCGCAAACTGCACAGGCTTGAGGGGCGCATCGATAAGCCATACAAGTACTTTCCTCCTGCAAAAGGAGCTGACAGCGCCAAGTACCCTAAGATTGCGAACGTGGAGACGTCGGTTCAGAGAAAGAACGTCAACTACATGGGTCGCTACATTGCCCAGGCGATTGCGGAGATTCCGCAAGATGAGGTTGAGGCAGCTGCTCGCGGCGGCTACCCAGCTGCCTTGGTTATCGTTGCAAAGCCCTACCGCGATCAGATCATCGGTTACTTGGAAAGCGCCGGGTATTCCGTTAGCACAAGGCGTGAGTCCGGAAGCGCGATCGACCGGGAGATGGGGCTTTCAATTCTGAAGGAGAAGCCGGACTCGAACCTCGGATGGCGCATTGTTCTGGACGCAGATCGTCCGCCGTTCCTTCGAGATGTGATAGTCCGGACCGCAGAGGGCACTGAGCGTCTCGTCGACGCAGTCCCCGGTGAGTATCGCGATACCGTCTTGGCGCAGGTTGACGCATACGAGCCGCCTCCTCTCGACGAAGGCGGTGAAGAGCCGCCGGCGCCAGACGAAAAGCCGCCCGTGAGGGTCACGTCGTTCGAAGGCGCAAAGGGGCTCTCGGCACAACATGTGTTCATTGCGGGTCTGCACGACGGAGAGCTGCCGCACGATCCCGCGGGGATCAAGGACCTCGAAATCTGCAAGTTCGTTGTCGGTCTCACACGCACCCGCAAGAAGTGCACACTCATCCATACGCGCCGCTTCGGCGATTCGTGGAAGTCCCCGTCCTCCTTCATCTCATGGATTGACGACACCAGACTGGACTTCATCAAGATTGACAAGACCTACTGGACGAAACAGCCAGGTGAAGCTGGGAACTCGTGAGGGGCCCACGCGCGTCGGCCCAACAAGCGGATCGAGCAGACGCCGCTTCCCGGCGCAGATCATCCACTGGACGATGAAAAGCAATAATGACGAATAAAGGACGGTTGTCACCATGAGCCAGAACTACGAAAAGATGAAGACCCTGCTGCAGGAGCTGTTCCAGCTCGACCAGCCCGACCTGGACTTCGGCCTCTACCGCGTCATGCACGCCAAGAGCGCCGAGGTGTCGCAGTTCCTCGACAAGGACCTGCTGCCGCAGGTACAGGCGTCGTTTGGCCAATACAAGACCGCCGACAAGGCCGAGATCGAGAAGGAGCTGGCCAAGGTCATCGCGGGCATCGAGGCCGCGGGTATGGACCCCGCGCAGTCGCCTAAGGTCAAGGATCTGCGCGAGCGGCTCAAGACCGACGCCGTGGATCTGGGCGCGCTTGAGAGCGAGGTCTACGACCAACTGTTCAGCTTCTTCCGCCGCTACTACTCCGAGGGCGACTTCCTCGCCAAGCGCGTCTACAAGCCGGGCGTCTACGCCATTCCTTACGAAGGCGAGGAGGTCACACTCCACTGGGCCAACAAGGACCAGTACTACATCAAGACCAGCGAGTACCTGCGCGACTACGCCTTCCGCCTGCGGCCGGACGAAAACAAGAAGCCGATGCGTGTGCACCTCCGGTTGGCGGACGCCGCCGAGGGTGAGCACGGCAATGTGAAGGCCGCCGAGGGCAAGGGACGCGTCTTCATTTTGGCGGCCTCGGGCGATTCCGGGCGCGGCTTCATCGCCGAGGAAGACGGTGAGCCGGGCAAGGAACTCGTCATCCGCTTCGAGTACCGCCCGGCGACGCTCACCGACTGGCCCGAGGATGCCCGCGAGGGCAAGAACAAGCCCCCGGCACAGAAGGACTTGATCGCGCTCGCCGCCCGGCGGGTGCTGGCGGTGGCGGACGCCGCACTCGCGACGTGGATCGTGGAGCTTGGCAAGCCGCACGTCACGACCAGCGGGGAGAAGGCCGACTATACCCGGCTGGAGGCGCACCTCAAGCGCTACACCGCGCGCAACACCTTCGACTACTTCATCCACAAGGATCTGGGCGGCTTTCTGCGCCGGGAGCTCGACTTCTACATCAAGAATGAAGTCATGCACCTGGACGATGTGGAGAACGAGACCGCGCCGCGCGTCGAGCAGTACCTCTCCAAGATCAAGGTCATCCGCAAGATCGCGGGAAAGATCATCGACTTCCTCGCCCAGCTCGAAGATTTCCAGAAAAAACTGTGGCTCAAGAAGAAGTTCGTGGTCGAGACGCAGTACTGCATCACGGTGGGCAACATCCCGGAGACGTTCTACCCGGAGATCGCGAGCAACGAGGCGCAGCGCGAGGAGTGGGTGAAGCTCTTTGCGATTGACGAGATCAAGGGCGACCTGATGAAGCCGGGGTACAGCAACAAGCTGAAGCCAGAGTTCCTGAAGGCGCACCCGACGCTGATGGTGGACACGCGGCACTTCGCCGCCGACTTCACGGCGCGGCTACTCGAAGCGATAGGCGATGTGGACACGTATATGGACGGCCTGCTGGTTCACAGCGAGAACTTCCATGCGCTCTCTCTGATACAGGCGCGCTACCGGGAACAAGTGAGGTGCATCTACATCGATCCGCCGTACAACACAGATGCGGGGCCAATCGACTACAAGAACGGCTACAGAAGCTCCTCATGGATGTCCATGATTCAGAACCGACTCTCGTTGTCACGCAGGTTCTTGTCGAATGAAGGGGTGCTCTGCGTCACTATCGATGACTATCAAGTCCATGAGTTGGCAAGCCTCATCGACCAAGAATTCGGAAAAGACAACCAGCTTGGTACCGCGGTAATACGAAATAACCCATCCGGACGACCGTCCGTACGTGGGCTGTCCGTGAGCCATGAGTACGCCTTCTTTTACACGAACGGTGATAGTTCGCTCGAACGACTTCCTCGGACCGAGAGACAGTTGGAGAGGTTCTCCGAGGAAGACGGCGGCTACGTCAATTGGCAGCCATTTCGGAAGGGCGGGGGGGCGGTAACGTACCGCGTGGCACGACCGAAGCAGTACTATCCGATCTACGTTCGACCTGCCGTGAGCACGATGCGTATACCAGCGCTCTCGTGGAACAGCGCTGCGAAATCATGGGATGTCCTTGAACAACCTGCTGAGGGGGAGGTCGTTGTCTGGCCTATGGACGAGAAGGGCCAGCAGCGAATATGGAGCTTCAACCACCTGTCAGCGATTGAGAACCTCTGCGACCTTGAGGTTCGAGTGGCAAAGGATGGCGTTCCTCAGGTGTATCGGAGGCACCGCCCGACTGATGGAGTTCTGCCGAGATCATGGTGGGACAAGAACACCTACGCCGCTCGCGAGTATGGCAGTGCGGCACTCACCCAGCTGTTTGGCGCGGCAGCCTTCTCATTTGCGAAGTCACCATTTGCTGTACAGGACAGCCTTTGGGTGTCAGGCCTGACGAGCGAGTCAGATGGGGAAGTACTCGACTACTTCGCCGGCTCCGGCACCACCGGCCACGCCGTCATCAACCTGAATCGCGAGGACGGCGGGCGGCGAAAGTTCATCCTCGTCGAGATGGGCGACTACTTCGACACGGTGCTGCTGCCGCGCATCAAGAAGGTCACCTTCACGCCGGAGTGGAAGGACGGCAAGCCCAAGCGTATGGCTACGTCCGAGGAGGCCACACACAGCCCGCGCATCATCAAGGTTATCCGTCTCGAATCCTACGAGGACGCGCTCAACAACCTCGAGACCCGCCGCACCGCCACGCAGCAACTCCTGCTCAACGATGCCGCGGCGCAAGGAACGGATGGCCTCAAGGAGCAGTACATCCTGCGCTATATGCTCGACGTAGAGACTCGCGGCAGTCAGTCGCTGCTCAACGTGCAGGCGTTTACCGACCCCACGGCCTATAAGCTCAAGGTCAAGCGCCCGAGCTCGGACGAGAGCCGCGAGGTGAACGTCGATCTGCTCGAAACCTTCAACTGGCTGATCGGTCTCATCGTGAAGCACATCGCCGCGCCGCAGAGTTTCTCCGCCGCGTTCGAGCGCGACAGCGAGAAGCGCCTGCGCCTCAAGGGCCGCCTCAAGCAGGAGGCGGACGGACCGTACTGGTTCCGCACCGTCACCGGCGCCATGCCGGATGGCCGCAAGACGCTCATCATCTGGCGCAAGCTCACCGGCGAGCCGGAGCAGGACAACCTGGTGCTCGACGAGTGGTTCACCAAGCAGGGCTACTCGGCCAAGGACAGCGAGTTCGACCTCATCTACGTCAACGGCGGCAACAACCTGGAGAACCTCAAGGCCCCCGACGACACCTGGAAGGTGCGGCTTATCGAGGAAGACTTCCACCGCCTGATGTTCGACACGGAAGGGCCGTGAGCATGAGCGAGTTTCTGATTTACCGGAGCGAGGATGGCCGCACCAGGATTGACGTGGTGCTGGAAGCGGAAACGCTGTGGCTGAACCAGAAGCAGCTCACCGAGTTATTTGGCAAGGCAAAGGGCACGGTGAGCGAGCACATCAAGCACATCTTCGAGGACGGTGAATTAATTGAAAATTCAGTTGTTCGGCTTTTCCGAACAACTGCCGCCGACGGCAAACAGTATGAGGTTGCGCACTACAATCTGGACATGGTACTGGCCTTGGGCTTCAGGGTGCGGAGTCCGGTGGCCGTGCGTTTTCGCCAGTGGGCCAACGACAAACTGAAGGAGTACATCGTCAAAGGCTTCGTGCTGGATGACGAGCGCCTGAAGAACCCCGCCAAGGGCCGGGACTATTTTGATGAGCTGACCCTTCGCTTGCAGGACATTCGTACCAGCGAGCGGCGTTTCTATCAGAAAATCACCGACATTTATGCGACCAGCGTGGATTACGACGCCAGTCATGCAATTACCGAGAGGTTCTTTGCCACGGTGCAGAACAAGGTGCATTACGCCATCCACGGCCAGACGGCTGCCGAACTGATTCAGGCGCGCGCCGACGGCAATCAGTCGAATATGGGCCTGACTACATGGGAAGGCGCGCGCATCAGGAAGGCCGATGTGAGCATCGCCAAGAATTACCTGAACGAAGCGGAACTGCGGGCGCTGAATAATCTGGCGGAACAGTACCTGATCTTTGCCGAAGGGCAGGCAGAGCGGCGCATCCCCATGACCATGCGGGACTGGATCACCAAACTGGAAGGATTCTTGACGCTGAACGACCGGAAAATCCTGCAAGATGCAGGCAAAGTATCCGCCCAACTGGCCAAGGCGCATGCCGAACAGGAATTCGAAACATTTCGGGTACTGGATGACCAGCGGTTCGCGTCGGACTTCGATCGATTGGTGAAGCAACTACCCAAACCAAAGCAAACGGGTGACGAGGGCGGAGAAGAATGAGGCAGTCCTACGGTGTTTATCCGCAGATTCGGGAGTCGCTGACTCCCGAAACAAACATTCGCCACATTACGTGTGGCGAATCCGGTGGCTGCTGATGGCGCGCGGACGACCACGAAAGAAACCCGTCGAAGCTGCGCTTGCCGCACCAGCCGCGCCGCGCAGGCGCGCCAACAACCGGCCGCAGGTGCCGTTCGCCTGCAAGCTGGTACTCAACCAGTGGCTGCTCTCGTTGTTCAACGTCAAGCGCTTCGAGGATCTGGCCGAGCACCTGAGGAACGAGGCGCTCGAAGGGCTCGACGAGAACAACGTCCACCACTTCCACCACGCGCTCACGGCGCAGCTCTTCAACCTGACGCAACTGCCCATCGAGCTGCTGCTCGAATACGACCAGAACATCGTCCGACACACGCAGCGGCTGAACGAACGGCGCCTCACGCGCGGCGAGGAGCCGATCGTCTGGAAGTACTTCCAGTACCTCACCCTGCTCTTCACCGAGATCTATCTCGACCGCTACTTCCGCGATCCCAAGGCGCTGCTCGCGGCGCTGAACGCGCAGGTGGCCGTCTACAACGCGGACAAGCCCGAGGCCGACCAGATTGCGCCCTTCGACGAGGCCGCCGAAGCCTGGCCGCAGCTCAACAAGCTGGCCTACTGGAGCGCCACCGGCAGCGGCAAGACGCTGTTGATGCACGCCAACATCCTCCAGTACCAGTACCTACTGGAAAAGCACGGCCGGCGGCGCGAGCTGAACCGCATCCTGCTGCTCACGCCCAACGAGGGGCTGTCCCGGCAGCACCTGCGCGAGTTCGAGGCGGCGGGCATCGACGCGGAGCTGTTCAACAAGGACGGGCGCGGGCTGTTCAGCGGGCGCGCGGTCGAGATCCTCGAAGTGACCAGGCTGCGCGACGAGATGGGCGAGAAGACCATCGCCATCGACGCCTTCGAGGGCAACAATCTGGTGCTGGTGGACGAGGGGCACCGCGGCGCAAGCGGAGGCGAAGATGGCGCGTGGATGCGCTTTCGCAACGCGCTGTGCGAAAAGGGCTTCTCGTTCGAGTACTCGGCCACCTTCGGGCAGGCGGTCAAGGGCAAGCCCAAACTCACCGAGCTGTACGCCAAGAGCACGCTGTTCGATTATTCCTACCGCTACTTCTACGGCGACGGCTTCGGCAAGGACTACCAGATCCTGAACCTCGATGAGGGAACGCAGCAGAACCACCTGGATCTCTATCTGGTAGCCTGCCTGCTGTCGTTCTTCCAGCAGCAACGGCTGTACCGCGAGCAGGGCACAACATTCCGGCCCTTCAACATCGAGAAGCCGTTGTGGATCTTCGTCGGCGGGAGCGTAACGGCGACGCTGGCCACGCGGGATGCTTCTGACATCGTGGAGATCCTGCAGTTCCTGGCGCACTATGTGGAAGATCGGGCGGGAAGCATTCAGCGCATCGAGCGCGTGCTGAACCAGGGCCTTGTCGCCGCGACGGGCAGGAACCTGTTTGCCGAGCGCTTCAAGTATCTCAACACCTGCGGCCTCACACCGCTGCAGGTCTTCGAGGAGACGCTCGCGACGCTCTTCAACGCGCCGGGTGGCGGCCAGCTCTATGTCGAGAACCTGAAGGGAGCGACCGGCGAAGTGGCGCTGCGGCTCGGCGCCGAGAACGAGGCGTTCGGCGTCATCAACGTGGGCGACGATGCCAAGCTGGTGAGGCGGTGCGAGGAGAAAGGCCTCGACACGGGCGAGCGCGAGTTCTCCGGTTCGCTGTTCCATGAGATCAACAAGCCGCACTCGCCGGTGAACCTGCTGATCGGATCGAAGAAGTTCACCGAGGGCTGGAGCAGCTGGCGCGTCTCCACTATGGGCCTGATGAATGTCGGCAAGGGGGAAGGCGCGCAGATCATCCAGCTCTTCGGACGCGGGGTGCGCCTCAAGGGCTACGACCTGAGCCTCAAGCGCAGCGGCAAGACGCAGTTACCGGAAGGCGTCGATCGTCCCAGGCACATCAGCGTGCTGGAGACACTCGGCATCTTCGGCATCCATGCGGACTACATGGCGCAGTTCCGTGACTTCCTCGAAGAGGAGGGCCTGCCCACCAACGACGATCGCATCGAGTTCCTGCTGCCGGTCATCAAGAACCTCGGCACGCAGAAGCTCAGGACGATTCGCCTCAAGAAAACCATCAACGGCGTGAGCACCGAGTTCGGCGACGCGTTTCGCAAGCTCGCGCCCGTGCCGACGCTGGCCAAGCCCGATCCGGCCCGCGATCCGGGCACGGACTACCTGCAGAAGAACCAGGTCGAGCTCAACTGGTACCCGAAGATCCAGGCGTTGAAGTCGGGCGGCCTGGTGGGCGGCGATGCGGATGCCGCGCCGAACGAAACTCACCTGAGCGCCCGGCATGTGGTCTTCCTCGACCTCGACCGGATCTACTTCGAGATGGAGCGATTCAAGGCCGAGCGCGGCTGGTACAACCTGAACCTTACACGCCAGGGGATCGAGGCGCTGCTCGCGGATCAGAGCTGGTACCGCCTGCTGATTCCCGCCGAAGAGCTGGCGTTCGATTCATTCGAGAAGGTACGGCTTTGGGATGAGATCGCCGTCTCGCTGCTCAAGAAGTACACCGAGCGCTACTACACCTTCCGCAAGCGCGAGTGGGAGCTGCCGCACCTGGAGTATCGCGATTTGGAGGGAGACGACCCGAACTTCCTGTGCGTGAAGGAATCACCGGGTGGGGGCTACTACCGCATCCTGATCGACAAGTCGCAGGAGGAGATCGTCGCCAAGCTCGAGGAGCTCAAGGCTGCGATCGAGGGGGGCGACCTCAAGCCTTGGGAGTTCCGGGGCATGAAAGCCATCTGGTTCGACAAGCACCTGTACCAGCCATTGCTCTACCTGGACTCGAACATCGTCGAGATCAGCCCCGCGCCGCTCAACAAGGGCGAGCGCCAGTTCGTCGAGGATCTCAAGGCGTTCCACGACGGAAACGCCGACTTCTTCAAGACCAGGGAGCTCTATCTGCTCCGCAATCTGAGCAAGGGCCGCGGTATGGGCTTCTTCGAGGCCGGCAACTTCCACCCCGACTTTATTCTCTGGCTACTCGCGGACGGCACGCAACATGTCATCTTCGTGGATCCCAAAGGCATCAGGAATCTCGGGCCGGACGACCCCAAGATCCGGTTCCACGAGACCATCAAGGAAATCGAGCAGCGCCTCGGCGATGCCGCCGTGCGCTTGCAGTCCTTCATCGTCTCGAACACCCCGTCCGCCACGATGAGGATGCTCTGGAATATCGAGAAGAGCGAGATGCGGAAGCGGCACGTCCTCTTCCAGGAGGAGGACAGGGACAGCTATGTGAGGAGCATGTTCGATGTGGCCGGTAATTGAGAAGGCCAAGTTGTCTTGTTATAACAGTGGGCACCGCATCGAGGATCATTTCGTTGACGTCACCGAAATGATCGAGGTCGGCAAAGGGGGACAGCGGCCAGTAATAACCGTTCTCCTGTCGCGCTACGCCTGCTATCTGGATATCCAGAACGACACGATGACGATAGTCGAGGTTGGAGCGTCTAAACCCGTCGAATTCGACGGGTTTAAAAGATCATCGGCGACAAGGGGTTGGAACTGGAATTCGCCCGCTTTCTGGAAGACTGCGACGATGTGGTTTCCTACGCCAAGAATTATCTGGCGGTGCATTTCAAACTGGACTACGTGAACGCGGACGGGGATATTTCCAACTACTATCCGGATTTTTTGGTGAAGCTGTCCGCCAGGCATATTTTCATTGTCGAAACCAAAGGTTTGGAAGACCTGGACGTGCCGCTCAAGATGCGACGGCTGCGCCAATGGTGCGAAGACATCAACCGGGTGCAGGCGGACGTGGTATACGACTTCGTATACGCGGACCAGGAAAGCTTTGAGAGATACAAACCGGCCTCCTTCAGGCAATTGGTGGATGGGTTCAGGGAATACAAAGAGGAAATATAACGGGATGTCTCCGCAGTTTTGGCTTGGGTTGCAGTATGATACTGGTATCGAGAAGTACGTTTGAATCGTCAGGAACTTCAGGAGGGCGCCACATGGCAATGACGATGCAGCAACTCGAGGCTGAGCTCTTTCGCCTCGACATCCAGAGCCGCGCGAAGCTGGCCGAGAAGCTGATCCTGAGCATCGATGCTCCAAATGAAGAGGAGAACCTTCAACTGTGGGTTGCCGAGGCAGAGCATCGCCTTGCGGACCTTCGCGCCGGGAAGGCACGGGAGATTCCCGCCGAAGAAGTATTCCGGAGCATCCGGTCGACTATTTCGTAATGTTCGTTACCTTCCACGAGGAAGCGAGAGCAGAACTCCTCGAAGCGGCCCACTACTATGAGGAACGCGGACAAGGTCTCGGGTATGCGCTGATCGCAGACGTCGAGCAAACCGTTCGGGAACTATCTGAAAGTCCATTGTCCTGCCCGACTGTCGGTGCCGTGTTACGCCGGAGGATCGTCCGCAAATTTCCTTACAGCCTGCTTTACGTCGTGGATACCGAGCGAATCGTGGTCATGGCCGTTGCGCACCAGAAGCGTCGTCCCGAGTATTGGAAGTATCGACTCGTTCCCTGATTCACTTTTTCCGCGCATATGCACGCGTTTCGAATTCGACGGGTTTAAAAGATCATCGGCGACAAGGGGTTTGAACTGTCATTCGCCCGCTTTCTGGAGGACTGCAACGGCTGCGCCAATGGTGCGAAGACATCAACCGGGTGCAGGCGGATGTGGTATACGACTTCGTATACGTGGACCAGGAAAGCTTTGAGAAATACAAACCTGTCTCCTTCAGGCAATTGGTGGATGGTTTCAGGGAATACAAAGAGAAAAATGATCGGATGTGACAAGCTGTGGCATGAGGCCGGCTGCTCGCGCAACGGTGCATCGGTTGGCAATATGTGAGAACATACCCAGAGAGCGGCTGTGACGGGGAGGATCGAAATGTCCAGGAGATTTATGGCGATTATCTCCAAGGAAGAAAAATGGTACGTCGCTCATTGCGTCGAACTGGGCGTCGTCAGTCAGGGGAAGACCATCGAGGAAGCGAAGGCCAACCTGCAAGAGGCCGTGGAACTTTATCTGGAGAGTTTCGGATCGGAGGATCTTCCGGAAAGCACCGGCGAGGTTGTCTTCTATCCGCTGGAGGTCGCCGCGGGTGGGTAAGCTCCCCGTTCTCTCCGGGGCCGAACTGGTCTCGCTCCTTGAGAAGAACGGTTTCCTGGTGGTTCGGCAAAGAGGTAGCCACACAAGTCTCCAAAAGGACCATTATCGAACGGTCGTCCCCCTCCACGACGAACTCGCAAAAGGGACGTTGCTCGCGATTTTGAAACAGTGCGGCCTTTCCCGTGAAGAATTGGGAAACATGATCGGGAAATAACACCAGGCCGGGATGGTTTTGTTGTGCACATCTTCGAGGACGGTGAATTGATTGAAAATTCAGTTGTTCGGCTTTTCCGAACAACTGCCGCCGACGGCAAACAGCATGAGGTTGCGCACTACAATCTGGACATGGTACCGGCCTTGGGATTCGAGACGCAGTGCGTCTCGAATCAGGAAAGACGAAACGGAACGCAGCGCGTTCCGAATTGGCGATTCATCAC
>JANLIB010000214.1 GCA_024653675.1 Gallionella sp. | reverse complement strand
AGGGCACCTCTATTAATCCAAACTCCGTCGCGATACGGCGTTGCTCAAGAAATTTTAACGCTTACATATCAAACATATGCGTCGCGCTAAAATTTCTTTCGCGCCTTGTCTCGCTTAGGATTTTGAATAAATAGAGGCGCCCTAAAGCAGTTTTCCAGAGCGCTTCGCTCGAACATGATCGATGCCGAGCTGCATTTGTGGCAGCGATTGCGAAACAAGCAGCTTTGCGGGATGCAGTTCTACCGGCAAAAACCTTTGTTGTCTTTCATTGTTGATTTTTACTGTCCGAAAGCGAAACTGGTGATCGAGTTGGATGGCGCCCAGCATTTTGAAAATGAGCATCGGATCAAGGATGGCGAACGCGATGCGAAGTTGGCGAACATCGGGATCAAGGTGTTGCGATTCGATGACAGGCAGGCGTTGCGTGAATGTGATGCTGTGCTGGCGGTGATTTTTGCAGAGGTAGTTGGGCGGATTTCCCAAACCGCGTAAATCCCCCCTAGCCCCCCTTTTCCAAAGTGGGGAACTATTTAGCCCCCTTTGAAAAAGGGGGCAGCGAACGAAGTGAGCGGGGGATTTGTATTTCACCGTGAACCAGAGGAAGAGAGATGCAGGAAAACATTATCCCCTATGCCTATGAACACCCCGGTTCTCCGGCATCGGTGGCGTGGGCGAAGGTTCCGCGCGAGCCGGGCGCAGCAGAAAAGCCGGAACTGATCGCGCGCATCAAGCGCATGCTCAAGGAACAGGATGCGGTGCTGGTGGCGCACTATTATGTGCATGCCGATCTGCAGGATCTGGCTGAGGCCACCGGCGGCATCGTCTCCGATTCGCTGGACATGGCCAACTTCGGCCATCAGCATCCGGCGAAAACCATCGTCGTCGCCGGCGTGCGATTCATGGGCGAGACCGCGAAGATACTCAATCCGGAAAAGCGCGTGCTGATGCCCGATCTCAAAGCGGAATGCTCGCTCGACCTCGGTTGTCCGGCGGACGAATTCAGCGCGTTCTGCGACGCGCACCCTGGCCGCACCGTGGTGGTGTATGCCAATACCAGCGCGGCGGTCAAGGCGCGCGCCGACTGGATGGTGACCAGCTCCATCGCGCTGCCGGTAGTCAAACATCTCAAGGAACAAGGCAAGAAGATACTCTGGGCGCCGGACCGTCACCTCGGCGGCTATGTGCAGGAGCAGACCGGCGCGGACATGCTGCTGTGGCAAGGCTCGTGCATCGTGCATGACGAATACAAAGCCAAGGAACTCATTGCGCTGAAAGCGCAACATCCGCACGCCAAAGTGCTGGTGCATCCCGAGTCGCCGCGCGCCATCATCCAGTTGGCGGATATGGTCGGCTCTACCACGCAACTGATCAAGGCAGCGCAAAGCTCCGATGCGCATGAACTCATCGTCGCCACCGACAACGGCATCCTGCACAAGATGCGCTCGCTGTGCCCGGACAAAGTTTTCCTGGAAGCGCCCACCGCCGGAGTTGGCGCGACCTGCACCAGTTGCAGCCACTGCCCGTGGATGGCGATGAACGGCTTGCTCAATCTGGCGGAAGTTCTGGAAAGCGGGATGAATGAGATTCATGTCGATCCGGAGATCATTCCGCGCGCGGTGCTGCCGATACAGAGGATGCTGGCGTTTGCCAGGCAGATTGGTTTGCCGGCGCGCGGCATCGGCAACGCCTGATTTGTGTTGGAGTGCGCATAACCAGCGACTTGGCTGTCGTTTTTTGACAGCTTAGTCGAATGGCTATAACCAATGACTTGCCCAGCGTCTTTTGCTGGGTTAGTCAGATGGCTAGTAGTCCCATCAGTTGTTCCATCAGACTCGTCTGCGCTTTGTCAGAGCGGCGACACGTCGCCGCACTCCACATCAAGACGCTACGGTGTCCGCTGAATACCACAAAACCTAGTCTATTTTGCACACTAATTAACTGGCATGTATTTTACGAAAGTGTATTATGCAACAGGGTGTTGCGTTATATTGACTTGGAATAACATAGTTTACGCTTGGGTAAAAACATAGTTGGCGATTGGATTAATAACATAGTTGGCGCTTAGATCAACAACATAAATTAGGTGAAGAAATGGCCAAACCCAATGAGAAGCTTGCTGGGGCGTTGAGAGTACTCAAAAAGTTGCAGGACAAGCATAACGGGGTTATTGAATCCAATGACCTGAAAGAGGCGCATCGATCCATATTGGTGGAAGAAGGTTTTTTGCGCCCGGTGATGAAGGGATGGTACGTATGCTCAAATCCAAGCGACAGACAAGGTGACAGCACCTCTTGGTATGCAAGTTTCTGGTCATTTCTTTCAGGATACATGGACAAGCGCTTTGGCAAACGATATTGCCTCAACACAGAAGCTTCCGCCTTGTTGCACACCCACTGCACGGTTGTTCCGCGCCAGATTGCGGTGATTACCAAAGAAGGCGGAACATCAACCCTCAAGCTGCCTCACGATTCGTCGGTACTTATCTACACAGACGGAAAAAACGTGCCGGGCAATCGAGTTGAGGTGAATGGATTGCAGGTTATTCAATTGCCAGAAGTTTTATGCCGTCTTGGGACGCAGTTTTTTAAAAACAATCCGCGCGAAGCCGAAATAGCGTTAAATTTAATTCGCGACCCAGGGGAGTTGCTCACTATTCTGTTGGCTGGTGAGGGGATGCCCTCTGCCGCAGGCAGGCTGGCAGGTGCTTTAAGATTCATGGGGCGCGGTGCAGATGCTGATCGCATCATTGACACGATGAAGCGAGCGAAGCACAACGTGCGCGAATCCAATCCTTTTGAGATTAGTTCGCCCACATTGGGAAACAGCCGGGAACGTTCGCCTTATGCCATGCGCATTCAGTCGATGTGGGCTGGATGGCGCGATGACGTTTTGTCGGTATTTCCACCCGCGCCAGGTTTGCCAAAACTTCCCGAAACCTATCTGTCCGACGTAGATGAGCGATATGTGGCGGATGCCTACAATTCACTTTCAATTGAAGGTTACCAGGTTAATGACGAATTGATTGAGCGGGTTGCAAAAGGCAATTGGAATCCCGACGGAGAAACCAAAGACAAGAATAATCGTGATGCTCTGGCCGCACGTGGGTACTATCAGGCATTTCAGTCTGTCAAAGCCAGCCTTGCTGAAATTCTATCCGGAAAAAATCCAGGGGAGGTCGCAAGGAACGCGCATCACCAGTGGTATGGCGAACTGTTCGCCCCTTCCGTTACAGCGGGGATTGTTGAACCACACCAACTGGCCGGATACCGCAATGGGCCTGTTTACATCCGGAATTCCAAGCACGCCCCGCTTCCCCGGGATGCGCTGGCAGATTCCATGGAGGTTCTGTTCAACCTGATAGCGCAAGAGCCGGAACCTGCCGTCCGTGCAGTGTTAGGGCACCACCTTTTTGTGTTCATCCATCCCTACTTTGATGGCAACGGTCGAATTGGACGTTTCCTGATGAATGCGATGCTGGCATCGGGAGGATACCCTTGGACGATAGTACGCATGAAAAGCCGCGACCAGTATATGCATGCGCTTGAAGCGGCAAGCGTGGGCGGAGACATCAAGCCATTCGCTAATTTTATTGCGCTCGAAATGAGTTCATCTTGACAGTTAAAACTACTGTTCTTGCTATTATTCTTGGAGGACGTAACGTGGTTTTGTAGTGATGTGTTGGAAGTGCTTGTATTGTCGCGCATAGGTTTTTAATGTGCGTCCGTTAAAGCCTTTCATAATCCTTTGGCCGGTGGTTCAAGCCCACCATGACTACCAACAAACAAGCGGCTTCCAGAGATGTTCACCGGAAGCGGTTTTCTTTTGTTTTCTTTTGCATGGCATTGGCGGGACACCGGCAGAAACTCAAGTCCCTCAATAAACTACCATCCCGGGATGGCTATAAGGAGTAGACTGCTTCAGTTCAGGCAGCAGTAACGCGTAATTCGCGGTGGCATGGGGCAATACAACAAGGCCGAATCGCGAGAAGGAGTTCGCGCATGTCAACGACCACATTTCCAGTATTCCCGCGCTGGCATACCCAGCTCGCATCCCTGGCTGCGCTTCTGGCAGTGATAGTGGGCGACATGGTGCTGGCCGGATGGGTATTCGACATTGGCGTGCTCAAGAGCATTCTGCCGGGATGGGTTTCGATGAAGCCGAATGCCGCTGTCAGTTTCATCCTGATCGGGATTGCACTGTTGTTGACCACCCGGTCGCCCGCCACTTTCGACCTGCAACACTCAACTTTCTTTTCCCGCTTCGCCAGGTTATTCGGCCTGCTGGCCAGCCTGCTGGCCGGCCTGATCGGCCTGCTGACACTGAGCGAATATGTGTTCGGCTGGGATTTTGGCATTGACCAGTGGTTGATCCGCGAGCAGGCAGGCATGGTGGGCACGTCGCATCCGGGCCGGATGGCGCCGGAGACGGCGCTGTGTTTCGTACTGCTGGCTGCGGCATTGTGGATCGCCAGCGGTTCGCGCAGGCTCCGCAGGTCCATGCTCACTTCGATGATACTCGGCCTGCTGGTGACGACCCTCGCGCTGGCGTCGATACTGTCCTATGCCATGCCGGTTTCCAATGCATACGGGTGGTTCGGCCTCACCTTCATGGCGATGCACACGGCCATCACATTCACGGTGCTGGGTGCGGCTGTCATTGCAATCAGCTGGCAGCCGGATATCCTGCAATGGTCGCTCAGCAGGAATACCACGGCGGCGTTTATCTGCGGCATGGCAGTGCTGGTGTTCATCGGCCTCAACACCAACCGCAGCCAAATCAGTATGAAAGAGACGAGCCGCCAGATAGAGCGCAACGAGCAAGCGCAGGCCGATATCGGGAGTAATCTGATTGAAGTTTTCTATGCCCATGCCCAGATCAATGGCTATATCATCACCGGTGATGAACGGTTTCTGAAGTCCTATCTTTCTGCCAAAGCAGCCAGCATGACGAAACTGGACGGGTTGCGCCGAGTCGAACTTGCGTCTGCAGAACCGGTACATCATGAGCATTTCGCCCGGATCGAAGCGCAGACCAAGGCACATTCCCAGTGGTCTCGACAGATCATGGATGCCCCCCGGACCGGCATGACCGATGCTGCGCGCAACAACATGATCCGTCATGGCGAAGACTTGCTGGAGAACCTCCACGAAACAATTGGTCAAGTTGAAAGCGATCATCATCAGCTCACCCAACAATTGAAACGGGAATCGGAAAATCTGGCACGATCCTCCTATATCACCGTCGCCACCGGCACGTTTGTCAGCCTGCTGATTTTCCTGGCTGTGATATTCCGGCTCAATTCCGCCGTGAATGAGTGGAAGCGGGCGGAACAGGAGATCATTGGATCGGAAGAAAGGTTTCATATGCTGTTCGATTCGATCGCCGATGCCATTTTCATCTATGATACGGAAGGTCAGTTTATCCAGGTCAACCACACGGCCTGCGAGCGTCTGTCCTACAGCCGGGAAGAACTGCTGCAAATTGGCATAGCCAACATCTATACGCCCGAACACGCGGCAAAATTGGCGGAGCGAATCAAGGAAGCGCTGGAACGAGGCAAATTCGTTTTCGAAACCGCACTTGTTTGCAAAGATGGTAGCGTTATTCCAGCCGAATCAAACATTCGTAAGATTGACTATGACGGCAAGCCCGCCATTCTCTGCGTGGCGCGCGACATCACCGAACGCAAGCGGGCGGAAGGGGCGTTAAGAGAGAGCGAGTCTAAGCTCAGGAATCTCATAGAGACCACAAGCGACTGGATTTGGGAAGTTGACGAAAATGCCGTCTATACCTATGCGAGTCCGCAATTACGCGACATGCTCGGTTATGAGGTTGCGGAAGTTATCGGGAAGACGCCTTTCGATCTTATGCCCCCCGAGGAAGCCAAGCGGGTCGCGGACATATTCGGCCCGATCGTGGCAGCGGGAAAATCATTCATAAACCTCGAAAACACCAATCTTCGTAAAGATGGACATCCGGTAGTCCTTGAAACCAGCGGCGTTCCGGTTATCGACTCGAAAGGAAAATTCTGCGGCTATCGCGGCATAGATAGAGACATCACCGGGCGCAAACGTGCGGAGATGTCGCTGCGCGACAGCGAGGCCAGGCTTCAGACGATAGTCGAAAACCTCACCGAAGGCATAGCCGTTTCCGATCTCGATGGCCGGTTGCTGCATTTCAACCGTGCCGCGCTGGAAACGGAAATTTTCAAGCTAGTTGTCGCCTGAATGCTTACATTTATGCTGCCATTTTAAGCTCTAAATATTCCTCCTTTCGCTCTCTTTTTTCGGTGACGCGTTGATCCGGGTTCAAGTGAACAACGCGGACTGGCTGCCAGTTTCTGGTGGTGCCGCTCCAACGCTCTGGATGCCTTCTTTTTGCTGCTTCATAGACGTTGGCGCGCTTGTGTAGCAACGCGGTGTCCAGACCCGCATGGCGCTCTGCGGGGGTAACGAAGCGGATGGCGCTGTGGCGATGTTCATGGTTATACCAGTGAACAAACGTGCCGACCCACTGCCTGGCGGCGATGAGGCTTTCAAACGCCCGGCGCGGATAGGCCGGGCGGTATTTCAACGTCTTGAATAGCGACTCCGAATAAGGATTGTCATTGCTGACCGCCGGGCGGCTAAACGATGGCATCACGCCCAGCGCCTGCAAGGTAGCCAGCATCGTGGCGCCTTTCATCGGGCTGCCATTGTCGGAATGCAGCACCACTTGATTCGGTGCGATGTTTTCCCGTTCGCAAATATCGCGCATGACTTCGCTTGCCAGATCACTACTTTCCGCGTCATAAACCTGCCAGCCAACGATTTTGCGGCTAAAGATATCCATGAACAAATACAGGTAGAAATAGATTCCCAGCACCCGCGTTGGCAGATACGTGATGTCCCAACTGAACAACTGGTTGGGCACCGTTGCCGATAGCGCACGCGGCTTGTGGCGCCGTTGCGCGGGCCGTTCTGCGCCACGATGCCCGAGCTGATTTTCCGCTTTCAGCACGCGGTAAAAAGTCGATTCGGAGGCGATATATTGCCCGCGATCAGCCAGGATAGGCACGATCTGGCTCGGCGGCAGATGCCCGAATTCGTCCGAGTTCGCGACTGTCAGCAGGCGCTCGCGCTCGGGCGCGCTGAGCCGGTTTTTGGGTGCCTGCACCCGCACCGGACGTTGATCGCCGCATAACCGGTCGCGCTGCCAGCGTTGCAATGTGCGTTCGCTCACGGAGATCGCCGCACAGGCCGGACCTTGGCGAGCGCCCGCAGCGATTGCCTCCGACACCAGCGCCAGGACTTGGCCGCGCTCTGCAAGGGTGGTCATTTGACCTCGTCCTCCCAGAGCGCACGGAACTTTTTTTGCAGGATCAGCAAGGCTGCCGCCTCCGCCAAGGCCTTCTCTTTGCGCACCAGTTCGCGCTTGAGGTTCTCATTTTCGTCTTTCAATACCCGGATTTCACGGGTGCCTGCTACAGCCTTTCCGTCAGCACAAAAAGCCGTTCTCCAACTTGTCAGATGATGGGCAAATAAGCCTTTCCCGCGACACCACGCATGCAAGGCCTCGCCTGACAAGCCATGAGTTTCATGCAATGCCTCCAATTGCTCTTCTGCAACCCAGTCCTGAGGCCGTTTTTCTTTTGCCGCCGTCACACCGAGCTTTCCCACCGCTTTCCTTTTCATCCAATTTTTTGCTGTATGGTAATTGACGTTCAAATCTTCCGCGACCGACTGCACCGTCCGGTCGCCACGAGAAAATAGCTTGACTAACGCCTGTTCGATAAACGCTTCAGAATACTTTGATTTCATTGTTGCCTCCATCTCTAAAAGTTAAATTCTAGAGGCGACAACTAGTCTGACACCGGGGGGAAATGCATGGCTTTGCCTCGCTGGAAGAATGCCACCTGCATTTGACCAGGTTCGCCGACATATTTGAACTCTCGGCCATGGACGGCACGGTATGGCCGGTGGAGCAATGGCCGCTGTCCCGCATCCTGCGCGGCGAAGAGCTGCGCAACCTGGAAGTGCGCGTCCGGCACATCCATGCTGGCTGGCAGAAGATATTCAATTACGGCGGCATGCTTGTCCGCGAGGCCGACGGCCAGCCGCTGATGGCGGTAGTCACCATCAGCGATATAACAGAGGGCAAACGCATGGAAAATGCGCTGCGGGAAAGCGAGGCACACTACCGGCGCATCACCGAAGGACTCACAGATTACCGGTATTCGGTGCGCATCGAAAACGGACGCGCTGTGGAGACCATGCAAAACCCGGCCTGCATAACGGTGACCGGGTACTCCGCAAGAGAATTTGACGCCAATCCCTATCTCTGGATTCAGATGGTGGCCACGGAGGATCGTAAACGGGTCATGGAGTACGTGCAGCAGATTCTGGCAGGGAAGGATGTTCCGCCCATCGAGCATCGCATCATCCGGAAAAACGGGGAGATTCGCTGGATATGCGACACAAGCATCCTGTTCAAAGACGCCTCCGGGAAACTCCTGTCCTACGACGGCGTGATCAAGGACATCACCGAGCGCAAGCAGGCAGAGGAGGCGTTGCATCAACTCAATGCAGAACTGGAAAGCAAGGTGGCGGCGCGCACCGCTGATCTGGATAAGGTACGGCACGATGCCGAAGCGGCCAACCAGGCCAAGTCGGCTTTCCTTGCAAGCATGAGCCACGAGATCCGCACCCCGATGAACGGCGTGATCGGCATGCTCGACGTGTTGCAGCAGAGCAGCCTCAAGGGCGCGCAGGTGGAGATGGTCAACATCATCCACGACTCGGCGTATTCCCTGCTTTCCATCATTGACGACATTCTTGACTTCTCCAAGATCGAGGCCGGCAAGCTCCAGATTGACAGCGTGCCCGTGGATATCGCCGATGTGGTGGAGAAGACATGCGAGACCATGGGCCGCATGGCCTTCAAGAACGGGGTGGAGCTGATGCTGTTCACCGATCCGGCTATACCCGCAGCGGTCATCGGTGATCCGGGGCGGTTGCGCCAGATACTGATCAATATGACCAACAACGCCATCAAGTTTTCAAGCGGTCAGGATCGGCAGGGCAGGGTGTCGGTGCGAGCCATGCTGGCCAACCCCGTTCGCCCTGAGCCTGTCGAAGGGTCGCATGGTTCGACAGGCTCACCACGAACGATTGGTGGAGATATGGACCGGGTAACGGTAGAGTTTCGCGTGGCCGACAACGGCATCGGCATGGATGAAGCAACCCAGGCGCGGCTGTTCACCGCCTTTACGCAGGCAGACACATCCACTACCAGGGTGTACGGCGGGACCGGACTGGGGCTGGCCATATCGGGACAGTTGGCGAATATCATGGGTGGCAGGATCACGGTGCAGAGCGAACCGGACAAGGGTTCTGTCTTCAGCGTGCGCTTGCCGTTTGCGTTGCCGGACGCAGGTCGGGATAAATCATTAGAACCGTCCCAGTCCCTTCCCCCTTTCAGGGGGAAGGCTAGGATGGGGGTGGAACAGGTAGAGCAGCGTGAAAGCCAAGTTTCTACCCCCTCCCTAACCCTCCCCCGGGTGCCCGGCCAAAAGTCTGATGGACTGCAAGGGGGAGGGGACATTGTCGCAGGGCTGACCTGCCTGGTTGTCGGCGATGCAGAGAGTCTTGCCGGCGATCTTGCCGTCTATCTCGCATACGGCAAAGCATTGGTTGAACGGGCGATAGATCTGGCGTCCGCCCGGCAATGGATAGTCAGCCGGCCACCCGGACTGGGCATCGTGGTTATTGATACTGCAACCGCCAATCAGCCGGCTTCATCGTTATTGGACGACCTGCGCGCAGTAGCCCGCGCCCGCCCGGAACAGGAAACCCGCTTCGTCGTCATCGGGCGCGGGCAGCGCCGGGAGCCGCGTCTGGAAGATGCCGGTCTGGTGACGGTAGATGGCAATGCGCTTGCCCGCAGGACTCTGCTGAAGGCGGTGGCCATCGCCGCCGGGCGGGCCAAAGAGCGCGAATGGGAAGGCATATCCAAAAGCGCCAGGGCGACACTCACGCCACTGTCCCGCGAGGAGGCACGCCGTCGCGGCAGCCTGATCCTGGTCGCCGAAGACAATGAGACCAACCAGAAAGTCATCCTGCAACAGCTCGCGCTGCTGGGGCAAACCGCCGACATCTCCGGCAATGGCCGCGAGGCGCTGGAGCGCTGGCAGAGCGGCGATTACGCTATCCTGTTCGCCGACCTGCACATGCCGGAGATGGACGGCTACGAGTTGACCACCGCGATCCGTGCCGCTGAAATTGCTGTCGCTGAAACCGGCAAGGCCCGCATCCCGATCATCGCCTTCACCGCCAATGCGCTCAAGGGCGAAGCCGAGCATTGTCTTGACGTGGGCATGGACGATTACCTGAGCAAGCCGGTGCAACTGGTCAACCTGAAAGCGATGCTGGAGAAATGGCTGCCGGTTGCGGCTGTAGCTACGCCGGTAGTGGTAGGTCGGGTTAGCCCGCCGGGCGTAACCCGACATGAGGTGTCTGCGGCGGGTGTCGGGTTACGCTACGCTAACCCGACCTACGGCGCTTCAGCATCCGTACCGGTAGACGTGAACGTGCTCAAGGCTCTGGTGGGCGACGACGAGGCGACCATTCGCGATTTCCTGCACGACTTCCGCCTCAGCGCGGCCGGGATAGCGGCGGAGCTGCGCGCCGCCTGCGCGGCGAACCAGACAGCGGCTGCCGGTGCGCTGGCGCACAAGCTCAAATCGTCTGCCCGCTCGGTAGGCGCGCTGGCGCTGGGCGAGCTGTGCGCGGAGATGGAGAAGGCTGGCAAGGCGGGCGATAGCAAGGAGCTGGCGGTGCTGTTGCCCGGATTCGAGCAGGAGCTGGCGAGCGTTGAGGGTTTTCTTGAGGGGTATTGAAATGCGTAATTTGAACCCGTTATGTTTTTTTCCCCCTCCCCAACCCCTCTCCCCAACCCCTCCCCCGCGAGGGGGGAGGGGCTTCTACTCCCATCTCACCTTGCGGGAGAGGGGTTGGGGAGAGGGGTAATGGAACAACGTGAATTCGCCAAGCACTTGCGGCGCCAGATGACCGATAGCGAGAACAAGCTGTGGCGACATTTGCGGGCACATCGGCTGAATGGTGAAAAATTCAGGCGCCAGCAACCGATTGGTACTTATGTGGTTGACTTTGTGCATTTTGGAGCACGGCTGATCGTGGAGGCGGATGGCGGCCAACATAATGGTGCGCCCCACGATGAAAGACGAGATGCGTGGTTGCGTGCGCAGGGGTTCAAGGTAATGCGGTTCTGGAATAACGAGATCATGGGTAATCTGGATGGGGTGTTGGCGACTGTCATGGCGGCAGTGGCGGAAACTCCCTCCCTCTCACCCCCTCTCCCCAACCCCTCCCCCGCGAGGGGGGAGGGGCTACTACTCCCATCTCCCCTTGCGGGAGAGGGGCGGGGGGAGAGGGGGAGAAAGAGAGAGTGAGAGGGGTAAAAATCTTTTGAAGAAAGCAATCATGGAAGAAATGGAAAAGCCAAAACAAGCGACTATCCTGGTGGTGGACGACAACGAGTTCAACATCAAGCTGTTGAACAAGATGCTCACCTTCGAAGGCCACGCGGTGCGCACTGCGGGCAGCGGCGAAGAAGCGCTCGCGGCAGTGGCGGATCAACTGCCCGATCTTGTGCTGCTCGACGTCATGATGCCGGGCATCGACGGTTTCGAGGTGGCGCGCCGGATCAAGGCGGATGCGCGCAGCCGCTCCATCCCCATCATCATGGTCACGGCGCTGGAAGATCGCGAATCGCGCAGCAAGGGGCTGGAGAATGGGGCGGATGATTTCCTCACCAAGCCGGTGAATCGCGCCGAATTACAAATGCGGGTGAATAACCTGCTCAAGATGAAGGATGGGAATCTGTAAATATCATTTTTGCCGCAGCCACGAAAACGGGAATAATCCGGACAAGCAAATGGTGAATGAGCCAGACATTTTTAACGCCAGCATCCTGATCGTTGACGATCTGGAATTCAATATCCGCGTGCTGGATCGCATGCTGAGGAACGCCGGTTATACCTCCATCGCCACGACGACGGATCCGCTGGTGGTTTGCGCGCTGCATCGGAAAAATCGCTATGGCTTGATCCTGCTCGATATCGAGATGCCCGGCATGGACGGGTTTCAGGTGATGGAAGGCCTCAAGGAAATCGAACCGGGCGATTACCTGCCGGTGATCGTGATCACAGGACATCCGGATTACAAGCTGCGCGCGCTGCAAATCGGCGCGAAGGATTTTATCAGCGCTCCATTCGACCGGGCCGAGGTGCTGGCGCGCGTCCACAACCTGCTGGAGGTGCGGCTGTTGCACGAGGAATCGAAGCGCCACAGCAAGGCGCTGGAGCAGTCGTTGCGGGAAGTGGAAGCAAACCGCGAGGTGATTCTTCGCCAGAGCGCCGAGGCCAAGCGCCTCTACGACCAGGTCTTGGCGGAGCAGAATAAGTCTGAACGGCTGTTGCTCAACGTGTTGCCCAGGGCCATAGCCGAGCGGCTGAAGGAGCAGAGCAGTGTTACTGACGGCAGTTTCCCGACGCTCATTGCCGACGGTTTCCCGGATGTAACGGTTTTGTTCGCGGACATCGTGGGGTTCACAAAATTTTCTGCGGGTATGAATCCCGGGAAGCTGGTGGTTTTGCTCAACGAAATATTTTCCGGTTTTGACAGCATTGCCGATCATCGCGGCCTCGAGAAGATCAAGACCATCGGCGATGCGTACATGGCGGTTGCCGGAATACCTGTCCCTGCTGCCGATCATGTGGCGCGGGCGGCGCACATGGCGCTGGATATGTTGGATGCGCTGGCCGCCTTCAACAAACGCAGCAGTTACGCGCTCCAGATGCGCATTGGCATCAACAGCGGCGCAGCCGTGGCCGGCGTCATCGGCAAGCGCAAGTTTATTTACGACCTGTGGGGTGATGCAGTGAACATCGCCAGCCGCATGGAATCCCACGGCGTGGGCGGGCGCGTGCATATGACGGATGCGACCCGGCGGCGGCTGGGCAAGCAGTTCCTGGCGGAGGAGCGCGGTGTCATCGACGTCAAGGATGTTGGCGAGGTGCGCACCTGGTTCCTGACCGGACGGAACAGCGCGGCGGAACCCGCCATGCAGACGCCGAAGGAGAAACAGCAAGCATAGGGCGTTCGCTGCCCGGCATTTATTTCATCAGCAGGCAGCAACCGCCCCGTAACTGCCGCAATTCCCGAATAAGCAAACAGTATTATTATTGCAACATGCGGGGAGACAGATTTACCAGAGGAGCATTTATTATGATTCAGCAAAGTGTCAAAATCATGGTGCTCGATGATGAGCCGTTTATGCTTAAGCTGCTCGCGCGCATGCTGGCAAGCCTTGGCTATACCCAGGTTTCCACCTGCAACAACGGACATGCCGCGCTGGATATGATCGACAGCCCGGCCGGCTCGCCCAATCTGATTCTGCTGGACATCAACATGCCGGAAATGGATGGGCTTGAATTCGTGCGCCGCCTGGTCGAATGGCGCTATAACGGCAGCATTATTCTGGTCAGCGGCGAGGATGAGCGCATGCAGCAGGCCGCCGAAGAGTTGGCCAGAGCGCACAAGATTACCGTGCTGGGACATCTGCACAAGCCCGCAACACCCGGAGGGCTGGCTGAATTGATCGAAAAATGGAAAGCGCCAGAGGAGAGCAAGCCCCGCCCGAAGAAAAAAGTTTACGACAAGGACGAGTTGCGCGCGGCCATCGCCAACGGCGAACTGGTCAATTATTACCAGCCCAAGGTGGCGACCGCTACCGGCCGTGTGACTGGCGTGGAAACGCTGGTGCGCTGGCGTCACCCTGCGGATGGCATGGTGTTTCCCGACCAGTTCATCGGCGTGGCGGAAGCGCACGGCCTGATCGACGGCCTGACCCGGTCGGTGCTGGTCAGCGCGCTGGAACAGGCCAGACTCTGGCTCGATGCGGGGCTGGAGTTGCAGGTGGCCGTCAACCTGTCGATGGATAACCTTACCTCGCTGGAATTTTCGGATATGGTTGCCGATCTCGCGGACAGGGCCGGCGTGCCGCCGCAGATGATGGAATTTGAAGTGACCGAGAGCCGTTTGATGGAGGATTTGCGTGTTCCGCTTGAGATTCTGACCCGGCTGCGCCTGAAACGCTTCCGGCTTTCAATCGACGATTTTGGCACCGGCAACTCTTCTCTGGCGCAGTTGCGCGACCTGCCCTTCGATGAACTCAAGATCGATCAGAGCTTCGTGCGTGGCGCCTGTAACAACAAAAAACTTCAGGCGATATTCGATTCCAGCCTCAGCCTGGCAAAACAATTGGGAATGGAGGCCGTGGCGGAAGGAGTGGAAGACCGGGACGATTGGGATTTTGTGCGAAAATCGGGATGCGATATCGCCCAAGGCTATTTTATCGCCAAGCCGATGCCCGCCGCCGGCCTGCCCGCCTGGATACGCACCTGGCAAAAGGATTTTTCTGCTTCCAGCAGGTACATTTAACCCAAATTATTCATTAGAAATGTCCAGCAATTTTTCTGGCTGTAAAGCCTGTCGGTTCGGTGTAGGAGCCCGATTCATCGGGCGATTAACCGTGAATATTCGCCCGATAAATCGGGCTCCTACACCGGCATTTCCCCCTAATGGATTATCTCGGTTTAATTCAGCGGAAAAAGCAGTTGGCGGTTTTGCAGGTGCGAATGCAGCCCAACAGCATGAAAGAGGGATGCTTTATCAGCGAACAGGTTGGGTTACGCGATACAGCCGCTAACCTACCTGCAAAACTGCCGGCACGCGGCATCGGAAACGCATAACGCGTGTCATTCCCGCGAAAACTCGTAGGTTGGGTTAGCAGATTCACCGCGTAACCCAACATCAAACACAAAAGCCAAAGTCAACTTCGCCGGGCTACCCCCGGCGGTTTTGATTTTGTTTGTTGGGTATCGCTACGCTCAACCCAACCTACATGCTACCTCCGCCATTAGGTAGAATACCACCCATGACTACCCTGAAAATCGCCACCTACAATATCCACAAAGGACTCTCCCATTTCAACCGCCGTGTGGTGCTGCACGAGCTGCGTGACCGTTTGCGCGATCTGGATGCCGACATCATGTTCCTTCAGGAAGTGCAGGGCGAGCATACCGGGCATGGCGGGCGTTATCACAACTATCCGGATGGCGCGCAGCATGAGTTCATCGCGGAGGAGATATGGCCGCATTCTGTCTACGGCAGGAACTCGGTGTATGAGGCCGGGCATCATGGCAACGCGATACTCAGCCGCTTTCCGATCCTGCAAACCCTGAACATGGATGTTTCCGCGCATCGCTTCGAAAGCCGCGGGCTGCTGCATTGCGAGATCGAACTGGCGGATCAGCAGCGAGTGCATTGCTTGTGCGTTCACTTCGGGCTGTTTTCCAAAGGCAGGCGGGAGCAGACACGCATTCTGATCGAGCATGTCAAGAGCAGCATTCCCCATGATATGCCGCTCATCATTGCCGGTGACTTCAATGACTGGCGCAATCAGATGAGCCGTATTCTGGCCGGCGAGCTGGATGTGCATGATGTGTTCCATCTGCATGGAGGCATGCCCGCGCGCAGTTTTCCGGCCGGTTTGCCGATGCTGCGGCTGGATCGCATTTACGTGCGCGGTTTCAGCGTGCTTCACAGCGATGTGCATGTGGGCGGGGAATGGCAGCGCCTGTCGGATCATGCCGCCCTTTCGACCAGGTTGAGGCGGAATGACCTGGTTGAAACAACATAAACCGGGTTGAAACCGCATGAGCGCCGTCCATCAAATCTCCGGGAACCAGCTCACTCTGTTGCAAAGCGGAACGGAGTTCTTTCCCCAGCTATGCGCGGATATTGATGCGGCGCAGCATTCGATCTACCTGGAAACCTACATCTTTGCGGCGGATCGAACCGGGCGCATGGTTGCCGATGCGTTGCAGCGCGCCGCTGCACGCGGGGTGGCGGTGCGCGTGCTGCTGGATGGTTACGGTTCGGCGGATTTGCCGCAGCATTGGGTGGACGATATGCGCACTGCGGAAGTCGATGTGCGCTGGTTCCGGCGTGAAATCTCACCCTTTACCTTGCGGCGGAACCGGCACCGCAGGTTGCGCCGCATGCATCGCAAGATGGCGGTGATGGATGGCGAGGTGGCTTTCGTCGGGGGCATCAACATCATTGACGATATTCCGGCTCATACTGCCCTGTCCGCTCCTCAGCTGGATTATGCGGTGCGTGTAAAAGGCCTGGCCGCCGGGGAGATTCACGCGGCCATGCGCCGTTTGTGGAGTGTGGTGTCGTGGGCCAATTTCCGCCGGCGCGGAAAAAGAATCAAGTTGCTGATGGCGGGCGAACAAAGGCCATCGACTTCACCCGGCATCACTTTTCTGCTGCGCGACAACGTGCGCCATCGCCACGACATCGAACGGGCATATCTGAACGCCATCGAGGCTGCGCGGCACGAGATCATCATCGCCAATGCTTATTTTTTGCCCGGGCGCGGTTTTCGCCTTGCCCTGGTGCAGGCCGCGCAGCGCGGTGTGCGCGTTGCGCTGCTGTTGCAAGGCAGGGTTGAATTCTGGATCCAGCATTACGCGACGCACGCGCTTTATGGCGAATTGCTGGGCGCCGGTGTCGAGATTTACGAGTATCAGCCCAGTTATCTGCATGCAAAAGTTGCCGTGGTGGACGGTCAATGGGCGACGGTGGGATCATCCAACATCGACCCTTTCAGTTTGCTGCTGGCGCGCGAAGGGAATCTTGCGGTGCAGCAAGCAGGCTTTGCCGGAGAGTTGCGCGCCAGCCTGCTTGCGGCGATCGCACGGGATGCGGTTCGTGTCGGAGTTGGAGATGGGTTGACGCTAAACTGGCTGGACAGGTTGGCCGCGCGTATCAGTTATTGGATCGTGCGCCTGTTGATCGGATTGCTTGGCCGTGGCAATTCCATATGAGGCGTTGTTGCGGCAGGTTATAATAATAAAGACGCCCTGATGAAGTGACGGGATGGCCCCGGTAAAGATAACGACAGGTTTACGATGAGAAAAAAGGCGGGAAAAGAATAATGGGCTTTGCCGCACGGCTGACTTTGGGGAAACTCCTGGCGCTACTGGCTGTTTTGTCATTGGCGGCGGGCATGGCCATCATATTTCTCGTTTCTGCGACGGTGCGCGATCAGGCGGTGAATGATCTGGCGCGCCAGGAGGCGCAACAGACTTCCATGCTGGTTTTCCAGAGCCTGTATTCCGCGATGCGCAAGGGGTGGAGCAGGCAGGAGATCACCGGCATCAAGGAACGTCTCAACGAGACATTTCCGGATATGAAGATAAACATCTACCGCGGCGATGTCGTGGCGCGCAAGTTCGGCGTTGTGGCGGGCGAACATGCCGCGATCGAAAGCGATCCCGTGCTCAAGCAGGCGCTGGTTGGCGGACAGGATGCACTGATCCTTATAAACGACAATACTGCCCGTTACCTCTATCCTGTTCTGGCCAGGCAGGAGTGCCTGTCATGCCACACGCAATCCCGCGTCGGCGCGGTGCATGGGGTGATAGATATCACCTATTCGATCAAGAACCTGAAATCGTCTTTTGGCGCGGTGATCAATACCATCGTCGGCTATGCGCTGATCGTCATGGGCGTGGTCTTCGTCCTGCTGTATTTGCTGCTGCATTATCTGGTCGTATTGCCGATCGCCAACATGCTGGGCGTCATGCGTAACGTGACGGCGAATATGGACTTGAGCCATCGTGTCGGCGGTTCTTCATGGTCGCTGGAGCTTAAGCAGTTGACCGATTACTTCAATCACCTGCTCAAAACGATACAGGAATACAGCATCAGGCTTGAGGAGCTGTCCGTGCGCGATCCGCTGACGGGGCTGTACAACCGCCGGAAATTCCAGGAATTCATGCAGAATGAAATCACCCGCGCGACTCGCCATGACCGGGGATTTTCGGTGATCATGATCGACCTGGATGACTTCAAGTACATCAATGACACCTTCGGTCACCCGATAGGTGACATGGTGCTCCAGCAGGTCACCATCCTGTTTGGCGTCGAGTTGCGCCGTGCGGACGTGCTCGCGCGCCTGGGAGGGGATGAATTCGCCATCATACTTCCGGAAACAGAAGTCGCCAGGGGATTGCAGGTGGCCAACAAGCTGCATCAGTCGCTGGCCGAAAAGACATTTGAATTGCCGGTCGGCAAGATACGTATGACCGCGAGCTTCAGCATGGTGAGCTACCCGGAGGATGGCAAGACAGCTGAAGAAATCTATTCGGCCATGGATGTGGTGTTGTACAAGGCCAAGACGAGCGGCAAGAACCAGGTGATGACTGCGGGAGCCGAAGAGGATCACGGCATGATGGCCATTTTCAAACAGGGCGATATTTTGCGCAGGGCCGTGCGCGAAGATCGCATCGAGGCATTCCTGCAACCTATCGTCAATGTGCAAACCGGCGGCGTGATGGCCTATGAGGTGCTGGGGCGCATCCGCGATGGGGATTCAGTCGTTCCTGCAGAGGAGTTCGCCGAGGTGGCCGAAGACCTGGGGTTGGCTCAGGAACTGGATCGCGAGGTATTCCGCAGGGGATTGGCGCATTATGCGCTGATCGTAAAGAGCCAGCCGGAAATCAAATTGTTTTTTAATCTGTTTCCGTCCAGCTTCAAGGATATCGAGTGGGTGCGCGGAATCCCGGAACTGGTGCGAAGTTCGGGCGTCCCGTGCGAATGTGTCGTGCTGGAGATCACCGAACGCGAAGCCTTGCCAAACCTGACCCAGGTCGGTCTGGTGATCGAAGAGCTGCGCGCCAACAATATCTCCGTCGCGCTGGATGATTTTGGCAGCGGCTTCTCGTCGTTCATGTACCTGAAGTATCTGGCTATCGACTACGTGAAGATCGAGGGCAGCTTTATCCGCCAGATTGTCGCCGACGAGCGCGATCGCATCATGGTCGAGCATATCAACAGCATGGCGCATCAATTCGGCCTCAAGACCGTGGCCGAATTCGTCGAGGACGAAGTGACCGCAAAGATCATCGCCGAGATCGGGGTGGACTATGCGCAGGGTTATTACTACGGCCATCCCGCATTGCCTGAGTAATGTGCTGAAATAACCTGACAACTGCAATTCAAGCCACAGAGAACACAGAGGACACAGAGATGAAGCGTGCCCTGCCTGTATTCATGCTTATCGGATAGGCTGGGATTGTTGTGTACGGAAACTCATCGTTTTTTGCTGCGACATAACCTGAAGGTTATGTCTGCGCCGCAACAAACCTTTGTAATGGGCGCCGCTATTAATCCAAACTCCGTCGCGATACGGCGTTGCTCAAGAAATTTTAACGCTTGCATATCAAACATATGCGGCGCGCTAAAATTTCTTTCGCGTCTTGTCTCGCTTAGAATTTTGAATGAATAGAGGCGCCCTATAGCAACATGGGCAGACTCCGCGCGCATCGGCTAAAATGCGCTCATTCCAATTCATAGAGACCGACGCGATGCGCATCCTGTTATTTCTGCTGCTGGGCGGTCTATCCGCTTCCGTCTTCGCCGCTCAACCGGCGCCCGCGGAACTCGAACCGCTGCCTCCGCCACCTGTATTCGATGCCGGTCCGGATACCGGAAATCCCGACGAAGAGTCGTCGGTGACTATTACCAAAGAAGCCGGGCAAACAGTCGAGGAATACCGCGCCAATGGCAAGGTATACATGATCAAGATCACGCCCAAGCATGGCGCACCCTATTATCTTGTCGACGACCAGGGTGACGGAAAATTCGTCCGGCAGGAAAGCCTTGATTCCGGTTTCCGCCCCCCGCGCTGGGTTATCCGCCGCTTTTAACCATGGCGGTTTTCACTACGGTTACCGAGGCGGAACTCGCCGCATGGCTGGCAGATTATTCCCTGGGGCAACTGCTGGAATTGCAGGGCATCGCTTCCGGCATCGAGAACACCAACTATTTTGTGACAACCGGCAATGGCCGCTTCGTGCTCACGCTGTTCGAGAAACTCACCGCCGGCAAGTTGCCGTTCTATCTGAATCTGATGGCGCATCTGGCGCGCCACGGCATCCCCTGCCCCAATCCGGTGGCGAATCGCCATAACCAGTTTCTGGGTACGCTCAAAGGCAAGCCCGCCTGCATCGTCAGCCGCCTGAGCGGCAAATCCATCGGCGAGCCGAACCACGCGCAGTGCGCTGCGATAGGCGCGATGCTCGGACAGATGCACATCGCCGGACAGAGTTTCTCACAGATCATGCCCAACCCGCGCGGCGCCGCATGGCGCGCGGCAACGGCTCCGCAGGTGCGGCCATTTCTGGATGCGGCGCAGGCAGCGTTGCTGGATAATGAAGCCGCGCTGCACGGCCGGCAAAACCCGGTGTCCCTGCCGCAAGGCGTGATCCATGCCGACCTGTTCCGCGACAATGTATTGCTGGAGGAGAATCGCATCGGCGGGTTGATCGATTTTTATTTCGCCTGTAATGATGCGCTGCTGTACGACGTGGCGATTACCGTCAACGATTGGTGCATGGACGCCGACGGCAGGCTGGATAAGCAACTCACGCGGACCCTGTTGTGCGCCTATCATGCGGTGCGCCCGCTGCTGGATTGCGAACGTGATGCATGGCCGCTGATGCTGCGCATGGCCGCGCTGCGTTTCTGGCTGTCACGCCTGTATGACATGCATCTGCCGCGCGACGGCGAGCTGGTAAATGCGCATGACCCGCGCCGGTTCGAGCGCATCCTGATAAATCACATCGCAAACCCGCAAGCCGTCTGGCTATAGGGCGCCTCTAAAAATTCAGAGTTCGCCCAAATGCAAGGCGCGCGAAAAATTTCGCAGCGCCGCATATGGATGATATGTAAGCAAGAAATTTTTTGCGCAACGCAGCAGTTGGGATACAACGAAGTTGCTGTGTAGGCTAACCTTCAGGTTATGCCGGAACTAAAATGTGGATTTTTAGAGATGCCCTATAAGGAGGCAACATGGAACCGAAACATTTGAAGGCAGGGCAGGGATGGGAATGGATCAAACGGGGCTATGCTCTGTTCATGAAATCACCGCTGCTATGGATAGTATTGCTGTTGATTTGCCTGATCTCAGCCGTGGCAATTTCCAGCGTGCCCGTGGTAGGCGAGCCGCTGGTGAGCCTGCTGATGCCGGTAATTCTGGTTGGGCTGATGGCCGGTTGCCGGTCATTACAACAGGGTGAAGAACTGGAACTGGCGCATCTGTTCACCGGCTTCCAGCAGCATATGGCGCAACTCGTCACGCTGGGCGGCATCGCGCTGGTCAGCCAGTTCCTGATATTCGGCTTGATGATGCTGGCTGGCGGCACGCAACTGGTCGGCATTCTAATGAGCGGCATTCCGGCTGAAGACCCTGAAATTTTCCAGCAAGCTATCGCAGGAGCAGGACTGGCGGTATTACTCGGCATTACATTGTTCAGCGTGCTTCTGATGGCGATGCAATTCGCGCCGTTGCTGGTGTACTTCAACAACGTGACACCGCTGCTGGCAATGAAACTCAGCCTGCGCGCCTTTCTTCACAACGCTGGGCCGATGCTGGTGTATGGCATGACATTCTTTTTCCTGGCGATACTCGCCAGCATACCGATGATGCTCGGCTGGCTGATATTGCTGCCTCTCGTATTCACTTCGCTGTATGCCAGCTATTGCGACATCTTCCCGGCTGAAAAAGAAGCCGGCTCCGCGCCAGCGCAAGGCGATGTATTTGTCCGCGACGACAGGACATTCCCGTAGGGGCGCGATTTATCGCGCCCTAATCTATTCATCTACCAACAAAAGGGCGCGATAAATCTCGCCCCTACACTGGCGTCAGCTTCGCATATTCCAGCGCCAGCCACTTTACCCCGGCCTTGCGGAAATTCACCTGCACGCGTGCATCCGCGCCGCTGCCTTCGAGATTGACGATCACCCCTTCGCCGAATTTGGTGTGGAATACTGCCTGGCCGCTACGCCACAAGCCCTCACCCGCGCTGACGCGCCCCCCTCTCCCGCAAGCGGGAGAGGGGTTGGGGGTGAGGGCTTGTGGCGTGTCAGCGCGGGTGAGGGGCGCTGAATATCCGGCAGCAGAATAACGGCCGCGCTCTGCAACGCGCGGAGTAAGCCAATGCAGCAAATTATCCGGCAGTTCGCGCAAAAAACTTGATGCCCTGCCGTAACTCACCTGCCCGTGCAACATGCGGCTTTGCGCAAAGCTCAGGTAAAGTCTGCGCCGCGCGCGGGTGAGCGCCACATACATCAGGCGGCGCTCTTCATCAAGTCCGCCATCGGTATTGATACTGTTCTGGTGCGGAAACAAGCCCTCTTCCAGGCCGGTGATGAACACGGTGTGAAACTCCAGCCCCTTCGCCGAATGCACGGTCATCAGGTGCAGCGCATCGTCCTGATCGCCCGCCTGATGTTCGCCCGCCTCCAGCGATGCATGAGCAAGGAACGAAGTCAGGCTGTCATCCTCTGCCTCGTGGACGAACAGCGTCGCCGCGTTGATGAGCTCGTTCAGGTTCTCCAGCCGCTCTTCGGCCTCGCGCTTCTTCGCGCCGGTTTCATTTTTATAATGCGCGAACAGGCCGCTGTGTTCCAGCACATGGTCGGTGATCTCGGGCAGCGGCAGCTCGCGCGTTGCGCTGCGCAGCGATTCGATCAATGCAACGAACGCAGATACCTTGCCGCCTGCCCGCGCTGCGGCATCGAACAGCGTGGTATTGTTTTGCTTCGCCGCTTCCTGCAACTGTTCGACGCTGCGCGCGCCTATTCCGCGCGCCGGGAAATTGATGATGCGCAGCAGCGCGTTGTCGTCATCGGTGTTCTCCATCAAGCGCAGATAGGCCAGCGCGTGCTTGATCTCCTGGCGCTCGAAGAAGCGCAGCCCGCCATACACGCGATAGGACAAGCCGGCGGAGACCAGCGCGTGTTCCAGCACCCGCGATTGCGCGTTGGAACGGTACAGCAGCGCGATCTCCCTGAGATTGACTCCCTCGGATTTCAACTGCTGTATCTCGCTGACGATGAAACCCGCCTCCTCCACATCCGTCGGCGCCTCGTACACGCGCAACGGCTCGCCGCCGCTCTCCGAAGTCCACAAGTTCTTGCCGAGGCGGTTGCGGTTGCGGCTGATCAGCGCGTTTGCGGCGTCGAGAATGTTGCCGTGCGAGCGGTAGTTCTGCTCCAGCTTGATGACGTTCTCGACGTGGAAATCGTGCAGCAGCTCCTGCATGTTGCCAACGTTCGCGCCGCGGAACGCATAGATGGACTGGTCATCGTCGCCCACCGCAAACAGCGCAGAAGCCGGCGAATCATCGCGCAGCGATACGTTTGCCCCCTCTCCCTCCGGGGGAGGGTTGGGGTGGGGGAGGCGAGTGCTATTTTCACCAACCCCTGCCAGTAATTTCAGCCAGCGGTACTGCAACGGGTTAGTGTCCTGAAACTCGTCCACCAGAATGTGCCTGAAGCGCTCCTGGTAATGCTCGCGCAGTTGCTGGTTGCGCGACAGCAGTTCATAGCAGCGCAGCAGCAATTCGGAAAAATCCACCACCCCCTCGCGCTGGCACTGCGCATCGTATTCGGCGAACACCTCCACCTTGCGCCGCGTGTACGGATCGTAGGCTTCAACCTCATTTGCGCGCAGCCCCTGCTCCTTGTTGCCGCTGATGAAGAACTGCATTTCGCGCGGCGGATACTTTTCGTCATCCACATTCATCGCCTTCATCAAGCGCTTGATCGCGGACAACTGGTCGCCGCTGTCGAGTATCTGGAAGGTCTGCGGAAGATTCGCCTCGCGGTAATGCGCGCGCAACAAGCGGTTGCACAGCCCGTGAAAAGTGCCGATCCACATGCCGCGCGTATTGACAGGGAGCATCGCCGACAGGCGCGTGACCATCTCCTTCGCCGCCTTGTTGGTGAACGTCACCGCCAGAATATTCTGCGGGCTGACCGCGCCGGTGCTGATCAGATATGCGATGCGTGTGGTCAGCACGCGCGTCTTGCCGCTGCCCGCCCCGGCCAGGATCAGCGCGGACTGGTGCGGCAGGGTGACGGCTTGTATTTGGGGTGGATTGAGGCCGGAAAGCAGGGTGGAGTTCATGCTGCAATTATCCCACAGCACAGCGGGCTTCCCGGAAAATTTCCTTCGCGGAGTGTTTTCCATATGTTTTATTGGGCGTACAATCTTTCACACATGTACGATTGGATCGTTTACAGCGGATTTATCGGTTGCACCATCTAATAGGCTCCCGGCGTCAAAGGGTGCGATTCAAACTGATGTGGAAGTACCCCAGACAACTCACTACGTTGAGTGGAGATCGCCGCGCAAATTCCCTCTCCCGCCAGCGGGTGAAGGGAGTGTACGCCGGTCGCTGTTGAGCAGCATCGCGATCTATTGTTGACAATCGGTGCGCTCAATGTCTTTATTCTTCCACATCATTTTGAATCGCACCCGGCGTCAGACAGCACTATGCAGTATTCTTCAAGAAAAGCTCGAATATGAACTGCGCCTTCCCTAGTCAGACCCGCGCGAATTAACAATGGACATTCTCAGGCACGGACCAGAGGTTGAAGTTATCGAGCCGGAAGAATTGCGTTGCAAGGTGTTGGAACAATTACTCCAAGCCGCAGAAAAATACACATCACGAAAGGTAAAGAAATGAAGCCAGGCCGCAACGACCCCTGCCACTGCGGCAGCGGGAAAAAATACAAACAATGTTGCCTGAAAACGGAACAGGTTCAGCCCGAGGACGACTTTCACGAGGGTGATTTCCTTTGGCGCAGGATACGCCGCGCGATTGAAGGATCGCCCGCGAAACTGCTCAGCTTTGGCAGCAGCCATTTCGGGCAGGAAGCGTTGCTGGAAGCGTGGGATGAATTCATGTCGCCTTGGGACGAAGGGCATGATGAGCCATTCACGCCCGGCACGCCGCACATGCCGATATTCATGCCCTGGTTTTTTTACAACTGGGTGCCCGCCCCGCTCGAAACCTCGGTCAAGCCCGAGGCGCTGGACGGGCGCACACTGGGACAGGCGTATCTGGATAAAAAAGGCAGGCATCTTGATCCGCTGTACGCCCGCTATATTGAACAATGCTGCGCTGCGCCATTCAGTTTCTATGATGTCCTTTCGGTGCGCCCCGGAGAAGGCTTTACTCTGCGCGACATTATCACAGGAGAAGAAGTGGACGTGACCGAACATGCCGGATCACGCCAGACACAGACTGGTGACATCATGTTTGCCAAGTTGGTAAAGATAGATCAGGTGACGATGCTGGAAGCCAGCGCGCCGGTAATGTTCCCGCCGATTGAAAAAAGCGCCATCCTCGACCTGCGCAAGAAAATCCAGGACCGCAAGCTCCCGCTCACAGCGGATCTGCTCAAGGATTACGTTTATGAAATGCTGGAGATATACCACGACATAACCGACCGCCTGCTCAATCCGCGCATGCCGCAACTGCAAAACACTGATGGCGACCAGCTGGTGTTCAACAAGCTGATCTACACCCTCGACTGTTCCCCGCGCGAGGCGCTCGATACCCTCAGGCAACTTAACCTGACCGAGGATGATGAAAGCATACTCACCGGCGCGGAATTCGCCCCGACGGGTGAACTGCGCAAAATCGAATTCGACTGGCAAAAGCCCGGCAACAAAAAACACAAAGAGTGGAACAACACCATCCTCGGCCACCTGACCATCGCAGGCGACACCCTCGCCGCCGAAGTCAATTCCGAAAACCGTGCGAAGCAATTCAAGACGCTCATGGAAAAACTATTGCCCGGCAAGGCGCGCTACAAAACCACCGTCATCCAGTCCCCGCAATCCATGCTGTCGCGCATGGAGGAAGAAGGCGACACAGCGCAATCCCGGCAGCGCCGGAAGGAACAGGAAGAATTGAACAGCCGCCCGGAAATCCAGGCGAAAATCGCCGAATACATGCGCCAGCACTACAGCAAATGGCCGGAAGAAAAACTCCCCGCCCTGAACGGCAAGACCCCGCTGCAAGCCGTCAAGACCAAAGACGGCAAGGAAATGGTCGAAGCGCTGCTCATGGACATCGAACGGAGAAGCCGGAGCGGCAACATGCCGCTCGACCCCGCCATCATCGCCGAATTGCGGGAGAGGTTGGGGTTGTCATAACCCAAAATTATCCATTAGCTCCGTCATTCCCGCGTAGGCGGGAATCCAGTGATACAAACACGCCGCAGAGCGGACAAAACCTCAATGCTGACCTACGATGCGGGAATGACGAGTTTATTGGCTAATGAACAAACCTGGATAATAAAGATTGGCGACAGGCTCATGTCATGAGCCACCCACGGGTATACACTTCCCGGCAATCGAAAAAAACCAACCTGCCAAACTGACGCAGAAACGACGGCGAATTGGTGAAAAATCGCTTAACCGAGTGCCATGACTATCCGGACGTCGTTAACAACAGCGATATTATGCAGAAAAATTAATCCGCCCGATCGTGCTGCATCTCAAGCGGATAAGACCCATTGGCGCGCGCTTCCAGCAGCACCACCTCCACTGTGCTGCCGTCCTCGGCGTAGCTAATGTGCGTGTTCCAGTTTTGCGAAACCTCACGAGTAATGGGTTTATCAGACAGGCGGATGACGAGAATGTCGTCCTCATCAAAATAAGTAGTGTGCATGGCGATCTCCTACAAAACCGTAAAATGATGCATAACCGTCTTAACAACAACGTAACCTTCCAATACCAGCACCGCGCATAACAAATTATCATGCCGCGCCGGCATCAATCACATCAAGCAACATCTCATCGCTAATGTCGCGCTCGATCATGCGAATCCTTGCGTGACTGGAAATAACTACGGGGCATTGAAAGCGGCTGCTAAACATAGTGCAGACTGTACTTACCATCAATCTGTTTGTCCAGAAGATATGCGCGCTACAATGTTAGCGTGGCAGTCGCTCCGATCACGGCAATACTGCTCATAGGTTGTCATAAAAAAGATTGGCGACAGGCTCATGTCATGAGCCACCCACGGGTATACACTTCCCGGCAATCGAAAAAAACCAAGCACAAGGTTGGGTTAGCGCAGCGTAACCCAACACTGATGAAACAAGGCAGATTGTTGGGTTACGCTGCGCTAACCCAACCTACCAAACTGACGCAGAAACGACGGCGAATTGGTGAAAAATCGCTTAACCGAGTGCCATGACTATCCGGACGTCGTTAACAACAGCGATATGATGCAGAAAAATTAATCTGCCCGATCGTGCTGCATCTCAAGCGGATAAGACCAATTGGCGCGCGCTTCCAGCAGCACCACCTCCACTGTGCTGCCGTCCTCGGCGTAGCTAATGTGCGTGTTCCAGTTTTGCGAAACCTCGCTAGCAAGTGTTCCCCACTCGGGTGGGGATGAACCACAAAATGTATCTACAACACCCTATGATGCCGAAGGTGCCAAGCTATAGCTTATAGATTCGGCACGCATAAAGTATGAAGCCGTTCGTGTTGACCCTTCAACTTCGCTCAGGACTAAAGGCCTTGTCGAAACATGAATGGCTAATGGCCTTCGACAGGCTCAGGCCGAACGGAATGTAATTTCTATCCGAGCCGGATCAATAATGCTGGCTTGATGCAGCTTACCAGCGCCGCAGTGTAACACTGCATGATTGATCCTAGGGCGCCTCTATTAATTCAAAATCCTAAGCGAGACAAGGCGCGAAAGAAATTTTAGCGCGCCGCATATGTTTGATATGTAAGCGTTAAAATTTCTTGAG